>NZ_JBWKGY010000009.1:0-312249 GCF_056433525.1 Streptomyces sp. NPDC044704
CAGGGGGGACCCTGTGGGAGAGTAGGACGCCGCCGAACAATCATTGTGGGAAAGCCCCGCACCTTATGGTGCGGGGCTTTTCTGCGTTTACGGCCCGGAACGCTTCCGATTAGGATCGCGGACTATGAACCAGCATGTGATACGTCCCGTACGTGCCGACGAGTGGAAGCAGGTCAAGGAGCTGCGGATCGCCGCGCTGAACGATCCGGCGGCTCCGGTGGCGTTCCTGGAGACCGCGGAGAACGCGGCGGCGCAGCCCGACGAGTTCTGGCAGGGACGGACGGAGGGTGGCTCGCGCGGGCGCGGTGCCCGGCAGTTCATCGCCGAGGGGCCCGACGGGACCTGGGACGGGTCGGTGACCGTCCTGGTCGAGGAAGCCGGGACCGTCGACTTCTTCGGGCAGGCCGTCGAGCAGGAGCAGGGGCACGTCGTCGGGGTGTTCGTGCGTGAGGGGCAGCGCGGGACCGGGCTGGCCGAGGCGCTGTTCGCGGCCGCGGTGGACTGGGCCTGGTCGCTGGAGGAGCCGGCGCTGGAAGGCGTACGCCTCTTCGTGCACGAGGACAACGCGCGGGCCGCCGCCTTCTACCGGCGGTTCGGGTTCGCGGCGTCCGGGCGTACCGTGCGGCTGGAGACGGGCGCGGAGGAGCACGAGTACGTGCTGGGGCGGCCGGCCTAGTCGAAGGCGGCGGACTGCGGCCAGCGGGAGCGGGCCTGTTCGCGGCTGCGGCACAGGGCGAGGAGGGGGAGCGACTCGTCCTGGAGCAGTTCCGGGAGGGCGGGGACCGGGGCCACGGCCGCGACGTCCTCCAGGACCAGGGCCAGTGGTGGGTCGAGCCGACCGTGGGATGACCGTGCGGCCATGCGCCGGCCGTGCTCGACCACGCTGGAGGCGAGTGCGGTCAGCAACGGCATCGCACCCGGGTGGGACCGGGGGTCTTCCAGGGGTTCGCCCACCACGTACAGGCTGCCCCCTTCGGTCAGGAACGATGCCAGGGTGAGCGAATCCGTTCGGTTCGGATTGCAGGCCTCGCGGATGTGGATCGACGTCAGGGACGACAGGGCACGGGCCGTCAGGTGCTGGGCCTGCTCGCGGCGTTCCGGGTGGGACGTGAGGGCGCTTTCGAGTTCCCCGGCGGCGCCCGGGGCCGCGTGGGGGTGGGTGCGCAGGATGCGTACCGGGTCCTGGGCGGCATTGCCCTGGGCCCAGCGGTGGAGCTGTTTGAAGGGGCGGTCTTCGAGCGCGGCCGCCTGGAGCCAGCTGCGGAGGAGCGTTTCCGCGGTGTCCGCGAGCGCCGAGTCGGCGCGGGCCTGCGGGCGTACGGGAGCCAGCAGGGCGGCGGCGCGGGCGGCGGCGGTGTCGCGGTCGGCGCAGCCCTCGGCGGGGTTCCAGTGCATGCGGGCCGGGGTGTCGCACAGGTGCGAGGGATCGTAGAGGAGGACCGGGCCGAGTTTGGCGCGGGCGTCCTTGGTGTCCGCCCACAGCGCGGGGGAGGACGTGACCACCAGTACCGCGCCTTCCGCGGCCGCGATGGCCTGGGCGGCCGGGCCGTGGCGTTCCGCCGGGGTGCCGTAGACCAGGCGGGGCGTGGGGGTCGGAGTGGTGGCGGTTCCGGCCGGGATGCCGGTGTTGGTGCCGGTGCCGGGGGGCGCCGGCGGGGCGTAGCCGAAGCCGTAGCGGTAGGCCTCGTCCGTCGGGGAGGAGTGGCGTTCCGGCGTGGGCTGGTGCCGGGGGGTGGGGGCGGCCGCCGGGGCGGGGACGGGGGCCGTCGTCGGTGCGGGGGCGGGCGCGGCTGCGGGGGTGCTCGCCGGCGCCGCGGCCTGCGGCGGGATCGGGTGGGACGGTGGGGTGCTGCGGCGGGCTTTCGTGCGGGCGATGACGCCCAGGGTGAAGATGGTCAGCACCACCAGGACCATGATCTGGCTGATGAACAGGCCCCAGAACAGGCCCCAGCCCGGAAGGGCGGAGGGGGTGGTCTCGGGCCAGGCCGCCGCGATGTCGTGCGGTTGCGCTATCAGGGCGCGGACGGCCTCCGGGGTGCGGGTGAACGTGACCGTGTCCGGCCAGGAGCCCTTGGAGAAGAACGCGGCGAGGCCGGTGGCCGACCACACCAGGACGGCCAGCCCGAGGAGGAACGCCAGGAGGCCGATGAGGAGTCCGTCGGGGATGCCGCCGGCTCGCGCCGGGGGCTCCGTACGTCCGGCGTGCGGCATGGTCAGGCCACCGTGGTCGCTGAACCGGGGCCGTTGTGGCGGTGGCGTTCCATGTACAGGGCCCGTTCTTCCGCTTCGAGTTCGGCGGCCAGCAGCTCGTCGGGGAGCTGCGGGGCGGAGGACTCCGTCATCGCGCGGTCGGTGTAGACGAGGGGGCGTTCGGTTTCGGTGATCAGGTGTTTGACGACCTGGACGTTGCCGTTGACGTCCCAGACGGCGATGCCGGGGGTGAGGGTCGGGATGATCTCGACGGCCCAGCGCGGGAGGCCCAGTACGCGGCCGGTGGCGCGGGCCTCGTCGGCTTTCTGGGCGTAGATCGTGCGGGTGGAGGCCATCTTGAGGATCGCCGCGGCTTCGCGGGCGGCCGCGCCGTCGACGACGTCCGAGAGGTGGTGGACGACGGCGACGAAGGACAGGCCGAGGCGGCGGCCGAACTTCAGGAGCCGCTGGAACAGCTGGGCCACGAACGGGCTGTTGATGATGTGCCAGGCCTCTTCGACGAGGAAGATGCGCTTCTTGCGGTCCGGGCGGATCCAGGTGTGCTCCAGCCAGACGCCGACGATCGCCATGAGGATCGGCATCGCGATGGAGTTGCGGTCGATGTGGGAGAGGTCGAAGACGATCAGCGGGGCGTCGAGGTTGATGCCGACGGTGGTGGGGCCGTCGAACATGCCGCGGAGGTCACCGTCGACGAGGCGGTCGAGGACGAGCGCCACGTCGAGGCCCCAGGCCCGGACATCGTCTATGTCGACGTTCATGGCCAGGGCCGATTCGGCTTCGGGGTGGCGCAGTTGTTCCACGATGTCGGTGAGGACGGGCTGGCGTTCGCGGATGGTGTCGACGACGTAGGCGTGCGCGACCTTGAGGGCGAAGCCGGAGCGTTCGTCGAGGCCGTGGCCCATGGCGACTTCGATGATGGTCCGGAGCAGCGCGAGCTGGCCGGTCGTGGTGATCGCCGGGTCGAGGGGGTTGAGGCGGATCCCGTCGTCGTTGGCGGCGATCGGGTCCAGGCGGATGGGGGTTATCCCCAGCTGCTGGGCGATCAGGTTCCACTCGCCGACACCGTCCTCGCCCTGGGCGTCGAGGACGACGACCTGGCGGTCGCGGAAGCGGAGCTGGCGCAGGACGTACGTCTTCTCCAGGGCGGACTTGCCGTTGCCGGATTCGCCGAGGACGAGCCAGTGGGGCGCCGGGAGCTGCTGGCCGTACAGCTGGAAGGGGTCGTAGATGTAGCCCTTGCCGCTGTAGACCTCGCGGCCGATGATGACGCCGGAGTCGCCGAGGCCGGGGGCGGCGGTGGGCAGGTAGACGGCCTGCGCCTGGCCGGTGGAGGTGCGTACGGGCAGACGGGTGGTTTCGACCTTGCCGAAGAGGAAGCTGGTGAAGGCGTCCGTCAGAGCGGACATGGGATCTCGCATGGGCGGCACTTCCCTCCAGCTAGCGTCGGATGCCGGTGGCGAACGGCAAGGTGTTGACGAAGGCGCGGTGGTGCTCGCGGTCGCACCACTCCAGCTTCAGGTAGGACTTGCCGGCGGAGGCGCGGATGGTGCGCTTGTCGCGGGCGAGGGCTTCGGGTGAACGTGAGGACACCGTGATGTACCCGACGAGGTTGACTCCTGCCGCACCGCTGGCCAGATCTTCACCCCTCTGGTCGAGCCGGCCGTGGGCGGCGATGTCGCGGGGGTCGACGGTGCGGTTCATCTTGGCGGCGCGGGAGGCGTCGGCCTCGTCGTTCGTCTTCTCCGTGAGCATGCGCTCGATGGCGATCTCGGTGGGTTCGAGGTCCATGGTGACGGCGACGGTGCGGATGACGTCCGGGGTGTGGACGAGGAGCGGGGCGAGGAAGTTCACGCCGACCGGGGTCATCGGCCATTCCTTGACCCAGGCGGTGGCGTGGCACCAGGGGGCGCGGGTGGAGGACTCGCGGGTCTTGGCCTGGAGGTAGGTCGGTTCGACCGCGTCGAGTTCGGCGGGCCAGGCGTTGCGCTTGGTCATGGCCTGGATGTGGTCGATGGGGTGGTCCGGGTCGTACATGGAGTGCACGAGGGAGGCCAGGCGGCCCTGGCCGAGGGGCTGGCGGACGCGGATGTCGGCTTCGGCGAGGCGGGCGCAGATGTCGGTGAGCTCGCGGGCCATGACGATGGCGAGGCCGGAGTCGCGGTCGAGCTTGCGGCCCTTGTGGGGGCTGGAGGCGCGGGCGATGGTGTGGGCCTCGGCGGCGAGCTCGCGGGTGTAGTGCATGCAGGCGACGAGGTACGCGCGGTGCTGCTCGGAGGAGGTGGACACCATCGACTGGAGCTGGTCGTAGGAGTCGCGGAGCCAGCCCGGGGCGTGGGTGTCGCCGCGCTGGGCGACGTCCTTCGCGTGGGCGTCGGGGTCGGCGGGGAGGGTGCGGGCGAGCATCTGGAGGCGGGTGACGAAGCCGTCGCCGTTGGCGACGTGCTTGAGGAGGGTGCCGAAGCGGTCGACGAGGGCTTCCTGGTCCTCGCTGTCGCGCAGGCCGACGCCGGGGCCTTCGATCTCGATGGCGGCGGTGACGGTCCTGCGGTCGGCGTGGAGGAGTACGGCGATCTCGTCGGGGCCGAAGGGCGCGGCGAGCCAGTTGATGCGGCCGATGCCGGGGGGCGGGCCGATCTCGACCTCGCGGCCGTCGGCGGCGCGGGTGCCGGCCTCGACGGCGGAGGAGCGGTAGGCGGTGCCGCGGCGCAGGATGCGCTTGTAGCTGCGGCTGATCTCGAACCACCGGTAGAAGGTGCGGCCCTTGTAGGGGACGTACACGGCGGCGAGGGCGAGGAAGGGGAAGCCGACCAGCGCGACGATGCGCAGGGTGAGGTCGGGGACGAGCAGGCCGCTCATCATGCCGACGAAGGCGCCGGCGATGATCAGGGCGATCTCGCCCGTCTCGCGGTTCTTGCCGACGATCGCGTTCGGCCGGGCCCGGCCGATGAGATACGTGCGGCGGGGCGTGATCGGGTGGAGCTGGTGGGACTGGGTCGTCAACGCCCGTCACCTCCTGTGTTCCTCGTGCTCGAGCCGGTGCGGGGCGGGGGTGCGGCGGAGGGGACGGATCCGCCGCCGGACCCGCTGCCGGAGCCGCGGCTGCTGTGGGCGGCCATGCCTCCGGAGATCTGGTTGGCGCCGCCGCCGGACCCGCCGCCGCCGTCGGCGCGGTGGGCACCGCCGCCGCTGCGGCTGCTGTGCGTCTTGATGCCCTGCGAGACGAGGGAGGCCGGGGAGCTGATGACGGCGGCGGCCTGGGCGCCGTCGGTGGCCTTGGAGCGGTTGTTGCGGGCGGAGGCGATCTCGTCGCCGAAGCCGGGGACGAAGCGGTAGATCATCGCGGAGGCGAAGATCGCCAGGAGGATGATCGCGAGTCCGGAGACGACGGCGGAGAAGGCGTCGGGGCCCTTGTCGCCGGCGAGGGCGCCGGCGAGGCCGAGGACGATGACGATGACCGGCTTCACGAGGATGACAGCGATCATGATGCCCGCCCAGCGGCGGACGTGGCCCCACATGTTGCGGTCGACGAGGCCGGCGTAGACGACGGTGCCGAGGAGGGCGCCGACGTAGAGGAGGGCGGCCCGGATGACGAGCTCCAGCCACAGGACGCCGGCGGCGAGGACGGTGACGAGGGCGACGACGATCAGCATGATCGGGCCGCCGCCGATGTCCTCGCCCTTCTTGAGGGCTTCCGTGAAGGAGCCGAAGAAGACGTCCGTCTGGCCGCCGGTGGCGGAGGCGATGACCTCGGTGACGCCGTCGGTGGCGGAGACGACGGTGTAGAGGATCAGGGGGGTGAAGGCGGAGGCGAGGACGGTGAGCCAGAGGAAGCCGATGGCCTCGGAGAGGGCGGTGGTGAAGGGGACGCCGCGGATGGCGCGCTTGGCGACGGCGAGGAGCCACAGGACGAGGGTGAGGATGGTGGAGGCGGCGAAGACGACCGCGTACTGCTGGAGGAAGGCGGTGTTGGTGAAGTCGACGGTGGCCGTGCTTTTTACGGCTTCGCTGAGTTTGCCGACGATCCAGGCGGCGGCGTCGGCGCAGCCGCGGGCTAGGGAGGACAGGGGGTCTAGGGCGCCCGTCGGATTCTCCGAGGGGATGCCGGCACCGGGGGAGCTGCCGGGGGCCGCGCCGTCTCCCAGTTCGCAGTACTGCTTGGAGGCGCCACTGAGAGCTGCGCAGGGGTCGGTGCTGGCCTGCGGGGACGGGGTGGGCGAAGGCGTGGGAGCTGCGTAGGCGCGGGACGCCAGAGCTGTGACGGCCAGGTGGACCGACGCGACGACAGCCGTGCGGAGCCGGAGGCTAGCGGGCATAGGTGAAGCCTCCGAACTCCTTGACGGCCTTGCTGATGTCATCGGACGAGGAGGCGGCTGCGTCGCCGGGAACCGGTGCGGGGCCGCTCTGCTGGCTCTCGGATGCGACCTTCCAGTCGCCGTCGGCCCAAGTGAGCTCGAAGGTCCATGTCGCCCAGGTGGTGTGGACCGGGTCGATGGATTTGGCCCCTGACATTCCGATCAGGCCCGTGCACCAGACTGCGACCTTCGTGGTGGCTGCCGTGTAGGTCTCGACACGGGTGCCTACCGGGACGGTGCGGGTCACGAAAGTGCTGCCCTGAGGGGCGTTGCCGTTCGCGTCGAGCCCGAGTCTGGTGAGGAACGCAGCCGAGTACGCCTCGTCTTGTGGGCCCTTCAGCCGGGCTGCGGCGTCCGGCGTGAAGATGCTGTCGACCAGGGCGTGCCGGGTGTCCTTCTTGAACATCGCATCCGAGCCCAGGGCCACCGCGTAGTTTGCGGCTGCCGATTGGGCGCCCTGTTCGTTCTGGGCGAAGCCCTTGGGGATCTGGCCTGGGGGGGTGGTCACGGGAGGGACTCCCGTGGCGGCCGTGGACGTGTCCGTCGGGGGCTTGTTCGAGGCGGTGGGTGGGGGGGTGTCCGGGGACTGGTTCGCGAACGCGATGGCGGCGATGAGGAGGACCACCACGCCGACCACCGTGATCAGGCCGCGGGAGGCGCGGGGGGTGCGGCGGGGGGTGCCGTAGGCGTCGGAGGGGGAGTCCGGGAGGCGGGTGCGGGTCTGGCCCGTGCCGCCGACCTCGCCGTGGCTCCCGCCGCCGCCGTACTGGTCGTCGTTGCTCATTCCGTGTCCGCCCCCTCCGCCTCGTACGACGGTAGCGCTCGTTCCCGCGCGGACGCGGTGTGGTGATTCGCCATCAGGTACGACGGCCGCCGGGCTGCACGGCTAGACGGCCATTCCGTAGACGATCGTGAAGAGGGTGCCGAGCGAGCCGATGATGAAGACGCCCGTGAGGCCGGCCACGATCAGGCCCTTGCCCTGTTCCGCGCTGAAGGTGTCGCGCAGGGCCGTCGCGCCGATGCGCTGCTTGGCGGCGCCCCAGATGGCGATGCCGAGGCAGAGGAGGATCGCCACGGCCATGACCACCTCGATCATGACCTTCGCTTCATTGCCGAGACTGCCGAACGGCCCCCAATTCGGGGCGATTCCGCCGATGATGGTGGTGATGTCGCCCTTTTCGGCTGCCAGGATCATGTAACTCACCGCCCCTGTATGGGTAGTTCCGGTAGCCCGTGCCCGACGGCAGGGGTCACGCACTATCTTCGCTGATGAAACCGCCGCCGTCGTCGACTTGGCGGCTCTCTTTACCCGATCTCCCGGCCCGTGCCCCGCCCGCGCCCCGTCCGTGCGCTCTGACCTGGGCGGGGGTGGGGTGCATGCGAAAGAACGTATGGTCACTCTGTGTATCACGGGGGGTGACCCCGGGCAATGATTGTCGGTCCGCCGTGCGGGGGGCCGTGTGAGGGGCGGCCGTTCGGCGCAGTGGGGCGGCGTGTCGGTGGGCCTCTCTTTTCAGACCATCTGACATTCGTTCCGTCAGTCGTTGCGTCCACATGAGTGGTTGAGCGGCGGCGCGGTGACTTCGGGGTGGGTGCTTCCGCCGGGCGGGCGGGGCGCGTGGAGGCATGAGGGGCGCATACGGGCGGGGCGCGCGCCGGGTCGGGGCTCGTCCGGCCTGGTGGGCGCGGGGCGCCGGGCTCGGGGGAGCGGTGCGGGCGGGGGCGGGCGGCCGTTCGGTGTCAGTGCGATGCGGGAGGCTTGGAGGATGACGACTCCCTGGACACTCGCAGACCTCGAGGCGGCCATCCGTGCGGGCTGGTCGGCCGAGACCTGCTCGCCCGACGACGTCGAGCGGGCGCCCTGGACGGCCGACAATCCGGCCTGGGGGCACTGCGACATCACGGCGCTGGTGGTGCAGGACCTGGTCGGCGGGGAACTGATGGTCGGCGAGGTCTGGCTGGACGGGGAACAGCACGGCTACCACTGCTGGAACGTGCTGCCCGGCGGGATCCGGATCGACCTGACGCGGGAGCAGTTCCGGCGGGGGCAGCTGGTGACGCCGGGCCGGCCGATGGGGAAGCGGCCGGGCGGGCGGCTGCCGAGGCGGTGGGAGGAGTACCAGCTCCTGCGGCAGCGGGTGGCGGAGAAGCTGGGGCCGTTGCCGGGGGTCGTAGAGGTCGGGGGACGGCGGCTCGCGTACACGGACTTCGGCGGGGCGGGGGCGCCGCTGCTGGTGCTGCACGGGCACTTCCAGGACGGGCGGTCCTTCGGGCGGTTCGCCCGGGAGGTGGGTCCCGGATGGCGGGTGATCGCGCTCGACCAGCGGGGGCACGGGGAGTCGGACCGGGCGCCGGAGTACGGGCGCGAGGGGTACGTGGGCGACGCGGCCGCCGTACTGGAGCACCTGGGGCTGGGGCCGGCGGTGGTGCTGGGGCACGGGCTGGGCGGGGTCAACGCGTACCAGCTTGCGGCGCGGCGTCCGGAGCTGGTGCGGGCGGTGGTCGTCGAGGACGTCGGGGCGGTGGTGGAGGGCGACCTGTCGTACGTACGGGAGTGGCCGCGGCGGGCGGCGACGCGGGCCGGGTTCCTGGCGGGGGTGGGGAGCGCGGCGGATGCGGTGGCCGGGTCGCTGAGGGAGTACGCGGACGGGTGGGGGACGGCGTTCGTCGCGCGGGACGCGGTGGAGTCGCAGCGGGGGCTGAACGGGGACCACTGGGGGGACTGGCTGGCGGCGCGGCAGCCGACGCTGCTGGTGCGGGGGGATCGGAGCGGGGTGCTGTCCGCAGAGCATGCGCGGGAGATGGCGGTGCGGAGGGGTGGGGTGCGGTTGGTGGAGTTGCCGGCGGGGCACGGGGTGCGGGCCGGGGATCCGGAGGGGTTCAGGGGGGTGGTGGGGGAGTTCCTGCGGGGGCTTTAGCCCTGGCCGGGCGTTGGAGGGGGTGGGGGGTTCTTGGGGCCGGGGGCCGGTTGGCGGGTGCGGGTGCCCGTGCCCGTGCCGGGTGCGTGTGCTCTGGCGGGGCGGCCCGAGCCCGGTGCCTGGTCCTGGCCGGGGTGGGGAGGTGGTGCGGGGTTGCGGTGCCGCTGCGCGGGGCTGGTCCCCTACCCGCCCTTTCACCGTTTCCCGGGGGCTCCGCCCCCGGACCCCCGCGCCTCAAACGCCGGCGGGGCTGGAACGGCGGGGTCGGCCGTGTGCAGCCGGCGGCTGGAACGGCGGGCTGGCTGCGCGGGGCAGCTGGAAGAGCGGGGGTTGGCCGCGGGCGGGGGAGTTCGGGCGCGGGAACGGGGGCGGGGTCGGGGCGGGTGTTTGCGTCCGGACCCCTGGGTCTCGAACGTCGGCAGGGGCGGGTGCGGGGTTAGGTCCAGTGGGTGGGGTGGGTGAGGTGGGGGGGGATTTGGGTGGTGGGGGTGCCTTGGGCGGCGTTCAGTTGGGGTTGGGTGAGGAAGAGGGTGGCGCGGAGGTCGGCTCCGCGCAGGTTGGTGTCGCGGAAGTCCGCGCCGATCAGGTCGGCTCCGCGGAGGTCGGCGCGGGAGAGGTCGGCGGCGATCAGGTAGGCGCCTCGCAGGTTCGCTCCGCGCAGGTCGGCTCCGGCGAGGCGGGCGCCCATCAGGTCGGCGCCGCGGTGGTTCTTCTTGCGGCCGGGGGTCTTGGCGCGGACCAGTTCGCTGGTCTTCAGGAGCAGGACGTTGATCTCCTGGCGGAGGGCGCCCACGTCCAGGGCGGCGAGCGCGGCGGCGTCCGAGCGGGTCAGGGCTTCGGTCGTGGCGAGGGCGCGCCGCAGGTCCGGGTGGGCGGGGGCGGCCTCGGGGCGGGTGAGTGCCTCGGCGACGTAGAAGAGCAGCTCGTGGAGCTGCCGCATCACGGGGAAGGCCTCGAACATCGGGCTCCTGGTGTCGGGGTGGGCGCGCCAGTCCCGGCCCTCGAAGGTGACCTGGGAGACCTGCTGGCCGGCGCCGAAGCAGTCGAAGACGGTGCAGCCCTGGAAGCCCTTGTCGCGCAGGCTCGTGTGGATGCCGCAGCGGAAGTCCTGCCGGAGGTTCGTGCAGGGGGTTCCGGCGGCCTTGTTCACCGCGAAGTCGGCGGACTTGGCGAAGGGCAGGGCGACGCAGCAGAGCGCGAAGCACTGGGAGCAGTCGGCTTGGAGGACGGGGAGGGCGGGGGTGGCGGGGGTGGGCACTCCTCCATTGTCGCCGGTGGGAGCGGTAGGGGGTTGATGTGGGTGGGGGGAGTGGGGAGTATCTGTACATGACAGAAGTGATCGCCGTTGCCGTCATTACCCTGCTCGCCGTCATCAGTCCCGGTGCGGACTTCGCCATGGTGGTCCGGAACAGTTATCTGTACGGGCGGCCGACCGGGCTGTTCGCGGCGGCCGGGGTCGCGGCGGGCGTGCTGGTGCACGTCTCGTACACGATGCTCGGCGTCGGGCTGCTCATCGCGTCCTCCACCGCCCTGTTCACGGCGATCAAGCTGGCGGGCGCCGCCTACCTGGTGTGGATCGGGATCCGCACCTTCCGGGCGCGGGCCGAGCTGACGGTGGACCTGGAGTCGAAGCCGGGTCTCAGCCCGCTCGGCGCGCTGCGGTCGGGGTTCCTGACGAACGTGCTGAATCCGAAGACCACCCTGTTCGTGGTGTCCACGTTCACGCAGGTGGTGAATCCGGAGACCTCGGCGTGGCAGCAGGCCGGGTACGGGCTGTTCATGGCGGCCGCGCACCTGGTGTGGTTCGGGGCGGTCGCGCTGTTCTTCTCCGATTCCCGGCTGCGCGAGCGGATGCTGAAGGCGCAGAAGGCGCTGAACCGGGTGATCGGTTCGGTGCTGGTGGGGCTGGGCGTCGGGCTCGGCTTCGCGCGCTGAGCGTGCTCCCGAGGGGGGTGGCGCCCGGGGTTACCTGTGGGTAGCGTCGGCGGCATGGATGCTGCCGACGGGTTCTACGAGCGGGTCGACACCGGGCGGTTCCGCGCGACCGAGGCCACGCGGGGGCCGTGGGACGCGGCCTCGCAGCACGCCGGGCCGCCGGCCGCCCTGCTCGGGCGGGCGGTCGAGGAGCGGCCGGGCGGGCGTACGGACATGCGGATCGCGCGGATCACGTACGAGATCCTGCGGCCGGTGCCGATCGGCGCGCTGACGATCACCACCGGCGTGCTGCGGTCCGGGCGGAGCACGGAGCTGGTCGAGGCCGCCCTCGTGCCGGAGGGCGCGGACGCACCGGTGATGCTCGCGCGGGCCCTGCGGATCAGGGTCGCCGGGGAGCCGGTGCCGGCGGTCGCCGCGGGAGCGCTGCTGCCGCCGCCGGGGGAGGTGGCGGTGACGCCGTTCTTCCCGGTGCCGTGGGAGACCGGCTACCACTCGGCCATGGAGACCCGGTTCACCGACGGCGCCTTCACCGAGCTTGGCCCGGGGACCTGCTGGATGCGGATGAAGGTGCCGCTCGTGGCGGGCGAGGAGACGCGGCCGCTGGACCGGGTCCTCGTCGCCGCGGACTCCGGGAGCGGGATCAGTTCCGTCATGGACTTCGGCCGGTACGTCTTCGTCAACGGGGACCTCAGCGTCCACCTGCACCGCCACCCGGCCGGCGAGTGGGTCTGCGTGGAGGCCCGTACGAGCGTGGACGCGGCCGGCATCGGGCTCGCCGACTCCCGGCTGCACGACGAGAAGGGGCCCATCGGGCGCGGCGCGCAGAGCCTGTTCGTCGCACCGCGGGGCTAGCCGGGAGTTGCCGGTGTCAACCCGCCTGCCGGGTGCGGGAGTCGGTGTGGCAGGCTCGTGCGGATGGAGGCCCTGAGAGACACCGATCCCACCCACATCGGGGCGCAGGCCCTGTTGGCCCGGCTGGGGGCCGGGGGCATGGGGCAGGTGTACCTGGGACGGTCCCCGGGCGGCCGGCTGGTCGCCATCAAGGTGATCAAGGACGAGATCACCGGGCATCCGGAGGCGCTCGCCCGGTTCCGCCGGGAGGCCGAGACGGTCCGGGCGGTGCGGTCGGCCTACACCGCGAACCTGATCGACGCCTCGCTGGCGGCGCCGCCCTACTGGCTCGCGACCGAGTACGTCGCCGGTCCCACGCTCGGCGACGCCGTGCGCGAGCGCGGCGCGCTGCCGGCCGATTCCTGCCGTCGGCTGTTCGCCGCGCTGGCCGAGGGGCTCGCGAGCGTCCACGCGTACGGGGTCACCCACCGGGACCTCAAGCCGCAGAACGTCATCCTGGGCGTGCAGGGGCCCCAGCTCATCGACTTCGGCATCGCCAAGGCGGCGGCCCATACGGCGCTGACGCAGTTCGGCGCCGCCCCGGGCACGCCCGGTTACACCGCTCCCGAGGTGCTGCTGCGGGGCGAGGTGGCGGACGCGGCGGACGTCTTCGCGCTGGGGGCCACGCTCGCCCACGCGGCGACCGGGCGGGCGCCGTACGGTACGGGCGAGCCGACCGCGGTCAACTTCCGGGCGGTGCACGGCGAGATCGACCTGGCGGGCGTGGAGCCCCGGCTGGCCGAGCTGATCAGGGCCTGTGTGGCGGCGGAACCGGCTGCGCGGCCGGCCCTCGCGGAGGTCATCCGGCGCTGCGCCGTGGACTCGGCGCTGGTCGACGACCCGGTGTACGCGACGCTGCTCGCCTCGGGCGGCGACCGGGGCGCGGGCCTGCCCGCCACCGGCGGGGCCGGACTGCCCGCCACCGCCGGGCCGGGGCTGTCCGTCGGAGCGGGCGGCTACGTGCCGACGTACGTTCCCCCGCGCCCGGCGGTCGCGCCCACCGCCCTGCCGTCCGGCGGGCGGCGTCCGCCGCGCTGGGTCCTGGCGGTGGCCGCCGGGCTCGTCGCGGGGGGCCTCGCCACGGGCGGCTACCTGCTGCTGCCGGACGGGGAGGACGGGGGCGGGGACCGGGGGAAGCGGGCCGGCGGGCCGCCTTCGGGGTCGGCGCCGGCCGCGCAGGACCCCGTGGCGCAGTCGCCGGCGGGCCCGTCCGCCGCGGCGCGGGGCGGTGGGGCGGGGAGCGCCCTGCCCGACCACATCGAGAACAACTCGGTGTCGCGGGACCTGTGGCAGGGCACCGCTCCGGGCAACGGGAGCTGCAACCTGCCCGGGGAGGAGCGGGCGGAGTTCCTGGTGGGCTCGGTGGTCGACGCCGATTCCCCGGAAGCGCAGTCGGTGACGGGCAAGGTCAAGATCCGTCTTCACCTGAAGCCGTACCACACGGAGAAGGCCCCCTACGCCGTCTCCGTCGGGGTCAAGCCCCCGCACGACATCGAGCTGAGCACCCAGCGGCCCTACGAGCACGTCCGTGACTACAACAAGACCATCGGCTACACGAGCAAGCCCGTCGACCTCGCGGACGAGGCCTCCGGCGGGGACGTGGAGCTCACCTACCCCGACGACTTCTCCATGAAGTTCGACGACTACCAGGGCGCCCCGAGGACTTTCCCGGCCATCCCGCTCGTCAACGACCCGGGTGACTGGACCGTGGTGGTCTACCGCGTCAGGGGCATCACGGAGTACAGCAACATCTACTGCACCGGCTTTCCGGTGAAATAGTGCCAAGACAGGCCGACGAATGCGCTGTCAGGTCTCCTGCCATGAGGCAGTGTTGACGGGTGCGCAAGTTCTGGATGGCAAGCGGGCTCGGGATCGGCGTGTGCATGGCCTTCGTCGCGCTGCTCGTCGTCGGCACGTACTCGGCGGCGGCGGGGATCGCGAACAGCGGCAGGCAAGGCGCCGTGGGACTGGTCAAGGGGGCCGTCCCGGCGATCTACCAGCCACTGGTGGAGAAGTGGGGAAACCTTTGCCCCGCACTGAATCCGGCCATGCTGGCGGCTCAGTTGTACACCGAGAGCGGCTGGAAGCCCGACGTGGTGAGCCACGCCGACGCGCGGGGCATCGCCCAGTTCATCCCGGGCACGTGGGCCACGTACGGGATCGACGGTGACGGTGACGGGGACCGGGACATCTGGGATCCGAAGGACGCGATCCCGTCGGCGGCCTCGTACGACTGTCAACTCGCCAAGGACGTCGCGAAGGTGCCGGGCGATCAGTCGGACAACATGCTCGCCGCCTACAACGCCGGTCCCTACCGCGTGATCAAGGCGGGCGGTGTGCCCGCGATCAGCGAGACCCAGGGATACGTGAAGGCCATCCGGTCCCTGGAGAAGAGCTTCGCCCGGCCCCTCGGCCGGGTCGCGCCCTCCCAGCAGGCGGCCGGGGCCATCTACTTCGCGCAGAAGCAGCTGGGGACGCCGTACCTGTGGGGCGGCAACGGAACTCCCGACCAGGACGGGCGCTTCGACTGCTCGGGGCTGACCAAGGCGGCGTACGAGACGGTGGGGATCGAGCTGCCACGCGTCGCGAACGACCAGTACAACGCCGGATCGCACCCGTCGCGCCAGGAGTTGCTCCCCGGTGATCTGGTCTTCTTCTCCGACGATCTGACGAATTCGCGGGAGATCCGGCACGTCGGCATGTACGTGGGCGGCGGCTACATGATCAACGCTCCCTTCACCGGTGCGGTCATCCGCTTCGACAAGATCGACACCCCGGACTACTTCGGCGCGACCCGCGTCACCAAGGACGGCGCGGAAGCCCTTCCGGAGCGCTCGGCGGCCGCTCCGGCCCCTGGCAACTCTCCGTAAACCAAAGGCCTTGAGCTGCGACGATGAGTCACTCTTCGATAACGTTGGAGTGATCATTCGGTGGAGAGTGGAACGGACCTGCCAGAACGGGCGTTCCATGGACACGGGGGTTGATCGACGAGGGTTGTAGGGGCGTACACCGCAGTGCGTCCGCAGGGGACCTAGGCAAGGGGCCGCTTCGCATGGCTGGACTCACAAGTGGTGGGCCGAATGTGGATGTCGGCCTGCTGTACGAGGTCAACGGACTGGCCCGGCGCGCCCCCGAGGCGGTCGACCGGGCCGTCGCGTCCGCCGCGGAGTACGGACTCCCGCTCGCCCTCGTCCTGTTGGTGCTGTGGTGCTGGCACGGCGCCCGCAGGCAGGACGAGACCACCGCCGTCGAATCCTTCGCCGCGCTCGCGTGGGCCCCGCTGGCCGCCGGGCTCGCCCTGCTCGTGAACGTGCCGCTGCGGGAGTTCGTCGGCCGTCCGCGCCCGTTCCTCCAGCACGACGGCCTCGACGTGCTCGCCGCCGGCCAGGGACAGGCCGCGGGCTTCTCCTTCGTCAGCGGGCACGCGACCCTCACGATGGCGCTCGCGGTCGGGGTGTTCCTCGCGAACCGCAGGCTCGGGCTCATCGGGATCGCCCTGGCCCTCGCCGAGGGCCTGTGCCGCCTCTACCTGGGCGTCCACTACCCGACCGACGTGATCGGCGGCTTCGCCCTCGGCACCGCCGTCGTCCTGCTCCTCGCGCCGCTCGCGATGGCCCTGCTGACCCCGCTGGTCCGTACGGTCGCCCGCGCGCCCCGCGTCGGACGGCTCGTCCGGGCCCGGGACCGGGTGGTGGCCCGGCCGGTGGAACTGCCGCAGCGGCCGGCCGAGAGCGACCTCGCGGCCTGAGCCCCGGCCGGACGCCGCCGCGCGGTCAGCCCGCGTACGCGTTCCAGACCGCGAGCAGGACCGCCACCAGCAGGCACAGCACCGCCGCTCCGAAGCACAGCCGGACCGCCGCCGGGCGGAACCGAGGGGTCACCGGTCGCCGCCGGGGCCCGGGGTGTCGTCCCGGGCCGTCTCCTCGCGGCGGTAGCGGGAACGCAGCCACAGCCCGGTCGCCACGGCCGCCGCGGTGGTGAGCCCGACGGCCAGGGCCACGTCGCCCGGTCCGTCCGCGGAGCCCACGGGGCGGGCCCAGGCCGCGGCCGGGGTGAGCGCGATGAGCAGGGCCCAGAGGAGGGCCGCGACACGGGGTGCGGTTCCTGGCATGAGACCAGGGCATCCGCTCCCGGCCCGCCCGGCCACCCGGGCCGTCCGAACGGGCGACACGCGCGGGCGCGGGGGCCGCGCGGCACTAGCCCGAGGTGTGCCGGGTGGCGTCCCGTCTGGCCAGGTCACGGGAGCGGCGGGCCGGCCCGCTCCAGCCGCAGCTGCAGACGGCCAGGCAGAACGAGCCGCGTTCCGCGGTGCTCGTGGTGTGGCCGGTGGGTGGCTGCGCCGGTTCCGCGGGGTGACGCGGGAGCGGCACGGCGGTAAACGGAGGGACCAGGGTCGCCTTGCTGTGCGGATCCACACCCCCACGGTACCCGGGTACTCCCCGGCCCGGTACGGCCGCCGGAACTCCGTGGCCCGTGACGGGAAACCCCGGACCTCGTTAACCGGAGCGGGTGGGGGCCTCGGGCAAACAGCGGTCATGCGTTGGGGGTTGGCAGGCGATGGTGGTGCACCAGCACAGGCGGCGGCGCGGGCGTGCGGGTGAGGCGGTGATCGCGGTCGGCATGGCGGTGACCGTGGCCGCGCTCGGCGCGTGCGGCGGCGAAGGCTCCGGGGAGGTTTCCGGGAGCGGCGACGCCCGGCCGCCGCGCGACCCGGCCGCGGCGGTCCGCGGGGCCGCCGACGCGCTCGCGGCCACCGGCAGCGCCCGGGCCCGTACGGCGATGGAGATGGCCACGGGCGGCACCCGGGTCACGATCCGCGGCGAGGGCGGGGTCGACTTCCGCAAGCGGATGGGCCAGCTCCTGGTGATGCTCCCGGCCGACGTGACGGGCAAGGCCGAGCACCGGCCCATCACCGAGCTCCTCGTCCCGGGCTCCCTCTACATGAAGAACCGCGGCGCGGGCGTTCCCGACGACAAGTGGGTCCGCGTCGACACGACCACCCTCGCCGACGGGAACCTCGTCACGGGCGGGGCCACCGACCCGCTGACCGCCGTCGAGCTGCTGCGCGGCGCGCAGGGCGTGACGTACGTGGGCGAGGACGAGGTGGCGGGCACCAAGGTGTGGCACTACCAGGGGACGACGGACATCGGGCGGGCGGCGCGGACGGCGTCACCGGGGGTGAAGGAGTCGCTGGAGGCGGCGGCGAAAGGGTTCAGCAAGGACAGCGTGCCCTTCGACGTCTACCTCGACGAGGAAGGACGGCTGCGGAAGGTCAGGCACCGGTTCACGTACGTCAAGAATGGCGTGATCGACGTCTCCTCGACCACGATGCTCTACGGCTTCGGGACCCCGGTCACCGTGGCATTGCCCGCAAGCGGGGACATTTTCGCCGGGAAGATCGCCGACTAGCGGCCCACGCGGCCCGGAAGGGCACGTCCGGGCCATGGGTCCACTATCCGGAAATGGTCCATCCGTGTCATGCGCGCCACGGCGTGCGATCCCTACGCTGAGAGGCCGAGCGCCGACGGGCGAGGGCGGCAGAAAGAGGTGACACGCGTGACTCCCGCAGGCGGTACGACGGTGCAGGACCACGTGGCACTCGCCGAGATCGAGCTGTGCGGTGAGTTGATCATCGCGGCGTCCACCGCCGCGGAGGAGCGGCTGAGCCAGGACCGGATCGACGAGGTCCTGATGGGCATCGGGCTCTAGCTCCGGTCACGGCTCCAGGGGCGACGAGGCGGAGCGGACGCCCCCGTCCGCCCGGGAAGCGGCGGACGGAGCCGGGCGCGGGGGCGCCGCGTCAGGTGCGCAGGAGGCGGGCGATGGCCTTCGTGGCCTCCTCGACCTTGGCGTCGATCTCCTCCCCGCCCTTGACGGCGGCGTCCGCCACGCAGTGGCGCAGGTGCTCCTCCAGCAGCTGGAGGGCGAAGGACTGGAGGGCCTTCGTGCTCGCCGAGACCTGGGTGAGTATGTCGATGCAGTAGACGTCCTCGTCGACGAGCCGCTGGAGGCCGCGGATCTGCCCCTCGATGCGGCGCAGCCGCTTCAGGTGCTCGTCCTTCTGGTGGTGGTACCCGTGCACGGCCGCGACAGGGGCGGTGCCGGCGTCGGCTCCGGAGCCTTCCGCCTCGATGGTCGTCATGCGTCCTCCCGTGGTCCGGATCGAGGGGGTATATACCCCTCATGGGTATAGGGTACTTGGCCCTGGCCGGAGGGGCAGGGGTCCGTGCGGCCCACTGTGCCTGATGGAGCACACTGGAGAACGGCCGGTTAGCCGTGGCCGGGGGATGCGCCTAGCATCAGCCTGACCGAATCCAATGCACCCCGAGGACCACACGTGCGATTTCGTCTGACCCCCAGGGAGACGAGCTTCTACGACATGTTCGCCGCATCCGCGGACAACATCGTCACGGGCTCCAAGCTCCTGATGGAACTGCTCGGCGCGGACATGTCCGCCCGGGCCGAGATCGCGGAGCGGATGCGGGCTGCGGAACACGCGGGGGACGACGCGACCCACGCGATCTTCCACCAGCTGAACTCCTCCTTCATCACGCCGTTCGACCGCGAGGACATCTACAACCTGGCCTCGTCCCTCGACGACATCATGGACTTCATGGAAGAGGCGGTCGACCTGGTCGTCCTCTACAACGTGGAGGAGCTCCCCAAGGGAGTCGAGCAGCAGATCGAGGTCCTGGCCCGGGCGGCGGAGCTCACCGCCGAGGCCATGCCGCACCTGCGGACGATGGACAACCTGACCGAGTACTGGATCGAGGTCAACCGCCTCGAGAACCAGGCGGACCAGATCCACCGCAAGCTGCTCGCCCAGCTCTTCAACGGCAAGTACGACGCCATCGAGGTGCTGAAGCTCAAGCAGATCGTCGACGTGCTCGAAGAGGCGGCCGACGCGTTCGAGCACGTTGCGAACACGGTGGAGACCATCGCGGTCAAGGAGTCCTGAACCTCGTGGACACCTTTGCGCTGATCGTGACCATCGGTGTCGCGCTCGGCTTCACCTACACCAACGGCTTCCACGACTCCGCGAACGCCATCGCCACGTCCGTTTCGACGCGGGCCCTGACCCCGCGCGCGGCGCTGGCGATGGCGGCGGTGATGAACCTGGCCGGTGCGTTCCTCGGCAGCGGCGTGGCCAAGACGGTCAGTGAGGGGCTCATCGAGACGCCCCACGGCAACCGGGGCATGTGGATCCTCTTCGCGGCGCTGGTCGGCGCGATCGTCTGGAACCTGATCACCTGGTACTTCGGCCTGCCCTCGTCCTCCTCGCACGCGCTGTTCGGCGGCATGGTGGGCGCGGCGCTGGCGGGCGGCACCGAGGTCATCTGGTCCGGCGTGGTCGACAAGGTCGTCATCCCGATGTTCGTCTCGCCGGTCGTCGGTCTCGTGGTCGGTTACCTGGTGATGGTGGCCATCCTGTGGATGTTCCGTCGGGCCAACCCGCACAAGGCCAAGCGGGGCTTCCGCATCGCGCAGACGGTGTCCGCGGCCGGCATGGCCCTGGGCCACGGTCTCCAGGACGCCCAGAAGACCATGGGCATCGTGATGATGGCCCTGGTCATCGCCGACGTGCAGGGCGCGGGCGACGCGATCCCGATCTGGGTCAAGATCGCGTGTGCCGTGATGCTGTCGCTGGGTACGTACGCGGGCGGCTGGCGCATCATGCGCACGCTCGGCCGCAAGATCATCGAGCTGGACCCGCCGCAGGGCTTCGCGGCGGAGACCACCGGCGCGTCGATCATGTTCGGCTCGGCGTTCATCTTCCACGCGCCGATCTCCACCACGCACGTGATCACCTCGGCGATCATGGGTGTGGGCGCGACCAAGCGGATCAACGCGGTCCGCTGGGGTGTCGCCAAGAACATCATCCTCGGCTGGTTCATCACGATGCCGGCCGCGGCCCTGGTCGCCGCGGTCAGCTTCTGGATCGTCAACCTGGCCTTCGTCAGCTAGTGCCCTGACCGGACACGAAAGCGGGCCGGCTCCCCCCACCCAGGGGGAGCCGGCCCTTTTCCTTTCGCCTTGCGGTGGCACCGCCATGCAGCACCGCAGGACGCCTGGTCCATCCCGGGTCTAGCCGAAGCGGCCCGAGATGTAGTCCTCGGTCGCCTGGACGGACGGGTTGGAGAAGATCCGGTCCGTGTCGTCGATCTCGACCAGCTTGCCCGGCTGACCGACGGCGGAGAGGTTGAAGAAGGCGGTGCGGTCCGAGACGCGGGCCGCCTGCTGCATGTTGTGCGTCACGATGACGATCGTGAAGCGCTCCTTCAGCTCGCCGATCAGGTCCTCGATGGCGAGGGTGGAGATCGGGTCGAGGGCCGAGCAGGGCTCGTCCATCAGCAGGACCTGGGGTTCGACCGCGATGGCGCGGGCGATGCACAGGCGCTGCTGCTGGCCGCCGGAGAGGCCGGAGCCGGGCTTGTTCAGGCGGTCCTTGACCTCGTTCCAGAGGTTGGCGCCCTGGAGGGACTTCTCGACGATGTCCGTGAGCTCGGACTTCTTGAAGGAGCCGTTCAGGCGCAGGCCCGCGGCCACGTTGTCGAAGATCGACATGGTGGGGAAGGGGTTCGGGCGCTGGAAGACCATGCCGACGGTGCGGCGGACCGCGACCGGGTCCACGCCGGCGCCGTACAGGTTCTCGTCGTCCAGGAGGACCTTGCCCTCGACGCGGCCGCCGGGGGTGACCTCGTGCATGCGGTTCAGGGTCCGCAGGAAGGTGGACTTGCCGCAGCCGGAGGGGCCGATGAAGGCCGTCACCGAGCGGGGTTCCACGGTCATCGAGATGTCGTCGATGGCCTTGTGGGTGCCGTAGAAGGCGGACAGTCCGCTGACGTCGATTCGCTTCGCCATGAGGGGTCACTTCGCTTTCATGAGTCGCGTCAGCGACCGGTCTTCGGGGCCTTCCAGCGGGCGATGCCGCGGGCCACCAGATTGAGGATCATGACGAAGGCGATCAGGACGAGCGCTGCCGCCCATGCCCGGTCGTAGGAGGCTTCACTGCCGACCTTGTACTGCTCCCAGATGTAGAGGGGGAGCGAGGACTGAGCGCCTTCGAAGGGGTTGCCGTTGATCAGCTGGGAGCCGAAGACCAGCAGCATGATCGGGGCGGTCTCGCCGGCGATGCGGGCCACGGCCAGCATGACACCGGTGGAGATGCCGCCGATGGCGGTGGGGAGCACGACCTTGAGGATCATGCGCCACTTCGGCACGCCGAGGGCCAGGGCGGCCTCGCGCAGCTCGTTCGGGACGAGCTTGAGCATCTCCTCGGTGGAGCGGACCACGACCGGCATCATCAGGATCGACAGGGCCATGGCGCCGGCGAAGCCGGAGGGGCCGAAGCCGAGCATCAGGTTCCACGTCGTGAGGATGAACAGACCCGCGACGATGGAGGGGATGCCGGTCATCACGTCGACGAAGAAGGTGACGGCCTTGGCGAGCGAGCCGCGGCCGTACTCGACCAGGTAGACGGCGGTCAGCAGACCGACGGGCGCCGCGATCAGGGTGGCGAGGGCGACCTGCTCGATGGTGCCGAGGAGCGCGTGGTAGACGCCGCCGCCCTCCTCGAAGCTGGTCACGCCGTTCATCGAGTGGCTGAGGAAGTCCCCGTCGAGGGCGGAGACGCCCCGGCTGATCGTGGTCCACAGCAGCGAGAGCAGCGGGACGACGGCCAGGATGAAGCAGACCCAGACGAGCGAGGTGGCGACCCGGTCCTTGGCCTGGCGGCGGTTCTCGACGACGGCGCTGGCCGTGTACGTGACGACCACGAACAGGACGGCCGCGATGAGCCCCCACTGGATCTTGCTGTCGAGGTCGAAGGCCAGCCCGATGCCGCTGCCGAGGGCGGCGGACAGGACGGCGATGCCGGCCGGGGCCCAGCGGGGGAGGCCGCCCCGGGTGAGCGTGGCGGGGGCGGCGGACTTGCGGTCCCGTACGGGCCGCTGCTCCTGCAGTGCGTGACTCATCAGGCGTTCGCCCCCGAGAACTCCTTGCGTCGCGCGATGATCACGCGAGCGGCGCCGTTGACGAGCAGGGTGAGGAGGAAGAGGACCAGACCGGAGGCGATCAGCGCGTCCCGGCCGAACTCGTTGGCCTCGTCGAACTTCGCGGCGATGTTCTGCGCGAAGGTTCCGCCGCCCGGGTTCAGGACGTGGAACGAGATGAGGAAGCTCGGGGAGAGGACGGTGGCCACGGCCATGGTCTCGCCGAGGGCGCGGCCGAGGCCGAGCATCGAGGCGGAGATGACGCCGGAGCGGCCGAAGGGCAGGACCGACATCCGGATGACCTCCCAGCGGGTCGCGCCGAGGGCCAGGGCGGCCTCCTCGTTCATGCGCGGGACCTGGAGGAAGACCTCGCGGCTGACGCTGGTCACGATCGGCAGGATCATGATCGCGAGCAGGATGCCGACGGTGAAGAGCGAGCGGGCGACGCCGACCTGGGTCTTCTCGAAGACGTAGGTCCAGCCGAGGTACTCGTCCAGCCAGAGGTTCAGCCCGTTCAGCTGCGGCACCAGGAACAGGGCGCCCCAGATGCCGTAGATGATCGACGGCACGGCGGCCAGCAGGTCGACCACGTAGGCGAGGGGCGCGGCCAGCTTGCGCGGCGCGTAGTGCGAGATGAACAGGGCGATGCCGACGGCGATCGGGACCGCGATGACCATCGCGATGATCGAGCTGACGACGGTGCCGAAGAGCAGGACGGCGATGCCGAAGACGGGGGGAGTGGCCGAGGCGTTCCAGTCGAAGGTGGTGAGGAAGTTGCCCTCGTTCTTCGACAGCGCGAGCCCGGCGCGGTAGGTGAGGAAGATGGCGATCGACGCCATGATCACCAGGAGCAGGATGCCGGAGCCCTTGGAGAGCCCCGCGAAGATCTTGTCACCGGCGCGGCCGGTGGACCTTCCGCTCTTGGAGACAGGCGGAGCCGTGTCTATCTGGGTGGGTGTGGTGGAAGCCATGGTCTTTCCGGTCTGAGTGGGGGGCAGGCCCCCTGGCGGCGGTGCACCGGATTCCCCCGGGTGGAGGGGGAGGGTCCCCGGCTGCCGGGCGGATCGGACGGGATCCGCCCGGCAGCGCGGGGATCAGTACTAGGCCAGCGACTTGATGACTTCGCGGACCTTGGTGTTGATCTCGGCCGGGATCGGCGCGTAGCCGTTCTCGGTGAGGACCTTCTGGCCCGCGTCCGACGCGGTGTACTCCAGGAAGGACTTCACGGTGCCGAGGGTCTCGGGCTTGTTGCCCTTGTCGCAGACGACCTCGTACGTGACCAGGACGATCGGGTACGCGCCCTCGGCCTTGGTGGTGTAGTCGAGCTTCAGGGCCAGGTCGGAGCCGGTGCCGGTGACCTTGGCGGCGGCGATGGCCTTGGAGGCGTTCTCGCCGGTGGCCTTGACCGGGGTGCCGGCGCCGGTGTTCACGTCGACCGTCTTGATGCTCTGCGAGCTGGCGTAGGAGAGCTCGAAGTAGCCGATCGCGCCGTCGACGGCCTTGACCTGGGAGGCGACGCCGGAGGAGCCGGAGGCGGCCTGGCCACCGGGGGCCGGCCACTTCTTCGAGGCCTCGTAGGACCAGGCGTCGGGGGCGGCGGCCTTGAGGTACTTGCCCAGGTTCTCGGTGGTGCCGGAGTCCTCGGAGCGGTGGAAGGCCTGGATCGCGGTGGAGGGGAGCGTGACGCCGGGGTTCAGCTTCTTGATCGCCTCGTCGTCCCACTTCTTGATCTTGTCGTTGAAGATGTTGGCGATCGTGGTGGCGTCGAGGTTCAGCTTGTCGACACCCGCGACGTTGAAGCCGAGGGCGATCGGGCCGCCGACCATCGGCAGGTTGATGCCCTGGCCGCCGGTGCAGATCTTCTTCGACTCCTCGACCTGCTCGGGCTTGAGCGCCGAGTCCGAGCCGGCGAAGCCCACGGTGCCCTGGTTGAACGCGACGATGCCCTCACCGGAGGAGGAGGACTTGTAGTTCACCTCGACGCCGGAGCAGGCGGCCATGTAGTTCTTCACCCACAGGTCGACCGCGTTCTTCTGCGCGGAGGAGCCGGACGCCAGGAGCTTGCCCTTGGCGCCGTCGCACTTGACGTCACCCGGGGCCGGGGCGGAGGCCTTCGGGGTGTCGCCGGCACCGGTCTTCGTGTTGTCGTCCGAGCCGCACGCCGTGAGGACCAGGGCGCCGGACACGACGAGGGCCCCGAGGGCGGAGGCACGAAGCCGGTTCTTGCGCTGAAGCTTCACTTTCGGGTGTTCCTTCCGAGGAGCCGCCGGCCGCTTTCTGTATCGGGGCGGCGTGCGAAGAGGACTACGGGTCGCGGGGTGCGTACGCCGTGGTTTCCGGACCGGCTCGCACCTTGCAGTACTGAAATTAGGCAGAACAGGTGAAGCGGTCGACGGCGCTTGGTGAACGGCGAGTGAACCGTGGCGGGCGACCGGGTGCGGATGGGGCGGTTTGTACCCGGACGTAAGGGGGCGTTGTTCGCCCGTTATCCCTCTGTGACTTCCGGTCGCCCGTCGCGGGGCCAGAGGGGCGCGGTGGTGGGGCGTGGCTGGAATGCGCCGGTCGCGGGCTGCCGAAGGGCGCCGGGCGGGGCCCGTCCAGGGCGTCTTCACCTGGGCACCAGGGTACGTTCGGCCGCCCCGGCCCGCCGGTCGCGCAGGTCGGGAACGGGCGAGACCCCGGCCGCCCGCCGGCCGGGGTCTCCTGGTCCGGGCGCCGGCGCGGGGGCGCCGGGGGCAGGGCGGCGTCGTGGGCGTGCCGTCGCAAGGGGCGCGCGTACCGAGGACGCGCCCTACGCCGGCAGGGGGTGCCAGATGGTGTGGAAGGCGCGGCGGGCGGCCAGGGCGGCGTGGCGCTGGTCGGCGTGCAGGACGCCCAGGGCGTACGCCGTCGCCGGGGCGATCCTCGGGGTGCGGGCGGCGGCCGCCGAGGCGGTGGCCGCGTCGGAGGCGTCGCGGTGCCGGTCCAGGGCCCGGCCCGCGGCCGCCAGCCGGACGACGTCCTCACCGAGGGTCTCCCGCGCGTACCGGTGGACCCGCAGCAGGCGGCGCACCTCGTGCCAGGCGCCGTCCTCGTGCGCCGAGTACGGGGTGTCCCCGGTGGCGGGCAGGGCGGCGACGGCGGTGGCGAGCCGGCCCTCCGTGACCGCGGCCAGCGGGACCAGTACCTCCGCCACCGGTCCGCGGGCCGCCACGGGATCCAGCGGGACCTCCGAGGCGAGCACCGCCACGGCGTCGGCCACCGCGTGGAAGCGGGACGAACCGAGTGCCTGGAGGGTGGTGGAATGGGCGCGGGTCCGCGCCAGCGTGAGCTGTCGCTCCAGCAGTGCGCCCGCGCGCGCCGATCCCACCGTCAGCGCCCCCGACGAGCCCGTGCCGCCCCGCGGCGCCGGTACCTCGGGTGCCGCCGAGAGCCGTTGCAGGGCCTCCATCAGCCGGGACAGCCGGGCGGCGTAGGCGTGTTCGTCCGCGAGCGTCGAGGACAGCCACACCAGCTCGGTGCGCAGCCCGTCGGCCCAGCCCGACTCGGTCACCACCCGGAACGTGCTCAGGGAGCCGGCGATGCGGCGCGCCGCCCCCCGCAGGCCGCGCGCCGCCTCCCCGCTGTCCGGGGTGTCCGCCCCGCTCCCGGTGCTCTCGTCGTGCAGGCGCAGCGCGCGCAGGAACGCGGTGGCCTGGGAGCGCAGGTACGGGGCGAGTACGTCACCTGCGGTCGGGTCATGGTTTGGCTGAGCCACGCCGGCGCCTCCGGGCGTCTATGAGCATCTCCTGAACGTGCCGCAGCGGCTGGCCCTCGGCATCCGTGCTGTGCCGGGTCCACTCGCCGTCCGGACCCAGGTGCCATGAGGACGTGGCGTCGGACATGCCGGTCTCCAGCATCCGGTCCAGTGCCGCGCGGTGGGCGGGGTCGGTGACCCTCACCAGTGCCTCGATGCGGCGGTCGAGGTTGCGGTGCATCATGTCGGCGCTGCCGATCCACACCTCCGGTTCGCCGCCGTTGCCGAAGGCGAAGACCCGGGAGTGCTCCAGGAAGCGGCCGAGGATCGAGCGGACCCGGATGTTCTCCGACAGCCCCGGGACGCCGGGCCGCACGGCGCAGATGCCGCGCACCCAGATGTCGACGGGGACGCCCGCCTGGGCGGCCCGGTACAGGGAGTCGATCAGGGCCTCGTCGACGATCGAGTTCATCTTCAGCCGGACGTACGCGGGCCGGCCGGCCCGGTGGTGGTCGGCCTCCTTGTCGATGCGCGAGATCAGTCCGTCGCGCAGGGACTTCGGGGCGGTCAGCAGCCGGCGGTAGGTCTCGCGGCGCGAGTACCCCGACAGTCGGTTGAAGAGGTCGGAGAGGTCCGCGCCGACCTGCGGGTCGGCGGTGAGCAGGCCGAGGTCCTCGTAGAGCCGGGCGGTCTTCGGGTGGTAGTTGCCGGTGCCCACGTGCGAGTAGCGGCGCAGGGTGTCGCCCTCCTGGCGGACCACGAGGGAGAGCTTGCAGTGCGTCTTGAGCCCCACCAGGCCGTAGACGACGTGGCAGCCGGACTCCTCCAGCTTGCGCGCCCACTTGATGTTGGCCTGCTCGTCGAACCGGGCCTTGATCTCGACGAGTACGAGGACCTGCTTGCCGGACTCGGCCGCGTCGATCAGGGCGTCGACGATCGGCGAGTCGCCCGAGGTCCGGTACAGCGTCTGCTTGATCGCGAGGACGTCCGGGTCGCCGGCGGCCTGCTCCAGGAAGGCCTGCACGGACGTGGAGAACGAGTCGTACGGATGGTGCAGCAGGACGTCCCGCTCGCGCAGCGCGGCGAAGATGTCCGGTGCGGACGCCGACTCCACCTCGGCCAGGTCACGGTGCGTGCCCGCGACGAACTTCGGGTACTTGAGCTCCGGCCGGTCCAGGGAGGAGATCCCGAACAGGGCGGTCAGGTCCAGCGGCCCGGGCAGCGGGTACACCTCGGCAGCGGACACCTTCAGCTCCTGCACGAGCAGGTCCAGGACGCCGGGGTCGATGGACTCCTCGACCTCCAGGCGCACCGGCGGGCCGAAGCGGCGCCGCATGAGCTCCTTCTCCAGCGCCTGGAGGAGGTTCTCCGCGTCGTCCTCCTCGACCTCCAGGTCCTCGTTGCGGGTCACCCGGAACATGTGGTGCGCGAGCACCTCCATGCCGGGGAACAGCTCCTCCAGGTGCGCGGCGATGACGTCCTCCAGCGGGACGTAGCGCTGCGGGGAGGCCTCCAGGAACCGCGAGAGGAGCGGCGGGACCTTGACCCGGGCGAAGTGGCGGTGGCCGCTGACCGGGTTCCGGACGACGACGGCCAGGTTCAGCGAGAGGCCGGAGATGTACGGGAAGGGGTGCGCGGGGTCCACGGCCAGCGGCGTCAGCACCGGGAAGATCTGGTTGCGGAACAGCGTGAAGAGGCGGGCCTGCTCCTTCTCGGTGAGGTCCGGCCACCGGATGAGGTGGATCCCCTCCTCCGCCAGCTGCGGGGCGATGTCCTGCTGGTAGCAGGCGGCGTGCCGGGCCATGAGCTCGCGCGAACGCGTCCAGATCAGGTCCAGCACCTCACGCGGCTGCAGGCCTGAGGCCGAACGGGTGGCGACGCCCGTCGCGATGCGCCGCTTCAGGCCCGCGACGCGGACCATGAAGAACTCGTCGAGGTTGCTCGCGAAGATCGCCAGGAAGTTCGCGCGCTCCAGCAGCGGGGTGTTCGGATCCTCCGCGAGCTCCAGGACCCGCTCGTTGAAGGCCAGCCAGCTGCGCTCCCGGTCCAGGAACCGGTTCGCGGGCAGCTCGCCCGTCTCGTCCTTGTCCTCGTACGCGTCCAGATCCGCGTCGAGGTCCGGATCCAGGCCGCCGTGCGGGCGGTGGGCGGCTATGGAGCCCAGCCGCGCCTTGACCGCTGCCGCGGAGTTTCCGGACGGGTGAGACGGGTGCTGGGCGGGGACCTCGGTGGGACCTGCGCTGGGCTTCTGGCTCATGCCTCCATTCTTCCGCGCACGAGGCAGGACAGGCGCGTCGGAAGCATCGGCTGTCAGTCGGAGTCGGGGCTGCATGACCGGAGACTGGCAAGCGCTTCTGAATGCCCGGTTAATGGCGTATGGCTTCTGGGCTTTCCTGGGGCTTCCTTCGTCTCCGGGGCGCTTCCGGCCGGGCTCACGGGCCCGTACGTCGTGGAAAACGTGCGTTCTCCGCGTTCTCTGCGTTTTCCACGGACGCGCGGAGCCGTTCCCCCGGCGCGGAGCGTGACCGGCCCGTCAGCTTTCGGTGCGGTACATCAGGTCGACCTCGTGGGTGGTGAAGCCGAGGCCCTCGTACACGGCCAGGGCCGCCGGGTTGTCGGCGTCCACGTAGAGCATCGCCGTCGGCAGGCCCGACGCCGCCAGGTGCCGCAGACCGATCGCCGTCAGGGCCTTGCCGAGGCCGCCGCCCTGGGCGCCCGGCTTGACGCCGACCACGTAGACCTCGCCGAGCCGCTCCGCCCCGTGGACCTTCGTCCAGTGGAAGCCGACCAGCTCGCCGTCGCGCTCCGCGAGGAAGAAGCCCTTCGCGTCGAACCACGGCTGCGCGATCCGGTCGTTCAGGTCCCGCTGCGTCAGCGAGCCCTGCTCCGGGTGGTGGGCGAAGGCCGCCGCGTTCGCCGCGAGCCACGCCGCGTCGTCCTGGCCGGGTACGAAGGTCCGTACGCTCACGCCGGCCGGCAGGGCCGGCTCGGGCAGCGGGTCGCCGTCGGCGAGGGGGCGGCGCAGCTGGCGCAGCTCGCGGAAGAGGGTCAGGCCGAGCACCTGCGCGAGGTGCCGGGCGGCGGACTTGCCGCCGTGGGCCCACACCCGGATCCGCTTGCCGGAGGCGTTCAGGAGGGCCGAGCCCAGCGCCCGGCCGTGGCCGCGCCCGCGCAGCGCGGGGTGCACGACGAGCTCGGCGGCGGGGGCCTCCACCGGGTCGGTGTCCTCCAGTTGCCCGTATCCGGCGAGCCGGGTGCCGTCGCTCAGGAGGAAGTGCCGGATGCCCTCGCGCGGTCCGCCGCGCAGCTGGAGCCGCCCCTGCTCGGACACCGCGGTGGTGCCGTCGGTGCGGGCCGCTTCCGCGATGAGCTCCAGGACGGAGGCGGCCTGTTCCTCCGTCAGCTCGTCGAGGGTCTGAATCTGCCGTCCGGGCTCCAGGGCCGCTGCTGCGTCAGTCATGCCCCGAGCCTACGACCGCCGCCCGCGGTTCCGTGCCCCGCGGGCCCCACCGGCCCCGCAACGCCGCCGCGTAACCAGCTCGCAACCCGATACCCCCTGTCGTGCTACGCGCGTTGACAATAAGCTGCGGCGGACCTCCCAACTTGTCTCGCTGTCCACAAAGGGGACTAAATGTCAGCGACGCCACAACGGCCCCGCACGGCCCGCCGGTTGACCTTCACCGCACTCGCCCTGACGGCCGGTGCCGGAGCCATGGTCGCCGCCGCACTGCCGGCCGGAGCCGCGAGTGGTGGCGGTACGGCCCAGAGCCGGACCGTCGACGTACAGATGCTGTCGTTCAACGACTTCCACGGCACGCTGGAGCCCCCGCAGGGCTCCTCGGGCACGGTGAGCGAACGCCAGGCAGACGGCACCACCAAGGCAATACCGGCGGGCGGTGTCGAGTACCTGGCGACCAGCCTGCGCGAGGCCCGCAAGGGCCACGAGTACTCCGTCACGGCCGCGGCCGGCGACATGATCGGCGGCAGCCCGATGCTGTCCGGTCTCTTCCACGACGAGCCGAGCGTCGAGGCGCTGAACAAGCTCGGCCTGGACGTGTCCAGCGTCGGCAACCACGAGTTCGACGAGGGCCGCACCGAGCTGCGCCGCATGGCGTACGGCGGCTGCCACCCGGTCGAAGGCTGCTTCGAGTACGGCAAGACGTTCACCGGAGCGGAATTCCAGTACCTCGCGGCCAACGTGACGGACGAGAAGACCAAGCGTCCGATGATGTCGCCCACCTTCATCTGGAAGAAGGGGGACGTGAAGATCGGCTTCATCGGCGTCACCCTGGAGGGCACGCCGGACGTCGTCACCGCCGAGGGCGTCAAGGGCCTCAAGTTCGGCGACGAGGTCGAGACGATCAACAAGTACGCCGCGGAGCTGAACAAGCAGGGCGTGAAGTCGATCGTCGCGCTGATCCACGAGGGCGGGCTGCCCGCGAACGGCGCGTACAACTACGACTGCGACGTCCCGGGCGCCGGCGCCGGCATCTCCGGGGCCATCGTCGACATCGCCAAGAACGTCGACGCGAAGGTCGACGCGCTGGTGACCGGCCACACGCACCAGGCCTACAGCTGCAACATCCCCGACCCGGCGGGCAACCCGCGTACGGTCACCTCGGCCGCCTCGCTCGGCCGCCTGTACACGGACACCACGCTGACCTACGACCGGCAGACCAAGGACATCGTCCGTACGCCGGTCAAGGCGCCCAAGCCGGTCAACAAGGTCGTCACCCGGGAGCAGCCCAAGGCCGCGGACATGACCGAGCTGATCCAGCGCTGGAACGCGCTGGCCGCCCCGGTCGCCGACCGCCCGCAGGGCTTCATCTCGGCGGACATCCCGGGCCGCGGCTCGCCGGAGTTCGAGAAGCCGCTCGGTGACCTCATCGCCGACGCGCAGCTGGAGGCGCTGGCCCCCGCCGACAAGGGCGGCGCGGAGCTGGCGATCATGAACCCGGGCGGCATCCGCTCCGACCTCGCCTACAAGGCCTCCGGGGCCGAGGGCGACGGAGTGGTGACGTACGGGGAGGCCTTCACGGTCCAGCCGTTCACCAACATGATGAACGTGGTCGACCTGACCGGCGCGCAGCTCGTGACCGCGCTCCAGCAGCAGGTCACCGGCCCGGTCAACGGCCCGAACCCGAAGATCCTCCAGGTGTCGAAGGGCTTCACGTACACCCTCGACATGACGAAGACGGGCGCGGACCGCATCGTCGCGGACTCGGTGAAGCTGAACGGCGCGGCCATCGACCCGGCCCGTACCTACCGGGTCGCGATGAACGAGTTCCTCGCGGGCGGCGGTGACGGCTTCACCGTCCTGAAGGAGCACAAGAACAAGCTGGTGGGCGCGTCCGACCTGGACTGCTTCAACGCCTACCTGGCGAACAACTCCTCGGAGTCGGCTCCGATCGCCCCGCCGGCGGCGAACCGGATCACCGTCGTCAAGTAACTCCCGTACGCGGTACGCCCACGAGGGGCGGTGGGCCCCAGGTCCGCCGCCCCTCCGGCGTTTCCCGGGAGCGGTGTCCGGTTCCTCAGAGGGTGGCGAGGAACTCCGAGACGGCCCGGTGGAAGCCCCGCGGGTTGCGGAACGGCACGAAGTGGTCCCCGTCCAGCGGGGCGTACGAGGTCCCGGGCCGCCGGGCCACCATCGCGTCGGCCTGCTCCCGGGGCAGGGCGTGGCTGTCCGTGCCGTGGACGAGGAGGGCCGGGCAGCTGCTGCCGAGCCAGGCGTCCCAGTGGTCGCCGCGGCAGCCTTCGATCGAGTCGAGCATGTCCTGCGGGTGGAACGGCATCCGCCAGCCGGCGCCGTCGGGGAGCCGGCGCAGCGCGGCGCCGACGATCTGGCCGCCCACCGGGCCGGCCGCGGCCAGCAGTTCCCCCGTGGTGGGCGCGGTGTACGGCAGGCCGCGGAGGAAGGCGAACCACTCGGACTCCCCGGGCTGGACCTCGACGGCGCAGTCCACGCCGATGAGGGCGCCGATCCGCTCCGGGTGGCGGGCGGCCAGGTGGTAGGCGTTGAGCCCGCCGAGGGAGTAGCCGAGGAGGGCCACGGGCTCGTGGAGGCCGAGGTGGTCCAGCAGGGCCACGGCGTCGGAGACGTACCCCTCGCGGTCGTAGGCGGTGGCCCTGCCGGAGTCGCCATGGCCGCGCTGGTCGGGGGCGATGACCCGCCAGTGGTCGCCGAGCTCCCGGGCGAGGGCCTTGAACGCGACTCCTTCGGACAGGCCCCCGTGGAGGGCGAGCAGCGGGCGGCCCGGGCCGCCGAAGTCCAGGTAGGAGAGGGTGCGGTCGTCGATCTTCAGCTCGTGGCGCATGTCCGGTGCCTTCCGTGTGCCGGTGGATCATCCGATGGACGCAGCCTGCCAGGACTTGGGCGTGCGCGCAATACGATCGTGTAGGGCGCTTGCCCAAAACCGGCGCGGCTACGATCCCGCCATGGGAAATCGCGAGGACCTGCTGGCCGGAGCGCGGCGCTGCCTGGAGGAGAAGGGCTACCTGCGCACGACCGTGCGCGACATCGCCGCGGCCGCGCAGGTGAGCATGGCGGCGATCGGCTACCACTACGGCTCGCGGGAGGCCCTCCTCAACCAGGCGCTCTTCGCCGCCATGGACGACTGGGCCGCCGGCTCGGGCCGGCTCACCGGCCAGGGCGACACCACCGAGGAGCGGTACGCCGACACCTGGGACCGCAAGATCCGGGACTTCGGCGAGATGCGCTGGCTGTGGATCGCCAACGTCGAGGCCTTCGTCCACGCCCAGTCCTCGCCCGAGCTGCTCGCGGCGCTCGCCGAGGGCCAGCGCCGCTCCCGGCGCATGGTGGCGGCGCAGCTGGCCGGGGTGCCCGAGGAGGCGGTCGCGGAGGAGGACGTACGCGGTCTCGGGTCGGTGCACCTCGCGCTGCTGAGCGGGGTGATGGTGCAGGCCCTGACGGACCCGGAGCACGCGCCCGACGGGCACGCTCTGGCCCAAGGCCTGCGCAGGATGGCCGAGTTGCTCGACCAACCCGTCTCTACCGACGGGTAGTAAAGGCGGGTCCGGCACGCCATAATCCCGTCCCATCACTGGGTCGGCAAAGGGGCGGACATGGGCGTGGCACTGGACCGGCGGACGTTTCTGACCGGGGCGGGGGCACTGGCGGCGGCGGCCGCCGTGGGGTTCGGGACGGCGGCCCCGGCCTCCGCCCGCGCCCTCGGCACCCAGGACTGGATGGCCGGCCTCGCCGACTCCACCCCGCTCCAGCGGATGACCATCCCCGGCACCCACGATTCCGGCGCCCGCAAGGGCGGGCTGTACGTCGCCTGCCAGAACACCTCCATCGCCCAGCAGCTCGACGCCGGCATCCGCTTCCTCGACGTCCGCTGCCGGGTCACGGGCGGATCGTTCGCCATCCACCACGGATCGTTCTTCCAGGACCTGATGTTCGGCGACGTGCTCGTGGCCTGCTGGAACTTCCTCGCCGCCCACCCCTCCGAAACCGTCCTGATGCGGGTCAAGCAGGAGTACTCCGGCGACAGCGACGCCACCTTCCGCGCGGTCTTCGACGACTACCTCGACAACCGGGGCTGGCGGCCGCTGTTCCGCATCGCCGACGCGCTGCCCGCCTCGCTGGGCGCGGCCCGCGGCAAGGTGGTGCTCCTCGCCGACAACGGCGGACTGCCCGGCCTGCGGTACGCCGACGGCAACGTCTTCGACGTCCAGGACGACTGGAACGCCGAGCCCTTCGCCAAGCGCGGCAAGATCGAGAACCACTTCCGGCGGGCCGTGCAACAGCCCGGCAAGCTGTTCGTGAACTACGTCAGCACCTCGGCGTACATGCCGCCGCGCTGGAACTCCGACCGGCTCAACCCGCAGGTCCACGCCTTCGTCGACGGCGGCGAACTGGCCGGCCGGACCGGGCTCGGGATCGTCCCGCTGGACTTCCCGAACACCCGCTCCGGCCTGGTCGAATCACTGATCCGGCACAACTGACGGCCCGGCCGGCGGTGGCGTCGGCGCCCCCGGGACGCGGAGCACCGCCTCCGTACCGGGGCCGCCGTCGGCCGCCGCCCGCAGCGCGGCGGTGCCGCCCGCCCGCTGGACCGTACGGGCCACGATCGACAGGCCCAGACCGCTGCCGGGCAGGGCGCGGGCCGACGGGGAACGCCAGAACCGCTCGAAGACGTACGGCAGGTCCTCCGCCGGGATGCCCGGCCCGTGGTCCCGTACCGTCAGCTCGCCCGCGTGCAGCGTCACGTCGACGGCGCCGCCCGGCGGGCTGAACTTCACCGCGTTGTCCAGCACGTTGACCACCGCACGCTCCAGCGCGGCCGCCTCGCCCCGTACGTACCAGGGCTCCAGGTCCGAGCCGAACCGCAGCTCCGGACCGCGCAGCCGGGCCCGCGACAGGGCCGTCCCCGCGATCTCGTGCAGGGCCACCACCCCGAGCGGGCCGTGCGGGGCGGCGTCCGGACGGGACAGCTCCTGGAGGTCCCCGATCAGCGAGGCCAGCTCCGTCATCTGCGCCTTCACCGAGGCCAGCAGTTCCCGGCGGTCCTCCGGCGGAATGGCCCGGCCCGTGTCCTCGCTGCGGGCCAGCAGTTCGATGTTCGTCCGCAGCGAGGTGAGCGGGGTGCGCAGTTCGTGCCCGGCGTCGGCGATCAGCTGGGCCTGCCGCTCCTGGGAGGAGGCCAGCGCCGCCGTCATCGAGTTGAAGGACCGCGACAGACGGGCGATCTCGTCGTCGCCCTCGTCGGGGATCCGCACGGTGAGGTCCTCGGTCCGGGCGATGTGCTCGACGGCGCCGGTCAGCTCGTCCACCGGCCGCAGCCCCGTACGGGCCACCCACAGCCCGGCCGCACCCGCCCCGAAGATGCCGATGCCCGACACCACCAGCAGGATCCAGGCCAGCGTCGACATCGGCTCGTCGACGTCCGAGTGCGGCTTCGCGATGGAGATCGCGAAGAACTGGCCGGTCGAGGGGGTCTGCAACTGGCGCGTCAGGACCCGCATGTCGATGCCGTCGTCGGTCGTCACGTCGTGCAGGGCGCTCTTGCGGGTGCCCTCGCCCGAGGCGATCTCCTGGTCGGTGCCCGTCACGGGCAGGCTGGTGCGCCCGCTCACCCAGCAGTGGGTGCCGTCGGCCAGGACGAGCTGCACGGTCGCGCCCAGGTTCCCGGCGACCTGCTGGTTCGGCTGCGGCACCCGCGTCATGCAGCCCTCCCGCAGCGTCCGGGCCACCTCGGCGCTCACGTCCGTCGCCATCAGGGAGCGGTCGAGCTGATCGCTGAGCTGCGCCTTCACCATCACCCAGGACACGCCGGCGACGGCCGCGACGGCGACCGCCACCGCGACCGTGACCAGCAGCGCGATCCGTGAACGCAGCGGCAGCGCGCGGAATCTGGCGGCCGGCGTCACTCCGGACCGCCGTCGCCCTGGCGCAGCACGTACCCCACCCCGCGCACGGTGTGCACCAGACGGGGCTCGCCGCCCGCCTCGGTCTTGCGGCGCAGGTACATCACGTACACGTCCAGGGAGTTGGAGCTGGGCTCGAAGTCGAAGCCCCAGACGGTCTTGAGGATCTGCTCGCGGGTCAGGACCTGGCGCGGGTGCGCGAGGAACATCTCCAGCAGCGTGAACTCGGTACGGGTCAGCTCCACCGCCCGCCCGCCCCGGGTGACCTCGCGGGTCGCGAGGTCCATGCGCAGGTCCCCGAAGGTCAGCGCGTCCTCGTGGCCGTCCGCGTCCGGCCGGGGCGCCGCGTACGCGCTGCGCCGCAGCAGGGCGCGGACGCGGGCGAACAGCTCGTCCAGCTCGAACGGCTTGACCAGGTAGTCGTCGGCGCCCGCGTCGAGGCCGGTGACGCGGTCGCCGACGGTGTCGCGGGCGGTGAGCATCAGGATCGGGGTGACGCTGCCGGACGCGCGCAGCCTGCGGGCGGCCGTCAGCCCGTCCATCCGGGGCATCTGGATGTCGAGGACGATCAGGTCGGGGGCGTAGGAGGCGGCCCGGTCGAGCGCGTCGAGGCCGTCCACCGCGGTCTGCGCGGCGTACCCCTCGAAGGCGAGGCTGCGGCGCAGGGCCTCGCGTACGGCCGGTTCGTCGTCGACGACGAGGATGCGCTGCTGGTCGCCTTCGGCGGCGTTCATCTCGGTCCCCTCGGGGTGGTGGTCGGCCATGGGATGTGGTGGGTGACGGCGCTTCCCAGCGTCGCACGGGCCGGCCGGTGCACGGCTCAGAAGGAGGTGCCGAAGCCGTTGGTGCCGCTGCCGTTGCCGTTGCCGTTGCCGCTGCCGCTGTTGTCGGAGCCGGAGCCGGTGCCGCCCGGGCCGCCCTTGCGGAGGGAGTCGAGGTCGGCCTTGATCGTGTTCACGGGGATGGCGAAGCCCAGGCCGACGCTGCCCGCGCTCGAACTGTCCGAGGAGGGGGAGTAGATCGCGGAGGGCATGCCGACGATCTCGCCGTTCATGTTGACCAGCGCGCCGCCGGAGTTGCCCGGGTTCAGGGAGGCGTCCGTCTGGATGGCCTTGTACGAGGTGGTGTCCGAGCCCGTGTTCCCGTTGAACTGCTGACCGTCGTACGAGAACGGCCAGCCGCCCTGACCGCGCTGCGGGGACTGCTGCCGCTCCGACTTCGGGACGTTCACCTCGCGGTCCAGCGCCGAGACGATCCCGCTGGTGACGGTGCCGGTGAGGCGGTCGGGGGAGCCGATCGCGACGACCTCGTCGCCGACCTTGAGCCGGTCGGAGTCGCCGAGCGAGGCGGGCCTCAGGCCGCTCGCGCCCTGGAGCCTGATCAGCGCGAGGTCCTTGTCGGGGTCCGTGCCGACGATCTTGGCGGGGTACTTCTTGCCGTCGCTCATCGTCACCTGGATCTCGGAGGCGCCGTCGATGACGTGGTTGTTGGTGACGATCTCCCCGTCGGCGGTGATCACGATGCCGGAGCCGGTGCCCTGGCCCGACCCGGTGCGGGTGTCGATCCGTACGACGGACGGGCTGACCTGCTCGGCGACCCCGCTCACGGTGCCCGTGCCGGACTGCGACACGTTGGAGGCGCTGACCCCGCCGGAGGCGACCCCGTTGTGGACCAGGAACTGCTGCACGGCCGTGGCCGTCCCGCCGCCGATCACGGCGGCCGCGAGGGCGACGGCGGCCAGCAGCGCGACCGGCCGCTTCGCGCGGGCGGCGTGCGCGGGCCCGGCCTCGGGGGCCGCCTCGCGGGCGGTCCAGGTGGTGGCGGGCGGGACCGTCTCGCCCTGGATGACCGGCGGGCGGTGCGCCTCGTGCCAGCCGGGCGCGGCGGGCGGCGGGTACGCGGGCGGCGGCGGGTAGCCCCCCGCCCCGGCGTCCTGCGCCAGCCGGTCACGTCCGCGCTGCCAGTCCTCGCCGAACGGCTGGTCCTGGGCCGGGCGGTTCTCCTGCGGGTACTCGCCTTCGCGGCGGAAGCTGTCGGTCATGTCTCCGACTGTCCCGCCCGATCATGAGAGCTTCCTGAGCCCCGCCTGAGAAGCCCGGCAGAACCTCGTATGCCCGATATAAGGAAGTGGCCCGGACGGACCGCGCCGCTGCTCGTGCACCCACAGCCGGGGCGACGGCCCGTACCTCGCCGGCGACTGACCGGCCGGCTGGTGGACGGGCCGTCAGCGGCAGCCGCAGGAGCGGCGGATGACCAGGGCCGAGGGGAACTGCTTCAGGCGCTCGCGGCGGGAGCCCGCCACGCGCAGGGCGTCGTCCAGGACGAGGTCCACCGCGGCGCGGGCCATCGCGGGACGGTCCGAGGCGATCGTGGTCAGCGGCGGGTCCGTCAGCGCCGCCTCCTTCACGTCGTCGAAGCCGGCGACCGCCAGCTCCCCCGGAACGTCGATCCGCAGTTCGCGGGCCGCCCGCAGGACGCCGATGGCCTGGTCGTCGGTGGCGCAGAAGATCGCCGGCGGGCGGTCCGGCCCCGACAGCACCTCCAGGGCGACGGTGTACGCGTCGTAGCGGTTGTACGGGGCCTCGAAGAGCCGCCCCTCCACCGAACGCCCGGCCTCCAGCATGGCCCGCCGCCAGCCCTCGACGTGGTCGGCCACCGGGTCGCCGACCGACGGGGTGTTCTCGACCCCGCCGATGCAGGCCACGTACGGGTGCCCGTGCTCCAGCAGGTGCCGGGTGGCGAGCTGCGCGCCGCCGATGTCGTCGGTGATCACCGCGACGTCGTCGATGGCCTCGGGGCGCTCGTGCAGCAGCACGATCCGGGCGTCCCACGCCTCGATCTCGGAGGCCGCGCGCTCGCTCATGCCCTGGCTGACCAGGATCAGCCCGGAGACCCGCATGCCGAGGAACGCCCGCAGGTAGTGGACCTCGCGCTCGTCGCGGTAGTCGGAGTTGCCGACCAGCACCATCTTTCCGCGCTCGGCGGCGGCCTGCTCGACCGCGTGCGCCATCTCCGCGAAGAACGGCTGCCGGGCATCCGGGACGATCATGCCTATGAGGTCGGTGCGCCGGGACGCCATCGCCTGCGCGACCCGGTCCGGGCGGTAGCCCAGGTCCTTGATCGCGGCGAGTACACGCTCGCGCGTGGCCGGGGCAACCGGCCGGGGTCCGTTGTTGATGACGTAGCTCACGACGGCGGTAGAGGTACCCGCAAGTCGCGCCACGTCATCCCGCGTCACCTTGGCCACGCGCGGAAGTCTACGCGGGGTGACCTACCTCTGGGCAGGGCGTCCGGCCGAGTGGATGCTCACAGGTGCTTCCTCCATCCGGGGGAGGTCGGCGGGCTCCGGGGACTCCGCTGCGGCGGCGGGCTTCGCGGCGGCCTTCGAGGCCGCCTCCGCCGCCGCCCGCTCGACCTTCTCCGGGGTGACGAAGCGGTAGCCGACGTTGCGTACCGTGCCGATCAGCGACTCGTGCTCGGGGCCCAGCTTGGCGCGCAGCCGCCGTACGTGCACGTCGACCGTGCGGGTGCCGCCGAAGTAGTCGTACCCCCACACCTCCTGGAGGAGCTGTGCGCGGGTGAAGACCCGGCCCGGGTGCTGGGCGAGGTACTTCAGGAGCTCGAACTCCTTGAAGGTCAGGTCCAGGACCCGGCCCTTCAGCTTCGCGCTGTACGTCGCCTCGTCGACCGACAGGTCGCCGTTGCGGATCTCCATCGGGGAGTCGTCCGAGCCCAGCTGCTGGCGGCCCGTGGCCAGCCGCAGCCGCGCCTCGACCTCGGCCGGACCGGCGGTGTCGAGGAGGACGTCGTCGATGCCCCAGTCGGCGGTGACGGCCGCGAGGCCGCCCTCCGTGACGACGAGGATCAGCGGACAGCCCGGTCCGGTGGAGCGGAGCAGCTGGCACAGCGACCGCACCTGCGGCAGGTCGCGGCGGCCGTCGACGAGGATGACGTCGGCGCCGGGGGTGTCCACCAGGGCGGGGCCCTCGGCGGGGGCGACCCGGACGTTGTGCAGCAGCAGGCCGAGTGCGGGCAGCACCTCGGTCGACGGCTGCAGGGCGTTGGTCAGCAGCAGGAGGGAGCTCATGCCCGACCACCTGCCCAGCTCGGGTGGTCGTGCACGTGCACGGTTCGCTGGTCCATCACGTCGGTTCCTCCTCGGTCCCGTCGAGGACGTGCGTGGTACTGCTTCGTACGACTACTGCCTGGCGTCCGCCCGGCCCCCGCGCCCGTGGGGTCCGGATGGATACCACTGTTCTCGGTCCGTTCAACGTGCTGAAAGCACAAAAGGACCCGGGGGCTACGTTGCCCGGATCCTCTACGCCGCCAGAATAGCCCACCGGCCCTTTCGCGGCCGAGGCCTCGTCGCACCCCGTTCTGTGGTTCGCGACACGCCTTCCCCCAGCGTATGCCCCGGTTTCACCGGATCGATGGACCCCCGCACGGGTACCGGGGCGCACACGGGGCGCGTCGGGGTACGCCGGGGGGCAGGGCCGGAGGGGTCATCATGGAGGCCGACGGTAGAGAGCCGACGATGGCGACGATAGGAGCTGCAGTGGCAACCGGAACCATCCGCTACTGGGCGGCGGCCAAGGCCGCGGCCGGGACGGCGGAGGAGCCGTACTCGGCGCGCACACTGGCCGAGGCGCTCGACGCCGTGCGGGAACGCCACCCGGGAGAGCTGACACGGGTCCTGCTGCGCTGCTCCTTCCTCGTGAACGACGAGCCCGTGGGCAAGCGTCCCCACGATGCCGTGCTGCTGACCGAAGGGGGCACCGTCGAGGTGCTTCCGCCCTTCGCGGGCGGGTGAACGGGAACCGATGAGCACTCCGGAAGAACAGCGCCGGCAGCAGCAGGCCGCCGATGACCAGCAGGACCCGTACGGGACCCAGACCTGGCAGGCCGACACCTGGGACACCAGCTACCAGCCGGTGCAGCCGCCGCTGGGCACGGTGCCCGGGCAGCCGGCCGCGCCGCAGGGGTGGTTCCGCGAGGAGGCCGCCCCGCAGCAGCAGCAGCAGCAGCCGCAGCCGCAGCCGCAGCAGCCGCAGCAGCAGGAGTGGGGCGCGCAGGGCGGGTGGCCCACGGGCGCCGGTGCGCCCGACGCCCCTGCCGAGCAGACGGCGTACCTGCCGCCCTACCCGGGGCCGGAGGCCGTACAGCAGCCGCAGCAGCAGCCGATTGCGCCGGACGGGTGGTTCCGCGAGGAGGCCGCGCCCCAGCAGGTGCAGCAGCAGGCGCAGCAGCAGTGGGGTACGCAGGGCGGGCAGGCGGAGCCGTGGCCGGTGAGCCCCGGCACCTCCGCCGGCGCCGCCGAGCAGACGGCGTACCTGCCGCCGTACCCCGGGCCGGAGGCCGCCCAGCAGCAGCAGCCGATGGCGCCGGACGGGTGGTTCCGCGAGGAAACCCCGCAGCAGCAGCCGCAGCAGCCCCTCCAGCCGCAGCAGCCCCTGCCGCAGGCCTGGGACGCCGAGTCCACCGCGTACCTGCCGCCCCAGCCGGCCGCACCCGACCCCGCCGCCGAGCAGACGGCGTACCTTCCGCCGGTCCGTGAGGGTGCCGCCGAGCAGACGGCGTACCTCCCGCCGGTCCGTGAGGACGCCGCCGAGCAGACGGCGTACCTGCCGCCCTACCCCGGCCCCGACGGCGCCGGGGCGGCTGCCGCTGCCGTTCCCGCCGCCGCCCCCGCCCCGGCGGCGGCCGGGCCCGCCGCCGAGTACTCCCCCCCGACCCTGGGCGGCAACACCATCCGCGCCGTCGACCCCGCCCAGGCCCGCGCCGAGGGCCGCTCGCCGATCATCGACCCCGGTCCGCAGCCGGCCATACTGACCGCCGCCCTCGGGCTGCTGCTGGCCGTGGCCGCCGCCTTCGGGGACTTCGCCCTGCTGCTCCCGCTGATCGCCCTCCAGGGCCTCACCGCCGCCGGCTGGTTCCGCCTGAACGGCATGTGGCCCGCCCGTCAGGGCATCGCCCTCGCCTTCCTCGGAGCCCTCGTCGCGGACGCGGCGGTACTCGCCGTGGACAGTACGTACGGCCCCGGCGCGATCATCGGCACCCTCGGCGCCTGGGTGCTGCTGACGCTGGTCCTCCAGCTGCGCAGCCACGCGGACCCCGACGAGCGGATGTACGGGCTGATGGCCTCGGTGGCCTCCGCCGCCCTCGCGATCGTCTGCGCGGGCTTCCTCGCGGCCGACGGCAAGGCCGTCAGCGTGGGTGCGGCGGCCGTCGCGGTCGCCGTCTTCACCCGGGCCCTGCCGCTGCCGACCGTGCCCTCCGTCGGCGTCTCGCTGGCCGCCGCGGCCGGTGCGGGCATCGCGGTCGGCACCGTCACGGGCCTGGGGGCGGGCGGGGCGCTGCTCGGTCTCGCCGCCGGGGTCTGCGCCCTGGTCGGCCTGCGGGTGGCGGCGTACGACTACCCGTCGAAGTTCGTCCACATGACGGCCGGGGTCGCGCTGCCGCTGGCCGTCGCCGCCCCCGCCGTGTACCTGATCGGACGGGTGGTGGGCTGATCCGCGGGCGCTGACGGCGGCCTCACACCGGGCTCACGGCCGGCCGTGGTCCACTAGAACGCACGTACCGACTAGTAGGGGGAGGGCACGTGCGTTTCCTGCGCGTCGTCTTGATCATCGGAGTGGTTCTGGGGGCCCTGTTCGTGGGGGCGGACCGCTGGGCCGTCGGCTACGCCGAGAACCAGCTCGCCGACCGCATCCAGGCGCGGCAGGGGGCCGGGGGCAGCGCCGAGGTGGAGATAGAGGGCTTCCCCTTCCTGACCCAGGCCTTCAGCCACGAGCTCGACCGCGTGAACCTGAAGCTGAGCGGCGTCGAGGCCACCGCGGACGGCCGCAAGACGCGCCTCTCGCAGATCGACGCGAGCTTTCGCGAGGTGAAGCTGAACGGCGACTACACGGGCGGCACCGCCCGGCGCGCCGAGGGCAGCGCGCTGATCTCGTACGAGGACCTCACCAAGGCCTCGGACAAGGGCGTGGTGCTGACCTACGGCGGGTCCCCGGGCAAGGTGAAGGTCACCGCGACGCTCGACTTCCTCGGCAAGTCCGTCACCCGGCACGTCGTGTCGACCGTCGCCCTCGTCGACGCGAAGGACGGCAAGGGCGGCAAGATCGTCCGGGTGCGCGCGGACGAGGTCCCGGGCGAGGGCCTCCCCGGGATCGAGCGGGAGATCCGCAAGCGGACCGACTTCGACCGCCGCCTCGACGGCGGACTGCCGTCCGGGCTCGGCCTCTCCTCGCTGACCTCGGACGAAGCCGGTGTCCACCTCAGCCTGAGCGGTACGGACGTGTCCCTGGCCGGATCGTGAGACGGCGCGGTCCGATCCGCAGATAGGACGACCGTACGAAGAGCCCCGGAAGGCCTCCAGGCAGGCCTCCGGGGCTTTCTCGTCCCATCATCCGGACGATCCTGTCTCGACATATGACACACCGGTGACAGGGCGGCCGATTCGTCCCTACGATCCATGCCTATGAAGCATCAGCAGGCGGACCTCACGAAGCGGCGGGCAGTAGACCTGTGTCGCGTCGCCGCCATGCTCTGTCGCGCCATGTGAGGTGTGAGCCTTCCGCTCCACCGGCCGGAACGACGGCCTTCATCCGCGTGACCGCACCCGCCTCCCGCCCCTGACGCCTCCCCGCGCAGGGACCGAGCGCGACATCCCGGAACGGCGCGCCACCGCACCGCCCAGCCCCGCAGCAGCACCAGCACAGCCCCGCCGCACACTGCCCCGGAGGAGAACATCATGAGCCGCAGCGACGTCCTCGTAGACGCCGACTGGGTCGAGGCCCACCTGAACGACGCCAACGTCGTCATCGTCGAGGTGGACGAGGACACGTCCGCCTACGACAAGAACCACATCACCAACGCCGTCCGGATCGACTGGAAGACCGACCTCCAGGACCCGGTCCGCCGTGACTTCGTGGACCAGGAGGGCTTCGAGAAGCTCCTCTCCGCCAAGGGCATCTCCAACGACGACACCGTCGTCCTCTACGGCGGCAACAACAACTGGTTCGCGTCCTACGCCTACTGGTACTTCAAGCTCTACGGCCACCAGGACGTGAAGCTCCTCGACGGCGGCCGCAAGAAGTGGGAGCTCGACTCCCGCGACCTGGTCGACGGCAAGGACGTCCCGAACCGCCCGGCCACCACGTACAAGGCCAAGGCCCAGGACACCTCGATCCGCGCCTTCCGCGACGACGTCGTGGCCGCGATCGGCTCCCTGAACCTGGTCGACGTCCGCTCGCCCGACGAGTTCTCCGGCAAGCTGCTCGCCCCGGCGCACCTCCCGCAGGAGCAGTCGCAGCGCCCCGGCCACGTGCCGAGCGCCCGCAACATCCCGTGGTCGAAGAACGCCAACGACGACGGCACCTTCAAGTCGGACGACGAGCTGACCGCCCTCTACGAGGCCGAGCAGGTCGACCTGGCGAAGGACACCATCGCCTACTGCCGCATCGGCGAGCGCTCCGCGCTCACGTGGTTCGTGCTGCACGAGCTCCTGGGCCAGGAGAACGTCAAGAACTACGACGGCTCGTGGACCGAGTACGGCTCGCTGGTCGGCGTGCCGATCGAGCTCGGCCCCAACAAGTAACCCTGCCGGGCGCGCAGGGCCCGTAGTAGCCAGTACGACCTCTCTAGGACAGGACAGAGAACATGTGTGGAGCACAGATCGGCGGGCCCGACCTCGCGACGCTGAAGCCCGGTGAGACCGCGATCCAGGGCCAGATCACCCAGGGCGGCGAGCCGGTGTCCGGCTACGTCCGGCTGCTGGACTCGACCGGCGAGTTCACCGCCGAGGTCCCGACCTCGGCGACGGGCCAGTTCCGCTTCTACGCGGCCACCGGTTCCTGGACGCTGCGCGCGCTCGTGCCGGGCGGCACGGCCGACCGCAGCGTCGTCGTCGCCGAGGCCGGCGGCGTGACGGACGTGGCGATCGCGGTCTGAGCACCGGCGGTCTGAGCACCGTACGCCTGAACGACTGACCGGCCGAAGGGCCGCACCCCCGGGGGTTGGACGCCACTGGAGCGGGGTGCGGCCCTTCGTGCCGTCCCGGGGCCTTGCGGGCGGCGCCGGCCGCTCTACGCTGGAGGCATGTACGCCCGGCGCCGTCGCGCCTACTTCCTGCTCATGGGCGGATGCCTGTTCCTCTTCGTCTCCGCCTGGTCCTTCGTGCGCCTGTGGTCGGTGGAGGCCGCCGTGGCCCTCTGCGTGGTCGCCATGGTCATCCCGCCGGTCGCCGCGATGATCGCGAACCGGCGCGGCCCCGAAGACCGCTGGTGGGACGACCCCTCGGGGGATCCGAAATCGGACGAGTGGTGGGACGAACTGGACGGAAAGCGGCGGCACGAGGACTGAAACCCGCCTATATAAAAATGTAATAAGGGTACGTACAACTGGTTCCCGCTGCGGCCGGTCTTGGCTGTGCGCAGGTAAGTCAACCGGCGCCTTCCAGTCCTGTGGGGGGACCTCCTTTGGAACCAGAACAGACCGTTGCCGAGCTGCCCGCACCGGGGGAGAGTGAGGGCGCGGGAATTCCGGGACCGGCCCTTCCCGCCGCGCCCCGGCCGCGACGCCGCGGGCGTACGACGCTCCTGATCGCCGCCGCCCTCGTACTCGGCGCCCTCGCCGGCACGGTCACCGGTTACGCGGTCCAGTTCCACCGCGAACCGACCCCGCTGCCCCCGCTGGCGCAGCAGGGGCTGGACACGCCGAAGCCGCTGGCCGCGGACACGGAGACGACCTTCAAGTCGATCAACGCCAACCGCTGGCACAAGACCGACGACGACCTGACGAAGCTGCTGCTGGCGCCGCCGTCGGGGGCGAAGGTCACCGTGCCGCCGTCCTTCGAGTCGCTCGACTTCTTCGCGGCGCCCTTCGAGAACCCGGAAGCGGCCCTGCGGGACTTCGCCACCGGCGTGCGCCGGGTCGCGCTGACCGCGTGGGTGACGGACGGCCGGTACTACGTGGACGTCCGGCTCATCCAGTTCGCCGAACTGGAGGACGCGGACGACTACCAGAAGCAGCAGGCCGAGTACATGCCGTTGGCGAAGTTCGCCGGCAACCCGGGTGTGGCCGTTCCCGGCGTGCCCGACGACCTCGGCCACGTCTGGGTGGACTCGAAGGTCCAGCAGAAGGCCGGCTACGAGCCGATCCGCGGTGCCCGCGCCGTCGTCCGGCGCGGTGACGTGGTCATGGAGATCTTCTACAACGACAACCGGGGCGCGAAGATCGCCGAATCCGACGTCATCGACCTGGCCAAGCGACAGCTGGAGCGACTGTGACCGAGCCGACGAACGACCCGAAGACGGCCGCGCAGACCGCCGTGCAGAACGCGGGGCAGACCGCCGTGCAGACCGCCGTGCCGGCCCCCGCCCCCGACGCCGCGGCGCCCGCCGCCGTCCCCGCGGGGAGCCGCGTCAAGGCCGGCCCGCTGGTGGTCGGCGTGCTCAGCCTGGCCGTCCTGGTGGGCGCCGGGGTCTGGGCGTCCGCCACCGTCGAGGACGCCGACCGCAGCGCGCCCACCGCCTACTGGGCCCCCGCCGGCACGGAGCCGGGGAAGACGCCGGAGCCGGAGAGCGTGCCCGCCAACGCGGTGTCGGCCAAGCTGCTCCCGGTGCCCTCCAGTTACGAGCTCGGTCCCGACTTCGGGGTCCAGGGCAACGACTTCGTCGTCTCGGGCGACAAGGCCGTCGAGGGCTTCAAGGAGGTCCGCAAGGGCCTGTCCACCACGGAGCGCAAGATGCGCGACGAGCTGCTGGCCGATCTCAAGCTCAAGGGCCAGGCGGGCCGCACGTACATGAAGTGGGGCGGGAACCTGGTCGTGGAGGTCAGGATCCTCCAGGCCGACCCGCAGGCCCTGAACGCCTTCGCCGGGATGTCGAAGAAGTTCCTGGAGGTCCTCGGGGACGACCGCGAGGGCCCCAAGGTGGACGGGTACCCGGACGCCAAGTGCTCGCTGCTGGCCGTCGGCGAGGAGAAGGAGGAGAAGATCGACTCCGTCTACTGCGTGGCGGTCGAGGGCGACGTGATGGTCGACTTCCGTGCCTACGGCCCCAAGTCCGGCTTCTACACGACCGACGCGGTCGACTTCCTCAAGAAGCAGCTGAACCACCTGAAGTCCCCCGGGGAGTCCGCGTGACCGAGCAGCACACCACCCCGGCGGAAACGTCTCCGCTGGACACCCCGCCGCCGCCCCCGCCCCCGGCCGACGCGCCCCCGGCCCAGGCCCCCACCGCTGCCGCCCCCGTCCCCGCCGCCCCCAAGGACCGCCGCAAGCTGTTCGCGGCCCTGCGCTGGACCGCCGCCGTCCTCGTCTTCGGCGCCGCCGGCACGGGGGCCGCGTACGGCGTCGTCCAGTCCGACCGCACCGACCTCCCCGGCCTCGCCACCCTCGGCGACGGCCGCTGGGAGTACCCGGCCCTGGCCAAGCCCGCGCTGCCCCCGGGCGCCGCGCTGCCCTTCGCCAAGGACAACGCCGACGGCATCCACTACGCCGGCCTGACCCAGCTGCTGCTGCCCGCGCCGAAGGGCTCCGTACCGGACGCCGCGCTGAAGCTGGAGAAGGACTCGGCCGTCTCCGTGGACACCCTCATGGAGGAGTACGAGGGGAGCGCGCGCGAGAAGCTCAAGCAGGGCCTCGCCGACAACGGCCTGCGCCAGGCCGTGGCCCGCGGCTGGACCACCCCGGACGGCACCCGTACCCGCGTCTACCTGCTGCGCTTCCACTCCTCCGGCTTCGCGGACGCCTTCGAGGGCTGCGGCGCCGACATGAACCTCAGCGGGGTCAACCGCATCGAGACCGACTCCGTCTGGGGCAGGGCCAAGGTCGACCAGGGCGCCCCCGACACCACCGGCGTGACCGTGATGGAGGAGTCCGCCCCCGTCGGCGACGACATGGTCCGGGCCGCCTGCGTCCAGTCCGGCGACGTCCAGGCCGTGATCCTCCAGACCCGCAAGGGCACGGTGCCCGCCGTCCCCCTCCACCAGACGGTGATCCTCCAGCACCAGCTGCTGCGCTGACCCGGCCGCCATACGGGCGTACGGCCTACCTCACACAGTGCGCCGGTCCCCGGGCCAGTAGGCTTGGGGACCGGCCCGTACCCCGCCATCGAATCCTCCGAGGAGCACCCCGTGCTTGAGGCAGTCTTCACCTCCCTGCTGGTCCTGGTCTGCGTCGGCGTCATGGCCTTCACCGTCCTGGCCGTCAAGAAGCTGTACCAGGGTCAGCGCTGAGCGTCCGCCCAGCCGACCGCCCCGGAACCCCTCAAACAGATCGCCTGAGCAGCCAACCATGATCCAGATCCCGTCGGACCTGAACCCGGGTCTCGTCCCCCTCGCCTTCCTCCTCGGAAACTGGGAAGGCGCCGGCGTCTTCGACTTCCCCGGCGAGGAGAAGTGCAACTTCGGCCAGGAAGTCGTCTTCAGCCACGACGGCCGGGACTTCCTGGAGTACACCTCCCACACCTGGGTCCTCGACGCCGAGGGCAACAAGGTGCGCCCGCTGGAGTCCGAGTCGGGCTACTGGCGCATCGACGCGGACCGCAAGGTCGAGATCGTCATGGTCCGTGACCAGGGCGTCGTCGAGGTCTGGTACGGCGAGCTCGCCCACCAGAAGCCCCAGATCGACGTCGTCACCGACGCGGTCGCCCGCACGGCCGCGTCCGGCCCGTACAGCGGCGGCAAGCGCCTCTACGGGTACGTGAAGAGCGACCTCATGTGGGTCGGCGAGAAGGCCACGCCCGACGTCGAGCTGCGCCCCTACATGTCGGCCCAGCTGAAGAAGGTCGTCACCCCGGAGGAGATCGCCGACATGGCGCGCAACCTCCCGGAGCTCCCGGAAGACGGCATCGCCTTCTTCCGCTGAGCCCCCCGCGCCGGATCCCGCCGGCCGGGCGCACAGCCGTACGAAACGAAGGGGACCGCGGACTCGCCCGCGGTCCCCTTCGCGCGCTTACACTGGCCGGGTGGTGACCACCGACTGGAAGAGCGACCTGCGGCAGCGCGGATACCGGCTGACACCGCAGCGGCAGCTTGTGCTGGAAGCGGTCGACGCCCTGGAGCACGCCAGCCCCGACGAGATCCTCGTCGAGGTGCGCAAGACCGCCTCCGGGGTCAACATCTCCACCGTCTACCGCACCCTGGAGCTCCTGGAGGAGCTCGGCCTGGTGTCGCACGCCCACCTCGGGCACGGGGCCCCCACCTACCACCTCGCCGACCGGCACCACCACATCCACCTCGTCTGCCGGGACTGCACCGACGTCATCGAGGCGGACCTGGACATCGCCGCCGAGTTCACGGCGAAGCTCCGCACCACCTTCGGCTTCGAGACCGACATGAAGCACTTCGCGATCTTCGGGCTGTGCAAGAAGTGCGCCGCCCGGCGCGCGGCCGACCCGGACGGGCCGGAGCAGCCGTAGCCCGTGCCGCAGCCCGTGTCGCGGCGCGCGGCGGGAGCGCCCTGGGGGGCGTCCGGGCGGGGTCGTACGCTTGGTGGCATGACCAGCAGCCCCTTGCTCCATCTCCCCGGCGCCGTACAGGCCGAAGGCCGTGACGAGGGCGTCGCCGCCCACTACGGAGAGCTCTACGGCGAACAGCGCGCCCTCGCCGACGGCCGAGGTTTCGTCGACCTCTCCCACCGCGGTGTCGTCACCGTCACCGGGGCGGACCGCCTCAGCTGGCTGCACCTGCTGCTCACCCAGCACGTCACCGACCTCCCCGCCGGACAGGCCACCGAAGCGCTGATCCTGTCCGCGAACGGCCACATCGAGCACGCCCTCTACCTCGTCGACGACGGGGAGACGGTGTGGGCGCACGTCGAGCCCGGCACCCAGGAGGCGCTGATCGCCTACCTGGAGGCGATGAAGTTCTTCTACCGCGTCGAAGTGGCCGACCGCACCGCCGACTTCGCGGTCGTCCACCTCCCGGCCGGCTCGATCGCCGAGGTCGCCAAGGAACTCGCCGTACGCGAAACCCCGTACGGCCGCGACGTGTTCCTGCCCCGGGACGGGCTGGAGGCCTTCGCCGCCACGCACGGCCCCGCCGCCGGACTCCTCGCCTACGAGGCCCTGCGCGTCGAGGCCCACCGCCCGCGCGTCGGGCTGGAGACCGACCACCGCACCATCCCGCACGAGCTGGGCTGGATCGGCACCGCCGTGCACCTCCAGAAGGGCTGCTACCGCGGCCAGGAGACCGTCGCCCGCGTCCACAACCTGGGGAAGCCGCCGCGCCGGCTGGTCTTCCTGCACCTGGACGGCTCCGAGGTCCTGCTCCCGGCGCACGGCACGCCCGTACGGCTCGCCGCGGACGGGGAGGAGGGCCGCCAGCTCGGCTTCGTGACCACCGCCGTGCGCCACCACGAGCTCGGCCCGATCGCCCTCGCCCTGGTCAAGCGGAACGTGCCCGTGGACGCGCCGCTGCTCGCCGGGAACACGGCCGCCGCGCAGGAGGTCGTCGTAGCGCCGTAGCCCCGGCGCGCGCCGTAGCTCCCGTACGCCGGGGCCGGCGCCTCAGACGTCGATGACGATGGTGAACGGGCCGTGGTTGGTCAGCGAGACCCGCATGTCCGCGCCGAACCGGCCCGTCTCCACCGTCGCGCCCAGCGCGCGCAGCTGCGCCACGACCTCGTCGACCAGCGGCTCGGCCACCGGGCCGGGCGCGGCCGCGTTCCAGGTGGGGCGCCGGCCCTTGCGGGCGTCCCCGTAGAGCGTGAACTGGGAGATCACCAGCAGCGGCGCGCCGATGTCGCTGCAGGACTTCTCCGCGTCCAGGATCCGTACGGACCACAGCTTGCGCGCCAGCACCGCGGCCTTCTCCGGGGTGTCGTCGTGGGTCACCCCCACCAGGACGCACAGCCCCTCGCCGACGATCTCGCCGACCGTCTCCCCGGCCACGACCACGCTCGCGCCGTCCACCCTCTGCACCACTGCTCGCATACCACCTGTGTACCAGGCGTGCACCCGTCCGGGGCCGATCGGGTGCAGTGGGACTGCGTCGGCACCACGGAGAGTGGCACCATGCACGCAGGCGGTGCCCCCTGCACCGGTCGAGGGGACGGATACGAACGATGAACACCTCTGGTACCTCCGCACCTGCACCCGCGTCACCGACGTCGCCCGGCGGGCGGCCTCCCGCACAGCGCACCGGCGACGGCCCGGGCCCGACCACCCAGGCCACCCCCGCCACCGCGCTCGGCCTGCCGGAGCTGCGCGCGCTGCGCCGCGACGCGCAGCGCGACGAGGCCGACCTCAGTTACGTCCGCAGAATCCTGCAAGGCCGCATCGACATCCTGCGCGCCGAACTCGCCCGCCGGACGGACCCCGAGGCGCCGGTCGTGGACCGGCTCTCCGAGATCCTCGCCGACGCGCCGTCCAGCCGCAGCGCCTCCGCCCGGCACGTCACGCTCGGCACCCCGCACAACGAGGAGTTCCGGCTGCTGGCCGCCGAGATGCTCTCCGACGTCGAACTGTCCGACCTGGAGGCCCGTACCGACGCCGAACTGCACGACGGGATGGCCCGGCTGGTGCGGTACGAGCAGCAGGTCTCGCGCCGCCGGCAGCAGCTCCAGCGGATGGCGGACGACTCCAGCGCGGAGATCACCCGCCGCTACCGGGAGGGCGAGGCGCAGGTGGACGACCTGCTGGCCTAGGGCCTGTCGTCAAACTCCCGTCTGCCCCGCGACGCCTGGCACGCGCTCTCGCCGCACCGGGCGAAAGCCAAGTACGTCCAGTACGCGGGCTTCCGCCCGGCGCACCGAGAGCACGCACCAGACGCCGCAGGGCCGCCCTCCGGGCGACGACGGGAGTTTGACGACAGGCCCTAGGCCCCGGGGGGAGTCCCGCGGCGGGAAAATCGGGCGACCTCCGCCGTCCGGGCGATTAGCGTGGCCGGTTATGAGTGCTGACGTCCGGCCGATCGCCGCATCCGAACTCCCCGACTGGCTGCACGCGCTGAACACCGGCTTCCTCACCGCGACCCGTGTGACGGACTCCGATGTCGCCCAGCGTGCCGAGTACAGCGACCTCGCCCGCATCCAGGGCGGCTTCGACAAGGACACCGGCCGCTGCGTCGCCGCCTTCCGTTCCTTCGGCCAGGAACTGACCGTTCCGGGCGGGGCGGCCGTCCCGTGCAGCGCCATCTCCAACGTCGCCGTGCTGCCCACCCACCGCCGCCAGGGCCTGCTGACCCGCATGATGGCCGCCGAGCTGACCGCCGCCCGCGAGCGCGGTGACGTCCTGGCCACGCTGATCGCCGCCGAGTACCCGATCTACGGGCGCTACGGCTTCGGGCCCGCCACCGCCGTCGCCGAATGGGAGGTCGACGTCCCGCGCACCGGCCTCGACCGCCGCTGGTCGGCCCCCGCGGACGGCGGCCGGATCGACCTGGTGGACGCCGCCGAGGTCCGGCGGGTCGGCCCCGCGCTGCACGAGCGGCTGCGCGCCGGCACCCACGGCGCGGTCGACCGGGACGCGCGCTGGTGGAACCTGACGACGGGCGTGGAGGAGATGTCGCACCGCCCGTACAAGGAGAAGTTCCACGCCGTGTACCGGACGGCGGCGGGGGAGGTCGCCGGCCTGGCCGTCTACGGCGCCGACGACCACTGGACCGACGCGAAGACCCCGCAGAACACGGTGCGGGTCAAGGACCTGATCGCGGTCACCCCGGACGCCGAGCGGGCCCTGTGGCACTTCCTGTGCTCCATCGACTGGGTCACCCGGGTCCGCAGCGGCTACCGGGCTCCCGACGACCTCCTCCCGCAGCTGCTGCCCGACCCGCGCGCGGCCGCCCTGGTGACCGCCGCCGACTTCCTGTGGGTACGCGTCCTGGACGTCGTACGGGCCCTGGGCGCGCGGACGTACGCCGTTCCGGGCGTGCTCGTCCTGGAGGTCACCGACCCCGGCGGCCCGGCGGAGGGCCGCTACCGCCTCGACGCGGGCGCCGGCACCTGTTCCCGTACGGAGGAGCCCGCCGACCTGCGGCTCGACGCGGCCGCGCTGGGCTCCCTGTACCTGGGCGACGCCTCGGCGGTCCGGCTGGGGGCGCTGGGCGAGGTCACCGAGGAACGGGCCGGAGCCCTGGCGCTGGCGGACGCGGTGTTCCGCACCGCGCGCCGGCCGTGGTGCCCGGACGTCTTCTGACGCACCCCTGCCAGACCCCCGACGCACTGCCCGGCTACGGACATGCACCGACGACCGAAGAGGACCGACTTTCCCGTGGCATCGATTGTGGAACGCCTGCGCGCGGCCGGCTGCGTCTTCGCGGAGGAGGAGGCGGACCTGCTGGTCGCGGCCGCCACCGACGACGGACACCTGGCCGGCATGGTCGCCCGCCGGGTCGCCGGAGAACCGCTCGAACACGTGGTGGGCTGGGCGGAGTTCGGGGGCCTGCGCGTGGAGGTCGGCGCGGGCGCCTTCGTGCCGCGCAGGCGCACCGAGTTCCTGGTGCAGGAGGCGGTGGCGCTGGCCCGGCCCGGAGCGGTCGTCCTGGACCTGTGCTGCGGGGTCGGCGCCCTCGGCGCGGCCGTCGCCTCCCAGGTCCCCGGCGGGGTCGAGCTGCACGCCGCCGACATCGACCCGGCGGCGCTGGCGTACGCGCGGCGCAACGTGGCCCCGTACGCGGGCACGGTCTGGGAGGGCGACCTGTACGCGGCGCTGCCGGCGCAACTGCGCGGCCGGGTGGACGTCCTCGTGGTCAACGCCCCGTACGTGCCGACGGAGGAGATCGGGCTCATGCCGGCGGAGGCCCGTGACCACGAGCCGCTCGTCTCCCTCGACGGGGGCGCGGACGGGCTGGACGTCCACCGCCGGGTCGCGGCGGAAGCCGCGCGGTGGCTCGCCCCGGGCGGGCACCTGCTGATCGAGACCAGCGCCCGGCAGTCGCCGGTGACGGCCTCCGCGCTGACGGCGGGCGGGCTCGCGGTGCGGGCCGTCACCTCGGAGGAGCTGTACGCGACCGTGGTGATCGGGCAGGCCCCGGTGAGCTAGTGGGTGCCGGCCGGCGCGGCCGACGGCCGCCGTTGCGGAACCCTTCCCTCCGCGCGCCCCGACCGGCAAGTTGATCTTCTGTAGGGGTGCCCGACCGGGAAGGAACGTGACAGGTGGACGGTAATGCTTCGTTGGCGGAGCGGTTCGAGGAGCACAGGGCCCACCTGCGGGCGGTGTCCTACCGGATGCTCGGCTCCCTCAGCGAGACGGACGACGCCATCCAGGAGGCCTGGCTGCGCCTGAGCCGCACCGACGCGAGCGAGATCGACAACCTCGGCGGCTGGCTGACCACGGTCACGGCGCGGGTGTGCCTGAACATGCTGCGCTCGCGCGAGCAGCGCCGCGAGGAACCCATGGAGCCCGTGGAGGGCGTGGACACCCGCATTCCCGACCCGGTCATCAGCCCCGAGCGGGGCGTCGACCCCGAGCAGGAGGTGCTGCTCGCGGACTCGGTGGGGCTGGCGCTGATGGTGGTGATGGAATCGCTGGCGCCGGCCGAGCGGCTGGCGTTCGTCCTGCACGACATGTTCGCCGTACCGTTCGACGAGATCGCCCCGCTGATCGAGAAGTCGGCCGCCGCGACCCGGCAGCTGGCCAGCCGCGCACGCCGCAAGGTGCAGGGGCAGGCCCCGGCTCCCGACCCCGACCTGGCCCGGCAGCGGGAGGCCGTCGACGCCTTCTTCGCGGCCGCGCGGGACGGCGAGTTCGAGGCGCTCGTCGCGGTCCTCGACCCGAACGTGGTGCTCCGTTCCGACGGCGGTGCCGGCGGCCGCCACACCGTCGTGCTCACCGGGGCGCGGACCGTGGCGAGCCAGGCGGTCACCTTCGGCCCGCTGTCGCCGTTCGTCCGCCCGGCGCTGATCAACGGCGCCGCCGGTGTGGTCGTGGTCCCGCAGGCGCGGGCGGTCTCCGTGATGGCCTTCACGGTCGTCGACGGGAAGATCGTCGCGATCGACGTACTGTCCGACCCGCAGCGCCTCAAGGAGCTCGACCTGACGGCCCTGGAGGGCTGAACCACCCGCGGCCGTCGCCGCTCCGCCCCCCTGGGGGACGCGGGCGGCGACGGCCCCGGCGGTTGCCTCAGGGGTGCCTCAGCGGCGGCCGAGGACCTCGGCGATCCGGATGAACCCGTCCGTACCGTGGCCGAGCCCGATCGCGCGGCGGGCCATGCCCTCGGCGGCGCGCATCACGCCCGCGTCGATGCCGTGCGCTTCCGAGGCGTGCACGATGTGGGCCATGGACGACACCGCCGAGGTGAGGGGGTTGCCCTCGCCCGAGAAGCCGCCGTCGTCCGCGTCCGCCGCGGTCTCCGCGAAGATCGGGGGCAGGATCGCGCCGATGCCCTGGGCGAACGGGGCCAGTTCCCGCGCCGTGATGCCCTCGGCCCGGGCCACCGCCACGGCGTGCGCGTAGCCCGCCATCGCCGTCCAGAAGATGTCGAGCAGCGCGATGTCGTACGCCGCCGCGCGGCCGGTGTCCTCCCCGAGGTGGGTGTGGGTGCCGCCCAACGCGTCGAGTACGGGCCGCAGTTCCTCGTACAGGTCCTGCGGGCCGCTGTGGAGGAACACCGCGGCGGGCGTGCCGATGGTGGTGGTCGGGGTCATGATCGCGCCGTCCAGGTAGCGGATGCCGTGCCGGTCGGCCCATGCCGCGGTGTCCCGCGCCCGGACGGGGGTGTCGGCGGTCAGGTTCACGAGGGCCCGGCCCTTCAGCGCCGAGGTGACGGCCCCGGGGCGCAGTACGGAGTCCGCGGCGTCGTAGTTCACCACGCACACCACGGTCAGCGGGCTCGCCGCGACGGCCTCCGCGGCCGATCCGGCGACGACCGCCCCGCGCCCGGCGAGGTCCCCCTCCCGGCCCGGGGTCCGGTTCCAGACGGTGGTGCGCAGCCCGGCTTCGAGGAAGGCCCCGGCCAGGGCCCGGCCCATCGGCCCCAGACCGAGCACGGTGACGGCAGACTTTCCGGAGGACGTGGGTGTGGACGTGGACATGGTTCGGCTCCCAGAGTGAAGTACGAAAAAACGTGAGAAAAGGGGCGGGGATGACGCGAGGGCGGGCGGAGGACACGGAGGTCTGCGGGGTGACGGCGGCCATCGCGGTGATCGACGGCAAGTGGAAGACCGCGCTGCTGTGGCTGCTGGAATCGGGTCCGCACCGCCCCGGTGAGCTGCGCCGGCGGCTGCCGGGCCTCAGCGAGAAGGTGCTGACTCAGGCGCTGCGCGAGATGGAGGCGGACGGCCTCGTGCACCGGGAGGTGCACGACGTGCTGCCGCTCAAGACCGAGTACTCCCTGACGGGGTTCGGCCGTGATCTCTCCGAGGCGCTGGGCCCGGTCTCCGACTGGGGCCACCGCCGCCTGGAGCGGCTCACCGCGGCCGCCGGGGACCGCCCGGCTTCCTGACGCACGTTGCCCCCTTCCCGTCCGGCCCGTTCCCGGCGGCCCCTCGGCCGCCCCGGAACAAGCCTGGCCCGGGGCGCGGACGGTGCCAAGTACCCACTAAAAGGTGGGTGCCTCCTGGCGCCGCCCCGCGTCCCGGGCCGGTGGATCCGGCGAGCGGCCCCCTGGGAAGGGCCGCCGCCGGAGCTGATCGGGAAGGGAGGTCCTACCGCTTGCGGGGCTGGTTGAACCGGAGCATGTTGCCGGCCGGGTCGCGGAAGGCGCAGTCGCGGACGCCGTAGGGCTGGTCGACCGGCTCCTGGAGGACCTCGCCGCCGGCGGCCCGGACCCGTTCGAAGGTGGCGTCGACGTCGTCGGTGGCGAAGATGACGCCGCGCAGCATGCCCTTGGCCAGCAGTTCCGCCATGGCCTGCTTGTCGGCGGGGGAGGCGTTGGGGTCGGCGAGCGGGGGTTCGAGGACGATCTCCACGTCCGGCTGCTCGGGGGACCCGACGGTCACCCAGCGCATCCCCTCGAACCCGACGTCGTTGCGGACCTCCATGCCGAGGACGTCGCGGTAGAAGGCGAGCGCCTTGTCGTGGTCGTCGACTGCGATGAAGCACTGCGAGAGCTTGATGGTCATGCCTCCGACGTTACGAGCCGCCGCCGGTTCCCGCTTCTCCGTTCCTGACCGGTTCGCCGCCTCCCGCCGGTTCGCGGTTCCCGGCCGGTTCGGCGTTGCGCTGCGGGCGCGTGGCGACCTTGGCCACGCAGGCCGGGATCGCCGCGCCCGCCTCGTGGCAGCGGGCCCGGTACGCGCTCGGCGACTCGCCGACCAGCTCGGTGAAGCGCGAACTGAACGACCCGAGCGAGGTGCAGCCGACCTCGAAGCAGACCTCCGTGACGCTCAGGTCGCCCCGCCGCAGCAGCGCCTTGGCGCGCTCGACGCGCCGGGTCATGAGGTAGCCGTACGGGGTCTCGCCGTAGGCGGCGCGGAAGCTGCGGGAGAAGTGCCCGGGGGACATGAGGGCGATGCGGGCCAGCGCCGGAACGTCCAGCGGCTGCGCGTAGTCGCGGTCCATCGCGTCCCGCGCGCGCCGCAGCCGTCTGAGGTCCTCCAGGTTCACGCCCCTCAGCATCCCACGCCGCCCCCGGCCCGGCGCCGGGAGTGGGAGCTATTGCAAGCAGCCGCTTGCAATAGTTAGCACGGTGCGGCAGGATCGGGGCATGGCATCGCTCAACGTCGGAAATCTCGGCGAATACCTCCGTGATCAGCGGCGGCAGGCTCAGCTCTCACTGCGACAGCTGGCCGACGCGGCGGGGGTGTCGAATCCGTACCTGAGCCAGATCGAGCGCGGGCTGCGCAAGCCGAGCGCGGACATCCTCCAGCAGCTGGCCAAGGCGCTGCGGATCTCCGCGGAGACGCTGTACGTGCAGGCCGGAATCCTGGACGAACGGGACCGGGACGAGGTGGAGACGCGGGCCGTCATCCTCTCGGACCCGTCGATCAACGAGCGGCAGAAGCAGGTGCTGCTCCAGATCTACGACTCGTTCCGCAAGGAGAACGCGCTCGACGCCGAGGCGGCCGCCGACGCCGCCCCCGGCGCGGGCCCCGGCTCCGGGGCCGACGACGGGCCGATGCCCCCTACGAACTGACTGTGATCCGGGAGGACCAGCACATGGCCATCGCCGATGACCTGAAGAAGACCCTCACCGACCCCACTCCCCTCTACTTCGCCGCCGGCACCGCCGACCTCGCCGTCCAGCAGGCCAAGAAGGTGCCCGGGCTGCTCGAACAACTGCGCGCCGAGGCCCCCGCGCGCATCGAGGCCGTGAAGAACACCGACCCGAAGGTCGTCCAGGAGAAGGCCAAGGAGGCGCAGGAGGCGGTCACCGCCAAGGTCGCCGAGGTCTTCGGGGCGATCGACCCGAAGAAGCTGGGCGAGACCGCCCAGGACCTGGCGCTGCGCGGCGTCGGCGTGGCCGCCGAGTACGCGGTCCGGGCCAAGGAGACCTACGACAAGGTCGCCGAGCACGGCGAGCAGGCCGTACGGGCCTGGCGCGGCGAGATCTCCGACGACATCGTGGACCTCGCCGACGTGGTGGAGCCCGACCCGAAGCCGGCCGCGGACGCCCAGGCCGAGCCGCAGGCCGCCGAGGCCTCGGCGGAACCCGCCGCGGACGCCTCCGACGCCTCCGGCGAGGAGAAGCCCGCCGCGCGGAAGACCACCGCCCGCAAGAGCACGGCCAAGAAGGCCGCCGCCACCTCCGGCAGCGAGGCCTGATTGAGGCGGAACGAACCGGGCACCCGAGGGGTGCCCGGTTCGTTGTCGTTTGGGAAGACGGCTCCGGCGGTAGCGTGGAGTCAGGTGTGCCGGACGGGAGAAGGCGGTTGAGACGATGCTGATGCAGGGGTTCGACAACGGGGTGCTCCCGCTGTTCGGCTACGCCATGCTGGCCCTCGCCGTCGTGGCGTTCGCGATGGCCGCGGTGCCGAGCGGGCAGGCCTACCAGGCGGCCGACAAGCAGACCAAGACCTTCTGGCTGGTCATCCTGGGCGTCACGGTCGTGGTGGACTTCTTCCTGGCGATGCTCTTCCTGCAGATCGCCGGCCTGGTGGCCACCATCGTCTTCCTCGTCGACGTGCGGCCCGCCCTCAAGCAGGTCACGGGCGGCGGCAACAAGCGCCGCGGCAGCAGCAGCGACGGACCGTACGGGCCCTACAACGGCGGCCGGTAGTCCGACCTGCGGTAGCCCGACCCGCCCCCGGTAGTCCGAACCCCGGCGGCCCGGCGTTCCGGCCGATCCGGCCGGGCGCTCAGCCGGCCGCGCGGGAGAGCATGACCACGGCGACGTCGTCCGTCAGCTCGCCGCCGTTGAGGCGCCGGGCCTCTGTGACGGAGGCCTCCAGCAGCGCCTCCCCGGTCAGGCCCTCGTCCAGGTGGCGGTTGATCATCTCGATCATGCCGTCCTGGCCGAGCCGCTCCCGGCCCTCGCCGATGCGGCCCTCGATGAGGCCGTCGGTGTAGAGCATCAGGCTCCAGGTGCCGCCCAGCTCGACCTGGCGGCGGGGCCAGCGGGCCCGGGGCAGCAGGCCGAGGGCCGGGCCGCTGTTCTCGTACGGCAGGAGCCGCGCGGGCCGGCCCGGCCGGGATATCAGCGGGGCCGGATGCCCGGCCAGGCACAGGCCCGCCCGGCGGCCGTCCGGGGCGATGTCCACCGTGCACAGCGTCGCGAAGATCTCCTCGCAGGGGCGCTCCACCTCCAGCACCTGCTGGAGGGTGGAGAGCAGGTCGTCCCCGCACAGCCCGGCCAGGGTCAGGGCGCGCCAGGCGATGCGGAGCTCGACGCCGAGGGCCGCCTCGTCCGGGCCGTGGCCGCAGACGTCGCCGATCATCGCGTGGACGGTGCCGTCGGGGGTGCGGACGGTGTCGTAGAAGTCCCCGCCGAGGAGGGCCCGGCTGCGGCCGGGGCGGTAGCGGGCGGCGAAGCGGAGGTCCGACCCCTCCAGCAGGGGGGTGGGGAGCAGTCCGCGTTCCAGGCGGGCGTTCTCCTGGGCGCGCAGTTTCGATTCTGCAAGCTTGTACTGGGCGATGTCCGCCCGCTTTCTCTCCACGGCGTAGCGGATGGCGCGGCTGAGCAGCCGGCCGTCGAGCTCGTCGCGGAAGAGGAAGTCCTGGGCGCCCACGCGGACCGCTTCGGCGGCGCGTTCCGCGTCGGCCTCGCCGGTGAGGACGAGGACGGCGTGGCGCGGGGCGATGCGCAGCACCTGGCGCAGGGTCGCGAGGCCGTCCTCGGCGCCGAGACCGGTGCCGGTGCCGGTGCCCGTGCCCGGCAGTGCCAGGTCGAGCAGGATGCAGTGCACGTCGGGGGTGAGCAGCCGGGCGGCCTCGGTGAGGTTGCGGGCGCTGCGGAGGCGGATGCGGTGGCCGTCGGCGTCGAGGATCTCGGGGACGGTGAGGCCGCCCGCGGGGTCGTCCTCGATCACCAGCAGGGTCAGCGACGCCTGCGGTGCGGGCGTCGCGGGGGCGACGGAAAGAACCGCCGGACCGCTCTCCGAGGGCGGGGTGTCCCGCTGCCGCGGTACGGGTACGGACATCGTCTCCGGTTCCTTCCCTCCCCCCGAGGGTGCGCTCATGCGCCCGACCCTAGCGGCCCGGTACCGGCGAACGGAATGGCGGCCGGAGGAGGGCCTCCGTCATATGCCGTTATCGAGGGGGATAAACGCCCCGCCGGGATGACCAACGTCACGAAACCCGCGCACCCCGTCCCGCTCACCGAGACCCCGGCAGCCCCCACCGGAACGCACCCCTCACGTAACGCACCTCACCCGACCCCCACCGCACGGGCCCGGGCCCGGAGGCCGGGCCCGCCCGTCGCGAGGGTCCGGGGCGGTTTCCGCCCGGCCAGGGCCTACGCGTCGGGGCGGACCACGGCCTTGATCGGCATCGAGCCCGCGCCCGCCATCGTGACGTTGCGCCCCGGACGCGGGGAGTGGACCATCGCGCCGTCACCGACGTACATCCCGACGTGGCTCGCGTCGTCCCAGTAGATGATCAGGTCGCCGGGGCGGATGTCCTTCATCGCCACCTTCGGCAGCAGCCGCAGCTGTTCCTGCGAGGTGCGCGGGATGGGCCTGCCCGCCGCCAGCCACGCCTGCGAGGTCAGCCCGGAGCAGTCGTACGAAGCCGGCCCGGTGGCGCCCCACTGGTACGGCTTGCCCATCTGCGCCGTCGCGAACTGCACGGCCCGCTTCCCGGCGTCCGTCGCCGACCCCTTGGCGTCCTTCACGGCGCCCGTCGACAGCCACTGCGTCTGCGCCTTGTACTGGGCTTCCTGTTCGAGCTGGAGCAGCCGGGCCTTCTCCTCGGCCTCCAGCCGGTTCTCCAGCTCCTCCGCCGCCTTGATCTTCCCCTCGACCTCCTTCTTGGCGGCTTCCTGCTTGACCCGGTTCTCCTCCAGCTTCTGCCAGATCGCGCCCGCGTCCTTGGCGTACCGCTCCAAGTCGGCCTGCGTCCGGTTCAGTTCGGAGAGGAGGTCCGTCGTGGCCTTCTCGCCCTGCCGCAACCGGTTCGCCCCGTCGAGGAACTGGCTCGGGCTGTCGCTCAACGCCAGCTGCGCGCCCGGCGGAAGACCGCCCGAACGGTACTGGGCGCGCGCCGCGGCGCCCGCGCGGGCCTTGAGGCCGGAGATCCGGTCCTGGCCCGCCACCACCAGCTTCGCGATCTCCACGATCCGCTCGGACTGGGCCTTCGCCTCGCTCTCCGCGAGGTTGTACGCGTCCGTGGCGGAGCCGGCCTGCCGGTAGAGGTCCTCTATCTCCTTGCGGACCTGCTCCAGGGACTTGGTCCCGGGCGCCGGCGGAGCGGCGGGCGGCACGGCCGGGGAGGAGGGCGCGGGCGGCGGGGTGGGCGCGGCCGGAGCCGCGTACGCGCTGCCCGCGGCGATCGCCGGGGCCGTCAGTATCGCCATCGCGCACAGCAGTGTCAGAGCCGATGCTCCGTGCCGTCGCGACGCTCGCTTCGCGGTCCCCATGGCTCCCCCAGGCGCCCCGAGTCATCCCGGACACCGGACGCATCACCCGGCATCAGATCTGACTATTCATCAGTAACTTTTCACTGTCTCCGGGATGGTGCCACGACTCGGTGAAATCCAACACCCTTCCGGGTCACGGTCCGATCATGACCGGCCACGCCCCGCCCACCCCTGCCGACTCAACGGGCCGCCGCCGACGCCGGTTCCCCGTCCCGCGAGTTTCACCCCGCCGGGCGCAACGCCTCCCACCGCACCGTCAGTTCCCCCTGCCGCCAGCGCCCCGGACCGTCCGCCAGCGGCCAGTCCCCGGACAGCGCCCGCGCCGTCCGGATCCACCGCTGCCGCGCCCCGTACGAGGCGTACGGCGCCGCCGCCGCCCACGCCCGGTCGAAGTCCCGCAGGAACGCGTGCACCGGCTCGCCCGGCACGTTCCGGTGGATCAGCGCCTTCGGCAGCCGCTCCGCCAGGTCCGAGGGGCGCTCCAGGGAGCCCAGCCGGGTCGCGAAGGTCACCGTGCGCGCCCCCTCCGGACCGAGCGCCACCCACACGTGCCGCCGGCCGATCTCGTCGCAGGTCCCCTCCACCAGCAGCCCGCCCGGCGCCAGCCGCGCGCACAGCCGCTCCCACACCTGCGCGACCTGTTCCTCGTCGTACTGGCGCAGCACGTTCGCCGCGCGGATCAGCGCCGGCCGCTCGCCCCCGTCCAGCGGCACCTCGAAGCCGCCGTGCCGGAAGCTCAGCCCCTCCCGCTCGTACGGCTTGGCCCCCGCCACCCGCGCGGGCTCGATCTCGATGCCGACCACCCGCACCGCCGGCGCCGCCTCCCGCAGCCGCGCCAGCAGCTCCACCGCCGTCCAGGGGGCCGCCCCGTAGCCGAGGTCCACCGCCACCGGCGCGTCCGCACGCCGCAGCGCCGCCCCGTGCGCGGCCGCGATCCAGCGGTCCATCCGGCGCAGCCGGTTCGGATTCGTGGTCCCGCGCGTCACGGTGCCGACGGGGCGCTTCTGGGACGGCGGAGTGCTGCGGGAGACCATGGGCCGAGCGTAAGCGGAGCCCCCGGGCAGGATAAAAATCCGGCAAACCGAGAAGGAATTCCGCCACCCCCGGAATGCGGGGGGCCGCCGTCCGGGTTGCACTCCTTGCAGAGCGCCGACCGCGCTCCCGCAGTCATGCGTGCCGTGCGCCGCCGTGCCACCCCCGGCACCGCGGGCCGCGGCACCACCGAGCGAGTCGTCCGAGCGAGAGGAACTGCTCCCTTGAGTCAGTACGTGTCCCGTCTCGGCGGCAGCATCAGCGGCCGCATCGCCGCCGCCCGCAGCACCCGCCACGACCAGCCGCGGCTGCGCCTGCCGGCCGTCGGCCACCACCGCAAGCCGCGCCGCGTGGCCATGCTCAGCGTGCACACCTCACCGCTGCACCAGCCCGGCACCGGCGACGCCGGCGGCATGAACGTGTACATCGTCGAGCTCGCCAAGCGCCTCGCCGCGATCAACATCGAGGTCGAGATCTTCACCCGCGCCACCACCGGCGGTCTGCCGCCCGTGGTCGACCTGGCTCCGGGCGTCCTCGTCCGGCACGTCGACGCGGGCCCGTACGAGGGCCTCGCCAAGGAGGAGCTGCCCGCCCAGCTCTGCGCCTTCACCCACGGCGTCATGCAGGCCTGGGCCGGCCACCGCCCCGGCTACTACGACCTCGTCCACTCCCACTACTGGCTCTCCGGCCACGTCGGCTGGCTCGCCGCCGAACGCTGGGGCGTCCCCCTCGTCCACGCGATGCACACCATGGCCAAGGTCAAGAACGCCGCGCTGGCCGAGGGCGACACCCCCGAGCCGGCCGCCCGCGTCATCGGCGAGACCCAGATCGTCGCCGCCGCCCAGCGCCTCATCGCGAACACCGCCGAAGAGGCCGACGAACTCGTACGCCACTACGGCGCCGAGCCCGGCAAGGTCGCCGTCGTCCACCCCGGCGTGAACCTCGACCGCTTCACCGTCGGCGACGGCCGCGCCGCCGCCCGCGCCCGCCTCGGCCTCCCGCAGGACGCCGTGATCCCCCTCTTCGCGGGCCGCATCCAGCCGCTGAAGGCCCCCGACATCCTCCTGCGGGCCGTCGCCGAACTGGTCGGCCAGGACCCCTCGCTGCGCCGCCGCCTCTTCGTCCCCGTCGTCGGCGGCCCCAGCGGCAGCGGCCTCGCCAAGCCGGAGGGGCTCCAGAAGCTCGCCGCGAAGCTCGGCATCGCCGACCTCGTGCACTTCCACCCGCCCGTCGACCAGGACCGGCTCGCCGACTGGTTCCGGGCCGCGTCCGTGCTGGTCATGCCCTCCTACAGCGAGTCCTTCGGGCTCGTCGCCATCGAGGCCCAGGCCACCGGCACCCCGGTCCTCGCCGCCTCGGTCGGGGGCCTGCCCGTCGCCGTCAACGACGGGGTCACGGGGATCCTCGTACCCGGCCACGACCCGGTCGACTACGCACGCGAGCTGCGCCGCTTCGTCGACGACCCCGCCCTCGCCGACCGGATGGGCGGCCAGGCCGCGCGGCACGCGCAGTTCTTCGGCTGGGACACCGCCGCCAGCGGCACCGCCGACGTGTACACGGCGGCCATGCACGATCACCGCCGTCGCGTACGCTCCCACCATGGCTGACACCGCCGCGATCATCGAGAGCGTCCTGACCGGCGCCGAGCTCAGCTGGGAGAGCCCCGAACCGGGCTCGTACGTCGTCCAGCTCCCCGGCACGCGCAAGCTGAGCACCACCTGCTCCCTGCGCGTCGGCCGGCACTCCCTCTCCGTGAACGCCTTCGTGATCCGGCACCCCGACGAGAACGAGCCCGGCGTCCACCGCTGGCTGCTGGAGCGCAACCTCAAGCTGTACGGGATGGCCTACGCCGTCGACCCGCTCGGCGACGTCTACCTCACGGCCCGGCTCCCGCTGTCCGTCATCACCCCGGACGACCTCGACCGGCTCCTCGGCACCGTCCTGGAGGCCGCCGACGGAGCCTTCAACACGCTGCTGGAGCTCGGCTTCGCCGGCGCGATCCGGCGCGAGTACGAATGGCGGGTCTCGCGGGGCGAGTCCACCCGCAACCTCGACGCCTTCAAGCACCTGACCCGCCCGTCGGCCGGGGCCTGACGGGCGGGGATCCGCAGGGCGGCGCGCTCGCCGGACGGCGGGCTACACGGCCTCGGCGGCCGGGACGTGCCGCTGCTCCGGCCGGCCGCCAGTCGCGGCGGCTCCGGGAACGGCACCGGCTCCGGGCACCTCACCGAATCCGGGCACGGCACCGGCTGAGGGAACCTCGCCGAATCCGGGCACCGCACCTGCTCCGGGCGTCTCACCGGCTCCGGGCGTCTCACCCGCTCCGGGAACCGCACCGGCCTGACCGGCACCGGCGACCACACCGGCCCCCTCCGCCACGGGCCGCTCCCGCCCCTCGGGCATGCTCCGCATCAGCAGCCAGTACCCCAGCGCCGCCACCGTGCCCAGGACGCCCGTGGCCCCCCACAGCCAGCCCGCGCCGAGCCGGTCGATGACGACGCCCGCCATCAGCGGGGCCACCAGCGACGCCACCGCCCAGGACATCGTGTACATCCCCTGGTAGCGCCCCCGCCCGTGCACCGGCGACAGCCGCACCACGAGCCCCATCTGCGTCGGCGAGTTCACGATCTCCGCCAGCGTCCACACGCACACCGTCAGCGCGTACGCCCACAGCGGCCCCGCGAAGGCCGTCATCGCGAACCCGTACCCGGCCAGCAGCGCCGACACCACCAGCAGCTTCTGCGGGTCCCGGTGCTCGATGAACCGCGTCACCGGGATCTGGAGCACCACGATCAGCAGCCCGTTCGCCGCGATGACCAGGCCGTAGTCCCCGGGCGAGAACCCGGCCGCGCCCATCGCCACCGGCAGCCCCACCGAGCCCTGCGTGAAGATCAGCGAGATGACGAACGACAGCCCGACGACCCCCATGAACCGGCCGTCCCGCAGCACCGTCCCCATCCCGACCTCCGGACCGTCGTCCGCGGCCCCCGAGGCGTCCTTCACCGGCCGCGACTCCGGCAGCTTCACGTACACCAGCACCGCGCAGACCAGCGTCAGGGCCGCCTCGCCCAGGAAGCCCGCCAGGTAGCTGTACTCCGCCACCAGCCCCGCCACCGCCGCGCTGATCCCGAAGCCGAGGTTGATCGCCCAGTAGTTCAGCGCGAAGGCCCGCACCCGGTCCTCGGGCCGCACGATGTCCGCCATCATCGCCGAGACCGCCGGCCGCGAGGCGTTGGAGGTCATGCCGACCAGCATCGCCACCGCCGCGATCGCCGCCGGATGCTCCATGAACCCCAGCAGCGCCACCGAGAAGGCCGTCGACGCCTGCGCGGCCAGCAGCGTCGGACGCCGCCCCAGCCGGTCGGTCATCACCCCCGCGACGAGCGAGGAGACCACGCCGCCGAGCCCGTGGAGGGCGACCACGAGTCCCGCGAAGGAGGCCGAGTAGCCCCGGTCCATGGTCAGGTACAAGGTCATGAACGTGGCGACGAAAGCCCCGAGCCGGTTGACCAGCGTGCTCGCCCACAGCCACCAGAACGCCCTCGGCAGACCCGACACGCTCTCCCGGGCGGCCCGTCTCAGACTCTCAACGGACATAAGGAATCCCCCCAGGGCGTGTAAGCGTCTCTCTTGCCCTCGGCACATTACGATCGAGGCTCCGTCGACCGCCACTCGATTGACGCCGACCGTCAATCCGAGGCCGTCCACACCGCGCGCGAGCGCCCCGGGACGTCCATTAGGCTCGTACGCATGGCCGACGCACCGTACAAGCTGATCCTGCTCCGTCACGGCGAGAGCGAGTGGAACGCGAAGAACCTGTTCACCGGCTGGGTGGACGTCAATCTCAACGAGAAGGGCGAGAAGGAGGCGGTCCGCGGCGGTGAGCTGCTCAAGGACGCCGGCCTGCTCCCCGACGTCGTGCACACCTCGCTCCAGAAGCGCGCGATCCGCACCGCGCAGATGGCGCTCGAGGCCGCCGACCGTCACTGGATCCCGGTCCACCGCTCCTGGCGCCTGAACGAGCGCCACTACGGCGCCCTCCAGGGCAAGGACAAGGCCCAGACCCTCGCCGAGTTCGGCGAGGAGCAGTTCATGCTGTGGCGCCGCTCGTACGACACCCCGCCGCCGGCCCTCGAGGACGGCACGGAGTACTCGCAGTCCGAGGACCCGCGCTACGCGACGATCCCGCCGGAGCTGCGCCCGAAGACCGAGTGCCTCAAGGACGTCGTCGTCCGCATGCTGCCGTACTGGTACGACGGCATCGTCCCCGACCTCCTCGCGGGCCGCACCGTCCTGGTCGCCGCGCACGGCAACTCCCTGCGCGCCCTGGTCAAGCACCTGGACGGCATCTCCGACGCCGACATCGCGGGCCTCAACATCCCCACCGGCATCCCCCTCGCCTACGAGCTGGACGCCGAGTTCAAGCCCCTGAAGCCGGGCGGCACCTACCTCGACCCGGCCGCCGCGGCCGCCGCCATCGAGGCCGTCAAGAACCAGGGCAAGAAGAAGTAGCCCTCGCGGTCCCGCCCGCCACCCGCGCGTACGGCGCGGGGAGAACGTGAAGGGCCCCTCCCGGGGACGGGAGGGGCCCTTCTGGCGCGGGCGGGTTCAGCCGCCGCACTGGCAGGGGGCGCCGGACTGGCAGCCGCAGCCGCAGCCCGATCCGCAGCCGCAGGCCGCGAGCAGCGGCAGGCGCAACGGCTCGGGCCGCGGCGGCTGCTCCTGCTCCGGGGTGATGGGGACGGGGGAATCGGGCATGGATCCTCCTCGTGGGGGCACGCACAGCACGTACGGCACGTCGTACGCAGTTGCCTTCGCCCTCATTCATGCCCAGCCGCACCGGCGCGTCAACGGCGCACTGAAGCGTGCCGCCGCACGCGCGGGCCCGGACGGGGTCAGACGCCGTCGACCTGCGTCGGCTGCTGGAGCTCGTCCGCGTGCTCGCCCGTCACCAGGTACACGACGCGCTTCGCGACCGAGACCGCGTGGTCCGCGAAACGCTCGTAGTAGCGGCCCAGCAGGGTCACGTCCACGGCCGTCTCGATGCCGTGCTTCCAGCGGTCGTCCATCAGGTGCTGGAACAGGGTGCGGTGCAGCTGGTCCATCTCGTCGTCGTCCTGCTCCAGCTGGAGCGCCAGGTCGACGTCCTTCGTGATGATGACCTCGGCCGCCTTCGCCATCAGGCGCTGCGCCAGCTGCCCCATCTCCAGGATGGTCGCGTGCAGGTCCCGCGGCACCGCCGTGTCCGGGAAGCGCAGCCGCGCCAGCTTCGCCACGTGCTGCGCGAGGTCGCCGGAGCGCTCCAGGTCGGCGCTCATGCGCAGGGAGGTGACGACTATGCGCAGATCGGTGGCGACCGGCTGCTGGCGGGCCAGCAGGGCGATCGCCCGGGCCTCCAGGTCGTGCTGGAGGTCGTCCACCTTCTGGTCGGCGGCGATGACGCTCTCGGCCAGCTTCAGGTCGGCGTCGAGCATGGAGGTGGTGGCCCGCCCGATCGCGGAACCGACGAGCCGGGCCATCTCGACCAGGCTCTCTCCGATCGAGTCCAGTTCCTCGTGGTACGCGTCCCGCATTGGTGTCCCTCTCTCGCCTACTCGCCTACTGCTGCGTGGCCTCTTGCCCCACGTTGACACGTTCGGCCCCCAACGCGTCCGACTCCGGCACCACAAGTGAATCAACCCCGTCGCCAGGGTGAACTCTGGGCGACGACTGTTCGAGGTGCCACCCGAACGGCTGTGGAAGTGCCGTCGTGCCTGCTTAACCTGGATGCATGGACGTGAACGCGGCGGTCGCCGCAGCTGCAGCGATCGCCGGTCTTTGCACCGGCGTGATCGCGATGCTGGCGTTCCGCTGGAGCGAGCGCGACCAAGCCCGCCCCACCCGGAGCTCCATGCGCCCCGACATCAACGCGGTGCTCCCGCCCGGCGTGGACACGGTCCTCTCCGTGCTCCGCTCCTCCGCCGTCGTCCTCGACGAAGGCGACGCGGTGGTCAAGGCCAGCTCGGCGGCGTACGCCCTCGGGCTGGTCCGCGGCGGGAAGCTCGCCGTGGAACCGATGCTCCACATGGCCCGCGACACCCGCCGGGACGGAGAGATACGTCAGATCGAGCTCGACCTCCCGCGCCGCGGCACCGGCCGCGGCGAGGCCCTCGCCGTCTCGGCCCGCGTCGCCCCGCTGGGGTCCCGGCTCGTGCTGCTGCTCGTCGAGGACCTCACCGAGGCCCGCCGCATCGAGGCGGTGCGCCGCGACTTCGTCGCGAACGTGTCGCACGAGCTGAAGACCCCGGTCGGAGCGATCTCCCTGCTCTCGGAGGCCGTCATGGACGCCTCCGACGACCCAGAGGCGGTCAGCCGCTTCGCGGGCCGCATGCAGATCGAGTCGGCCCGCCTGATCAACCTCGTACAGGAACTGATCGACCTCTCCCGGGTACAGAACGACGAGGCCCTGGAGGACGCCGAGCCCGTACGCGTGGACACGCTGGTGGCGGAGGCCATCGACCGCTGCCGCCACACGGCCACCTCCAAGCAGATCACCATGGCCGCCGGCGGCACCGCCGACCTGCGGGTATGGGGACACCGGGGGCAGCTGGCGGCCGCCCTCGGGAACCTCGTGGAGAACGCCGTCAACTACAGCCCGGCCCGCACCCGCGTCGGCATCGCCGCGCGACGGGTGACCGCGCCGGGTGGAGACTTGATCGAGATAGCCGTGACCGACCAGGGCATCGGCATCCCGGAGAAGGACCGCGAGCGCGTCTTCGAGCGCTTCTACCGCGTGGACCCGGCCCGCTCCCGCGCCACGGGAGGTACGGGCCTCGGCCTCGCGATCGTGAAGCACGTGGCAGCCTCGCACGGCGGGGAGGTGTCGGTATGGAGCTCGGAGGGCCAGGGCTCCACGTTCACCCTGCGGCTCCCCGAGGCGGCCGCGCCGGCCCCCGCACCCGCCCGACCCCTGCTCGAACCAGAACCAGTCATCCCTGCCCCGGAGGTCCTTCCGTGACCCGAGTGCTCGTCGTCGAGGATGAGGAATCCTTCAGCGACGCCCTGTCCTACATGCTCCGCAAGGAAGGCTTCGAGGTCGCGATCGCGGCGACCGGGCCCGACGGGCTCGACGAGTTCGAGCGCAACGGCGCCGACCTCGTCCTGCTCGACCTGATGCTGCCCGGCCTGCCCGGCACCGAGGTCTGCCGGCAGCTGCGCGGCCGCTCCAACGTCCCCGTGATCATGGTGACCGCCAAGGACAGCGAGATCGACAAGGTCGTCGGGCTGGAGATAGGAGCCGACGACTACGTCACCAAGCCCTTCTCCTCGCGGGAGCTGGTCGCCCGCATCCGAGCGGTCCTGCGCCGCCGCGGCGAACCGGAGGAGGTCACCCCGGCGGCCCTGGAGGCCGGGCCGGTACGGATGGACGTGGACCGACACGTGGTCACCGTCGGCGGCGGGAAGGTGGACCTCCCGCTGAAGGAGTTCGACCTGCTGGAGATGCTGCTGCGCAACGCGGGCCGCGTGCTGACCCGCATGCAGCTGATCGACCGGGTGTGGGGCGCGGACTACGTCGGCGACACCAAGACCCTCGACGTCCACGTCAAGCGCCTGCGCGCCAAGATCGAGCCGGACCCGGGCGCGCCGCGCTACCTGGTGACGGTCCGCGGCCTGGGCTACAAGTTCGAGCCGTAAGCAGTGGTCCGCACGCGGGGCGGTACGCGACGGGGAAGGCCCCCAGCCTCACAGGCTGGGGGCCTTCCCCGTGTACGAGCGGTCCCGCTGCGGGCCTCAGTGGCCGGCGCTGGGGGAGGGGGAGCCGGAGGGCTTGCCCGACGGGGCGCCCGCAGCGCCCGAGGGGGAGCCGGACGGCGAACCGGACGGCGCGCCCGAGGGGGACCCGGAGGCCGCGCCGGACGGGCTGCCGGACGGGCTGGCGCCCACGGCCGGGGCCGCCGGGGCCTCGGTGGGGCCGAAGCCCGCGTACATGCCGGCGGCCGGCACGATGAAGGCCTCCAGGGCCACGTCGCCCGTGCGGCTCAGGTCGAAGACGACCTCCTGCACGTTGCCGTCCTCGACGGCCGTGCGGCCGCCCTCGATCACGGCGGAGGCGTTGTCCTTGCCGCCGATCACCACGGAGCCGAAGGCCGGCACGGTGATCTTGCCGGAACCCTCCGCGGCCTTCAGGACGACCTTGGACTTGCCACCCTTGAGGGTGATCCCGTCCAGGGTCTGCGCCTTGTCGCCGTTGTTGAAGACCGTCGCCGAGACGACGGCCGGGCCCTTCTTGTCCTTCTCCGCCTGGGTGATCACCAGGGCGTTCTGGATCTGGATCTCGCCCTTGGTGACGGCGGCGTTGTCCGGCTTGATCTGGAGAGTCTGCGCGTCGTTGCCCGCACCGCACGCGGCGAGCGAAGCGATCGAGAACACGACGGCGGAAGCGGCGAGGGCGCCGCGTCGAAGGCTGCGGCTCACGGCGGCGGCAACTCCTAGGACGTACGGACGGGAGGGTGGACGCTCGGGACGGCCGAGGTAAAGCCGCCCTAAGGGTGTGTCAGCGCGCTTAGGTTACCGAGCCGCCGCCCCGCCCCCGCACCCGACCCTCCGCAGCGCGCACGCCGCCCTGAGCGGGTCCGGCGATCTTGCATTCCCCATATCGTCCGCGTGCCGTCCGGTGATCAATTTCCGGATTCCGTCGAACGCCGCCGCGTGATCAATTCCGGATTGGGCCGGAACCCGCTCCGTACGGGTGCCCGCCAGTCGAACGGAGTACTTCGGTTTCCGGCTTCTGAACCCGGCAAAACGGGACGTACGTCACTCTCGCGGACTCCTTCGTCAGGTGTACGGTGGTCGTTTCGCCCGGTCCGCACAGCGCCTCCGACCTGCGAATACCCCCTTCCCGGAGCCCTTCGCAGCACGTCCCTGTCGCTGTTGTCAAGCCCCGAGATGTGCCCTGACCTGCGAAAACGCCATTCATAACAGTCAAATCTCGTGTTACCCTGGATAGCCACGGAAGGGGTACCTGTCACATGACGTTCAAGGTTGGCGACACCGTGGTCTATCCCCATCACGGGGCCGCGCTGATCGAGGCCATCGAAACTCGCCAGATCAAAGGCGTGGACAAGACCTACTTGGTGCTCAAGGTCGCCCAGGGCGACCTGACGGTTCGTGTGCCTGCGGACAATGCGGAGTTCGTCGGCGTTCGCGACGTAGTCGGCCAGGACGGGCTGGACCGGGTCTTCGAGGTGCTCCGCGCACCGTATGCAGAAGAGCCGACGAACTGGTCCCGGCGCTACAAGGCAAATCTGGAGAAGCTCGCTTCTGGCGATGTCATCAAGGTCGCCGAAGTGGTGCGTGACCTGTGGCGTCGTGAGCGTGAGCGAGGGCTCTCCGCGGGTGAGAAGCGCATGCTCGCGAAGGCGCGCCAGATTCTCGTCAGCGAGCTCGCGCTCGCGGAGAACACCAACGAGGACAAGGCCGAGGCCCTCCTCGACGAGGTTCTCGCGTCCTGACGCGAAGCCCCGTTCATCAGAACAATGAGCAGTACACAGCTGTGCCGCGGTGCCCGATGACGAGCTCCCTCCTCCACGAGGGAGCTGTTGCCGGGCGCTGCGGCATGTCTGTACCCATACCTTTTTTCTTGGCGTGCCGGGCTCGGGCAGCCTGCTCGACCGGTCGTCACGGAAGGGGCGAGGGCGTCGCACCCGGCACGCTTCAGGCCATACCCATGTCGGCCGAAGTCACAAACCTGGCTCGGAGCTACTGATGTCTGACGAATCGCGTCCCCACCGCACGGCCGCGGTGATCCCGGCCGCGGGCCGCGGGGTCCGCCTCGGCCCCGGTGCCCCCAAGGCCCTGCGGGCCCTCGGCGGGACGCCCATGCTCATCCACGCCGTCCGCGCCATGGCCCGCTCCCGCGCCGTGTCCCTCGTCGTGGTCGTCGCCCCCTCCGACGGGGCCGCCGAGGTCCGCCTCCTGCTCGACGAGCACGCCCTGCCCGACCGCACCGAGGTCCTGGTCGTCCCCGGCGGCGAGACCCGCCAGGAGTCCGTACGCGCCGGCCTGGACGCCCTCCCGCAGGACGTCACCTCCGTACTCATCCACGACGCGGCCCGCCCGCTCGTCCCCGTCGACACCGTCGACACCGTCGTCGAAGCCGTGCGCGACGGCGCCCCCGCCGTCGTCCCCGCGCTGCCCCTGGCCGACACCGTCAAGGAGGTCGAGCCCGGCAAGCCCGGCGAGCCCGAGCCGGTCGTCGCCACGCCCGAGCGCGCCCGGCTGCGCGCCGTCCAGACCCCCCAGGGCTTCGACCTGGAGACCCTGCTGCGCGCCCACCGGGAGATCGCCGTCCTCGGGGAGGGCGCCACCGACGACGCCGGCATGGTGGAACGGCTCGGCGTGACCGTCGTGACCGTCCCCGGCCACGAAGAGGCCTTCAAAGTCACCCGTCCGCTCGACCTGGTCCTCGCCGAGGCCGTACTCGCCCGCAGGAGGGCCACCGATGCCTACTAGTCCCGCAGACCCCGCCGGGCAGGCCGCCGCGCCCCTGATGCCGCTCGTCGGCATCGGCACCGACGTCCACGCCTTCGAGGCCGGCCGCGAGCTGTGGTGCGCCGGCCTGCTGTGGGAGGGCGAGGACGGCCTCGCCGGGCACTCAGACGGAGACGTCGCCGCGCACGCCGCCTGCGACGCGCTCTTCTCCGCCGCCGGCGTCGGCGACCTCGGCGCGCACTTCGGCACGTCCCGGCCCGAGTGGTCCGGCGCCTCCGGCGTCACCCTTCTGGCGGAAGCCGCCCGGATCGTCCGCGCCGAGGGCTTCGAGATCGGCAACATCGCCGTCCAGGTGATCGGCGTCCGCCCGAAGGTCGGCAAGCGGCGCGAAGAGGCGCAGAAGGCGCTCGCGGCCGCCGCGGGCGCCCCCGTCGCGGTGTCCGGCACCACCACCGACGGACTGGGCCTGACCGGCCGGGCCGAGGGGCTCGCCGCCATCGCCACCGCCCTCGTGTACCGGACGGGCCGGGCCTGAGACCCGGCCGGTGCCGTGCCGGAGCGCATCCCTCACCAACCGGGAAAACCGCCCGTACGGGACCTCGTACGCGCCCCGTCCGCACCGCTTCGGCGGCAATCCCCGCCCCCGCGTCCCCAAAGGGTCGCGGGGCACTGCTAGAGGCGCACTACCCTGGATGCCGTGACTATTCGCCTGTACGACACCAGCGCCCGGCAGATCCGCGACTTCACCCCGCTCACAGCGGGCTGTGTCTCGATCTACCTCTGTGGCGCCACCGTCCAGGCGGCCCCGCACATCGGGCACATCCGGTCGGGCCTCAACTTCGACATGATGCGCCGCTGGTTCGAGTACCGGGGCTACGAGGTCACCTTCATCCGCAACGTCACGGACATCGACGACAAGATCATCGCGAAGTCCGCCGAGCAGCGCCGCCCCTGGTGGTCCATCGGCTACGAGAACGAGCGCGCCTTCAACGACGGCTACTCGGCCCTCGGCTGCCTCCCGCCCACCTACGAGCCCCGCGCGACCGGACACGTCACCGAGATGGTCGAGATGATGCGCGGGCTCATCGAGCGCGGCCACGCCTACGAGTCCGAGGGCAACGTCTACTTCGACGTGAAGTCCTTCCCGGGCTACCTCTCGCTGTCCCGCCAGGAGCTCGACAACATCCGCCAGCCGGAGTCCACCGGCGAGACCGGCAAGCGCGACGCGCGCGACTTCGCCATGTGGAAGTCCGTCAAGCCCGGCGAGCCCTCCTGGGAGACGCCCTGGGGCCGCGGCCGTCCCGGCTGGCACCTCGAATGCTCCGCGATGGCGCACAAGTACCTCGGCGAGGCCTTCGACATCCACGGCGGCGGCCTGGACCTGATCTTCCCGCACCACGAGAACGAGATCGCCCAGGCCAAGGCCTTCGGCGACGAGTTCGCGAAGTACTGGGTGCACAACGCCTGGGTCACCATGTCCGGCGAGAAGATGTCCAAGTCCCTCGGGAACTCGGTCCTCGTCTCCGAGATGGTCAAGCAGTGGCGCCCGATCGTCCTGCGCTACTACCTCGGCACCCCGCACTACCGGTCGATGATCGAGTACAGCGAGGAGGCCCTGCGCGAGGCGGAGTCCGCCTTCGCCCGCATCGAGGGCTTCTACCAGCGCGTCATCGAGAAGGCGGGCGGGCCCGTCGAGGCCGCCGCCGAGGTGCCGCCGGCCTTCGCCGAGGCGATGGACGACGACCTGGGCGTCCCGCAGGCGCTCGCCATCGTCCACACCACCGTCCGCCAGGGCAACAGCGCGCTCGCCGCCGACGACAAGGACGCGGCGATCGCCCGTCTGTCGGAGGTACGGGCCATGCTGGCCGTGCTCGGCCTGGACCCGCTCGACCCGCACTGGGCCGGCGAATCCGACCGCGGCGAGGACCTCCACGGCGCCGTGGACACCCTCGTACGCCTCGTCCTGGAGCAGCGCGAGTCCGCCCGGGCCCGCAAGGACTGGGCGACCGCCGACGCCATCCGCGACCAGCTCCAGCAGTCCGGCCTGGTCGTCGAGGACAGCCCGACGGGTCCGCGCTGGACGCTCGGCCCCCGCTGAGCCCGGCGGAGCCGGAGCAGTCCGACTGTGCCGCCCGGCGATCCGGGCGGCACACTCTTCATACGTACATATCGCAGCACCAACGAAACAGGTAGAGGTCATGGCCGGGAACAGCCAGCGCAGGAACCGCCGCACGTCCAACAAGAAGGGCGCCACGGTCGGCAGCGGTGGCCAGCGGCGCAAGGGCCTGGAAGGAAAGGGCCCCACGCCCAAGGCCGAGGACCGCAAGAAGCACAAGGCGAACCGGATCAGCAACGCCATCGCCCGCCAGGCCGCCAAGCGCCGCCCCGCCCCGCGCCGCGGCGGCCCCAAGGGCACCAGCGAGATGGTCGTCGGCCGCAACCCGGTCTTCGAGGCGCTGCGCGACGGCGTCCCCGCCACCACCCTCTACGTCCAGCAGTTCATCGACAACGACGAGCGCGTCCGCGAGGCCCTCCAGCTCGCCTCCGAGCGCGGCAACATCAACCTGATGGAAGCCCCGCGCCCCGAGCTCGACCGGATGACCAACGGGCTCAACCACCAGGGCCTCGTCCTCCAGGTCCCGCCGTACGAGTACGCGCACCCGGAGGACCTCACCGCCGCCGCGTACGAAACCGGCGACGACCCGCTGATCGTCGCCCTCGACGGGGTCACCGACCCGCGCAACCTCGGCGCCATCGTCCGCTCCGTCTCCGCCTTCGGCGGCCACGGCGTGGTCATCCCCGAGCGCCGCGCCGCCGGCATGACCGCCGGCGCCTGGAAGACCTCGGCCGGCACCGCGGCCCGCACCCCGGTCTCCCGCGTCACCAACCTGACCCGCGCCCTCCAGGACTACAAGAAGGCCGGCATCACCGTCGTCGGCCTCGCCGCCGAGGGCGAGCACACGGTCAACGACCTGGAAGCGCTCGCCGGTCCCGTCGTCATCGTCGTCGGCTCCGAGGGCAAGGGCCTCGGCCGCCTCGTCGGCGAGAACTGCGACTACCTGGTCCGCATCCCGATGCCGGGCGGCGCCGAGTCGCTGAACGCCGGTGTCGCCGCGGGCGTCGTCCTCTACGAGGCGGCCCGCCGCCGCGCCGAGCGCGGCCGCGCCTGATCCGTCCGGCCGTCCCGGCGAACGGACGGCCGGCTTGATCCACTTGGCTCACGGAAAGTGACACGTGAGCGTGTCACCCCGCCCTTTTCGGGCGGGGTGACTTGATCTTGACGGGTCTCGGACAGATCCCTGATGTCAAGGCAGTGTCCTAAACACTGATCACTCGGTTAGATGAGTGTGGACACCAGAACGTCAGGGTTCGACGACCAGCCCGCGCTGAGCATGGTCAAGGTGCCGTGCGACCCCGCACAGGTCATCGTCAACCACGCCAGCTTCCGCGTGCGGCTCGCACCGAGCCCGAGCGCGCGTTCCAAGCCCGCGAATGCCCCCGGCCGCGCGCCCGTCCTCGGCGTGGCCGCGGTCGCCGCCGCCGGAGCCACCCGCCGCCGGGCCCCCGTCGTGTGGAGCGGCAAGTCCGCCCCCGGCGACTCCGCCGCGATGGGCGGACTCCTGCAAGCCGTACGGGAGGCGGGGCGCGGCCACGACGAGTACGACGGCGGCGCCACCCAGGTCATCCCCCGCGTGGACCTGGCCCACGACCTCGCCGGGGACACCCTCGCCACGCCGACCGTCATCGGTCAGCGCAGCTACGGGGACCCGGAGGACACCCGCCCGCTGGCCGCCGTACGGGACCTGCCGCGCGAGCACCACGCGCCGCAGTACCCCGGCGGGGACCCGGACGGCGACTCCCGGCGCGCCGGCGACGCCCGCGGCCAGGCCTCCTACTACCCCGGCCGCCGCATGAACCTCGGCGTGGTGCTGCTCCCGCTGCGCGTCTTCCTCGGGTTCATCTCCGTCTACGCCGGCATGGGCAAGCTGTGCGACCCCGTCTACTTCGACGGCGGCGAACGCGGCTCCATGGTCACCTGGCTCCAGACCCTGCACCCGTGGGCGCTGGCCGAGCCGCTGCGCGACTTCGCGCTGGCGCACCCGGTCGGGGCCGGGCTGAGCGTGGCCTTCCTCCAGGTGATCGTGGGCGTCCTGACGGTCTTCGGGCTGTGGCAGCGGTTCGCCGCCTGCATCGGCGCGCTGCTGTCCGCCGCGCTGCTGATGACGGTGAGCTGGAAGACCGTCCCGGCGTACGACGCGCCCGACATCATCTACCTGGCCGCCTGGAGCCCGCTGATCATCGCGGGCGCGCCGGTGTACTCCCTCGACGGGCGGCTCGCGGGCGAGGCGTGGCGCACGCTCGGCCCGCGCTCCGAGGTCTGGCGGCTGCGCCGGCGGGTCCTGCGGCGCGGGGCCGTCATGGCCACCGTCGTGTGCGGGCTCACCCTGCTCGTCGGTTCCCTCCTCGGCGGGGCCGTGCGCTCCTCCACGGTGGTCACCGTGCCCGGGCCGGGAGAGGCCCCGAGCAACTACCTGCCGGGTACGCCGCTCCAGAAGGCTCCGGCCAGGCAGCCCGAGCCCGTGCGGCAGCAGCCGTCGAAGCAGGCGCCGGCCCCGTCCGTGGCCCCCTCGGCGCCGACGGCGAAGCCCGGCCGTACCAGTACCGGCTCCACGGCCCGGGAGACCGCGGGCACCGGCGGCGGGACCCCGTCCGCCACCAAGGGCGGCAGCGGTACGAGCAGCAGCCGGGCCCCGCGCAGCAGCGCCCCGAAGCAGTCCAGCCCGCAGCAGCCGCCCACCTCGTCCTCGGGGAGCCGCGGCGGGAGCGGTGGCGGCGGGGACACCCCGACCAAGAAGCCCGGCCTGGTCGGCGGCCTGCTCGGCTGACCCGTACGGCACACCCGACACGGCCCGGGGGCCCGGCGCGCGAGGAGCGTGCCGGGCCCCTTCGCGTGCGGGTGTGTGGGAGCGGGTCGGGGTCGCCGGGCGGCCGGGGCCCGGGGAAGCCTCAGGGGGCCGTCTGGGCCGCCAACTCCCGTGCGGCCTCGGTCAGGTCCTTCGCGGTGTCGATCGCCCGCCAGTAGGCCCCCTGGGGCAGCGGATAGCCCGCCAGCCGGCGTTCGCGGGCCAGGCGCGGGAACGTCGTCCGCTCGTGGTCCCCCAAGTCGGGGAGCAGCGCGGTGAATTCGGGGGCGAAGACGTACACCCCCGCGTTGATCGGATAAGGCGACGGCGGCGCCTCGATGAAGTCCAGTACCTGCCCGTACTCGTTGGTCTCCACGACCCCCCACGGCATGCGCGGCCGGGCCAGCGCCAGGGTCGCCACGGCCCCGCGTTCGGTGTGGAAGGCGGCCATCTCGCGCAGCGGGAACCGGGTCCACACGTCGCCGTTCGTCGCGTACCAGGGCCGGTCGGCGTGCGGGAGCCGGCGGGCGGCGTACTTGAGGCCGCCGCCGCGTCCCAGCGGCTCCTCCTCGACGACGGTGGTCACGCGGAGCGGCAACGGGGCCCGGGCCAGCCACTCCTGGAGCACCTCGGCGAGGTGCCCGCAGGAGACGACGGCGTCGGTGACACCCTCCGCCGCGAGCCAGGCCAGCTGGTGCCCGATGATCGGCAGCCCCGTACCGGGGATCTCGACCATCGGCTTCGGCCGGTCGTCCGTATACGGCCGCAGCCGCGAACCCTGGCCGCCCGCCAGGACGACCGCCTGGGTGGGGAAGGCCGGGAACGCGGCCGCGAGATCGGTGGATTGGGGAAGTACGGGAGGTGCGGGAGGTGCGGGGGGTACTGGAGGGACGTCGCTCATGGCCGTCAGCGTAGGGACGGCCCCTGCCCCGGCGGTGGCAGGCGCGGCGGGGGTCGGCGGGGGTCAGCCCATGGAGGCGACGCCGGCCGCGTAGGAGGTGTCGCAGACGGGGCGCGCGAAGGACTGGGCCTTCGTGGGTCCGTACGCGTCGACGGCGGCCCGGCCCAGAGCGCGCGCGATGCCCACGCAGTGCTCGGCGAGCGACGGCCGCCGGTCCACCTCCTGCTGGAGGTGCGTGAGGACGGCGCCCGGCTCCTGGCCCTGCTGGAGCTCGCTGAGCAGCTTGTCGCGCAGGAGTTCCTGTGCGGCGCGCGGCTTCGCGGGGACGGACACGTCCTCGGCGGAGGCGGTGAGGATCTGGGAGGGGGTGTTGTCCGCCCAGGGGACCATGGTGACCGCGAGGGTCCCGGACAGGACCAGGACGACGGGCAGGACCAGGGCGAGGGAACGGCCGATACGGCGGGCAGTGTGGGTCACGAGGGCGAGAGTAGCGCTCGGTGAAGATTTGGCGACATTTAGTCACCCTGTCGGGGGATGGTTCGACGTGGCTTTTCGAATAAGGGGTTGACGGGTGCGGCCGAATGGCCCGGTCTGCCGGGGTTTGGCGCGGGGGCCGGCGCGGGATGCGCGCGGGCTCCGGCGGGGCTTCGGCGGGGTCTCCGGCGGGGGTTGGCGCGGGCCGGCCGCAACTGCCGAAGGAGGGGCGCCCCTTGGCGGGGCGCCCCTCCTTCTGTGTTCCGTGCGGCGGGTGTCAGCCGGAGAGGCGGGCGCCCGAGGAGGTCGAGAACACGTGGATCTCGTCGGCGCGCGGCACCACGCGCAGCGTCGAGCCCTTCTCCGGGACCTGGCGGCCGCCGACGCGGACCACGATGTCCTTGGCCTTGTCGGCGCCGACCGCGGCGCTGCCGTAGACGTAGCCGTCGGCGCCGAGTTCCTCGACGACGTTCACGGTGATGGTCAGGCCGCCGGTGTCGCCGATGTCGAAGTGCTCGGGGCGCACGCCGACCGTGACGGTGCGGTCGCCCGCGTCGGCGGCGGCGGACAGCGCCTCGCGCGAGACGGGGACGATGCTGTCGCCGAACTTCACGCCGCCGTCGGTGATCGGTACCTCGACGAGGTTCATGGCGGGCGAGCCGATGAACCCGGCCACGAAGAGGTTCGCGGGGCGGTCGTACATGTTGCGCGGGGTGTCGACCTGCTGGAGCAGACCGTCCTTGAGGACCGCGACCCGGTCGCCCATGGTCATGGCCTCGACCTGGTCGTGGGTGACGTAGACCGTCGTGATGCCGAGGTCGCGCTGGAGCGCGGCGATCTGGGTGCGGGTCGAGACGCGGAGCTTGGCGTCGAGGTTCGACAGCGGCTCGTCCATGAGGAAGACCTGCGGCTTGCGCACGATGGCGCGGCCCATGGCGACGCGCTGGCGCTGGCCGCCGGAGAGCGCCTTCGGCTTGCGGTCGAGGTAGGTGGTGAGGTCGAGCATCTTCGCCGCGTCCTCGACCTTGCGGCGGATGGTCGCCTTGTCCTCGCCCGCGATCTTGAGCGCGAAGCCCATGTTGTCGGCGACGGTCATGTGCGGGTAGAGCGCGTAGTTCTGGAACACCATCGCGATGTCCCGGTCCTTGGGCGGCAGGTGCGTGACGTCGCGGTCACCGATGCGGATGGCGCCGCCGTTGACGTCCTCCAGGCCCGCGAGCATGCGCAGGGAGGTGGACTTGCCGCAGCCGGAGGGGCCGACGAGGACGAGGAACTCGCCGTCCTCGATCTCCAGCTCCAGCTGGTCGACGGCGGGCTTGTCGCCGCCGGGGTACAGCCGGGTCGCCTTGTCGAAAGTGACAGAAGCCATGGTGATGAATCCCTTCTACCGGCAGGAACGTGCCGGACGATCCGAGTGGAAGGTCTAGTCCAGTAACAGGACTCCGCCCGACGCTACCCGCCCCGCCGCCTCCTGTCAGCACCCCGCCCCCCGTGATTTGAACCTCGCCCGGCGGGCCGGGGCCGGTGTGCGAGCGGCCGGCGGGGGCGGCTCCGTGCCCTTGGCGAGAGGCAGAGCAACGCGCTTTTGGCCATGGCGCTACGCCCCACCACTGTCACCAGTGGTGATTCCTGCTTCCACGCCCGTTGCCGGTCGGGCGTGACCCTGAGGGTCCCGCCCGGCCGGTCTGACACGGGCTCCACAGGCATTGCGGCCGACGGCCCGTCGGTCCGTACTGCGGGTGGCTACGCGGCCGGTGCGAGATCCACCAGGTCGGAAGCCCGGATCACACACGCGGGCTTCTGCCCGGGCGGAAGCGCCGCGGCCACCGTCCAGTAGAGCCGCATCCCCTCTTCCCGGAGGTTCACGGCGGCGTTCGTGTCCCGGTCGTGGGCCGCACCGCACTCCGTGCAGGTCCACGCGCGGATGGAGACGTCGAGCTTCGGTCCCTTCGTGTGGCACGAGGAGCAGCGCCGGGTAGAAGGGAAGAACCGGTCCACGATCACCAGCGTCCGTCCGTACCACGCGCACTTGTAGTGGAGCCGGCGTAGGAGTTCGCCCCAAGCCGCGTCGGACAGGGACCGGTTCAGTGCTGCCTTGCGGCGACTGCCCCGTCCCGTCGCCGCGCGCGCGAGATTGCGGATCGGCAGGTCCTCCACCACGAGCACTTGGTTCTCGCGCACGAGGCGGGTCGTGAACCGGTCCAGGAGATCACTCCGGACATCACCGATCGAGGCGTACAGGCGGGCGATCCGCACGCGGGCCTTCTCGCGGTTCTTCGAACCCTTCCGCTTCCGGTGCAGGTCGCGCTGGAGCGAGGCGAGCTGCTTCTCGTACTGCCTCAGCAGCCGGGGGTGCGGCAGCTTCTCCCCGTCGTCCAGCGTCACCAGCGTCGCGAGTCCGAGGTCCAGCCCGACCGCCTTCGGCTCCCGGCTGTCGGTGAGGAACGCCTCGGGGAGCGCCGAGATGAACTCCTCGACCAGCACGGAAAGGAAGAACCGGCCCGCCCGGTCCCGGGTGACCGTCAGTTTCACCGGCAACTGCCCCGGCGGCACCGCGCGGGACCAGCGCACGTCCAGGGGTGTCGTCTGCTTGGCCAGCGTGACCGAGGCCGTGCCCGGGCGCTCCGGGTCCTCGGCCCAGCGGAAGCCGGAGCGGACGTAGGTCGCGGAGTCGCGCGACCGGTGCTTCGACTTCCGCCGCGGGTACTTCGCCGATCCCCTGAAGAACCGGGAGAACGCCGAGTCGAGGTGCCGCAGCGACTGCTGGAGGACCGTCGAGGACGCCTCCCTCAGCCATGCCGTCTCCGGTAGCCGCTTCCAGCCCGTCAGCGCCCGGCACGTCTCCGCGAAGCCCAGCGAGACCCGGTGTTCCTCCCAGGCCTTCGCCCGGAGGGCGAGGCCCTCGTTGTAGACCCAGCGGCAGGCGCCGAAGGTGCGGGCGAGCTGGGCCGCCTGCTCGGCGGTGGGGTAGACACGGAACCGGTAGACGCGCTGCTGTGCGCCGGGTTCCCTGCTCAGGCCCTTCAGCGGAGCTGCTGTCCGCGTCCGGTGTTTGGTGCGATCACCCACCCCGAGGTGTTCGCGCTTGATGCGACGGGCTTCGTCCCCCGTCACGCGGTTCGCCATCACTCCCCCCGATCTGATCTTCAGAACGGCACGCCAGTTCGTTCAACGAACGTGTGCGCTGGCGGTTACGGGACCCCCAGAACGTGATGGCTCGGGGAATCCGGGCCTGTGTAGAGTGATGGCGGCTCCACGCGTGGTGGGTTTGCGGGTGGGCGTCATGCCGCCTTAGCTCAGTTGGCAGAGCGGTTGCCTTGTAAGCTCCAGGTCATCGGTTCGATTCCGATAGGCGGCTCCACCCCAGGTCAGAGGCTTGTCGACCGAGGGGTTCGGACGAAAGAGGAAGGCCCCGGGTGATCACCCGGGGCCTTCCTGTGTTCGGGGTCAGTGGCGGCCTGAGATGCGGTTGGCCAGGCGGGCCAGGGGGGTTGTCGTGGGGCGGTGGGTGGCGGTCTCGTGGCGGTCGGCCTCGCGGTAGGCGGCGTACAGGGCCTGGACGCCGAGCCAGCGGAAGGGCTCCGGCTCCCAGCGGCGGACGCGGTGGTTGACCCAGGGGAGCGAGGTCAGGTCCGTGTAGTTCTCCAGGACCAGGTCGCGCAGGGTGCGGGCCGCGAGGTTGGCGGTGGCGACGCCGGAGCCGACGTAGCCGCCGGCCAGGCCGAGGCCGGTGGTGCGGTCCAGGGAGACGGTGGCGCACCAGTCGCGGGGCACGCCGAGGACGCCGGACCAGGCGTGGGTGATCTCCGTACCGGTGAGCTGGGGGAAGAACGAGGTGAGGAGGGCGGTCAGGGCGGTGATCGTGGCCGGCTGGGTGCGGCCGTCGTTGTCCGTGCGCGAGCCGTAGCGGTACGGGACGCCGCGGCCGCCGATCGCGATGCGGTCGTCCGCGGTGCGCTGGGCGTACATGTAGGCGTGGGCCATGTCGCCGATGACCTCGCGCCCCGACCAGCCGAGGGAGGCCCAGACCTCCGGCGGCAGCGGGGCCGTGGCGATCATCGAGGAGTTCATCGGGAGCCAGGTGCGCTTCTGGCCCTTGAGGGCGGCGGTGAAGCCCTCGGTGCAGCGCAGGACGAAGGGGGCGCGGACCGTGCCGTACGGGGTGACGGCGCGGCGGGGGGCGATCTCGGTGACGGGGGTCGACTCGTGGATGACGACCCCGAGGCGTTCGCAGGCCGCGGCGAGGCCCTTGACCAGTTTCAGGGGGTGGACCCGGGCACCGTGCGGGGTCCAGCTGGAGCCGACGGCGTCGGCGATGTCGACGCGGGCGCGGGTGGCGGGGGCGTCGTGGAACTCGCGGTCGGTCTCGCCGAAGCCGAGCTCGGCGGTGTGGAAGGCCCTGAGGCGGGTCAGCTGGGCGGGGGTGCGGGCGACTTCGAGGACGCCGCCGCGGTGGACGTCGGCCTCGATGCCCTCCTTGACGGTGACGTCGATGACCTCGGTGACCGTGTCGTTCATGGCCTGCTGGAGGCGGAGGGCGGCCTGGTGGCCGTGGAGTTCGGCGTACCGGTCGCGGCCGGCGATGCCGTTGTAGAGCCAGCCGCCGTTGCGGCCGGAGGCGCCGTAGCCGCAGAACTTCTGCTCCAGGACGGTGACGCGCAGGTCGGGTGCGGAGGACTTGAGGTAGTAGGCGGTCCACAGACCGGTGTAGCCGCCGCCGACGATGACGACGTCGGCCGTGGCGTCGTGGGTGAGGGGGGCGCGGGCCGGCTGGGGGGCGGTGGTGTCCGTCGCGTACCAGAAGGAAATGCCGCCGTTGATCGTCATGGGGGAGTTGCTACACGGGGTGCCGGAGGGGTGTCCAGGGGCGGGATGTCGTGTTTCGGGACCTGTTGCCAGGCCGAATGGCCGATGCGGGCGGGGCGGACGGGATCGTAGGGTGCGATGGGGTGGCTTGGGGGGTTTGTAGAGCTTCAGGGCTTTGGCGGCCTTGGCGAACTTGATGGCTTTGGCGGCCCGGACGGCGCTGCGGGCCTTACGTGGAGAGGGTTTCGGTGGTGGGTGTGCGCGGGGCGGTACGCGGGACAGGGCGCGCGGGACGGATCGTGACGGCGGCCGCCGCGGCGGCCCTGCTGGGCACGGCACTGGCCGGCTGCGGCGGCTCCGGCGGGGACGGCGCCGCGTCGTCCTCGGCTTCGGCCGTCGTGCGGACCAGCCCCATCGCGGACCGGCTGGCGAAACTGCCCGCGGCGGCCGACGGGGCGAAGGTGGTCGTCGGCAGGCCCGACGCGCCGCGCACCGTACAGGTCCTGGTGGACCCGCGCTGCGGGTACTGCGCGAAGTTCGAGGCGGCCGGCGGCGAAACCCTGCTGAAGCTCGCGGACGAGGGCAAGGTACGGATCGAGTACCTGCTGGCCTCCTTCCTCGACCGGGGCGGGGCGAGCGGCTCCGTCAGGGCGGTGAACGCGCTGCGGGCCTCCGTCGACGCGGGGAAGTTCGCCGAGTACCACGCGGCGGTCTTCGCCAGCCAGCCGAAGGGCGCCTTCACCGACGAACTGCTGCTGCGCATCGCGGACCGGGTCCCGGGGCTGCGCGGCCCGGACTTCGACCGGGCGGTGGAATCCGCCCCGTACGAGGGGTGGGTCGCCGACGCGGAGAAGGCCTTCGAGGCGACGGGCGTGCAGGGCACGCCGGCGGTCCTCGTGGACGGGAAGCCGGTCGGCGCGAAGGACGGCTCGATGTTCGACGCCGAGGCCTTCGGGCGGACCCTGGCGGCGGCCGGCATCGGGGCGTGACGGCACCACTTCGACGACACTGCCTAGGGTGTTGCCATGGTGGAGATTCCGGACGGGTTGGTGCGGGCGCAGCTGCGGGACAACGGCGCGGCGGGGCGGGAGTTCGTCGAGGCACTGCCGGCGCGGGCGGCCGGGTTCCTGGAGCGGTGGCGGCTGCGCGTGACCGGACCCGGCATGTACGGGGCGACCGCGCTGGTGCTCCCCGTGGAGCGGGCGGACGGCACACCGGCGGCACTGAAGCTGCTGGTGCCGGACGAGGAGAGCGCGGGCGAGCCCCTCGCACTGCGGGCGTGGGACGGGCGGGGCTGCGTCGAGCTGCGGGAGCACGACGGGCCGACGGGGACGATGCTGCTGGAGCGCCTGGACGAGGGCCGGCCCCTGTCGGGACTCGCCGAGCGGGACTCCCGGGCGGCGGTGCGCGTGATCGGGGAACTGCTGGCCCGGCTGACGTCCGTACCCGCGCCCCCGGGGCTGCGCGGGCTGGGCCCGATCGCGGCGGCGATGCTCGACGCGGCGCCGCGGGCGGCGGCCGTCCCGGCGGACGCGCGGGAGCGGCGGCTGCTCCTCGACTGCGCGGCGGCGGTCGCGGAAGTGGCGGGCGAGCCGGGCGACCGGCTGCTGCACTGGGACCTGCACTTCGACAACGTGCTCGGCGGCGGCGCGGGCGGCCGCGAGGAGTGGCTGGCGATCGACCCGAAGCCGCTGGCCGGGGACCCGGGCTTCGAACTGCTGCCGTCGCTCGTGAACGTGTTCCGGCCGCAGGAGGTGCGGTGGCGCTTCGACCTCCTGACGGAGGCGGCCGGCCTCGACCGGGAGCGGGCACGCGCCTGGACGTTGGGCCGGGTGCTGCAAAACTGCCTGTGGGACCTGGAGGACGGCGAGGACGAACTGCCCGAGCGAGAGGCGTGGGTGGCGCGGACGCTGCTGGGCCGCCGGCCCTGACGGCGCGGCCCGCGCCTAGGGTGACGGCATGATCCGTGACGCCGAAATCACCGATGTTCCCGTCATCCACGCCATGATCCGTGAGCTGGCCGCCTACGAGAAGGTCCCGCACGAGGCGCGCGCGTCCGAGGAGCAGCTGCGCGAGGCCCTGTTCGGCGAGCGGCCGGCGGCCTACGCGCACATCGCGGAGTCCCCGGACGGGGAGCCCGTCGGCTTCTCGGTGTGGTTCCTGAACTTCTCCACGTGGCGCGGGGTGCACGGCATCTACCTGGAGGACCTGTACGTGAGGCCCTCCGCGCGCGGCGGCGGCCACGGCAAGGCGCTGCTCGCGGAGCTGGCGCGGACGTGCGCGGAGCGGGGCTACGCGCGGCTGGAGTGGTCGGTACTGAAGTGGAACGCGCCGACGATCGCGTTCTACGAGTCCCTGGGCGCGCGGCCGCAGGACGAGTGGTCGGTGTACCGGCTGACGGACGGGCCGCTGGCCGCGCTGGCGGCGGACGCGGCGTAGGGCGGGCTGTCAGTGGGGTGGGTCAGGATGGGGGGATGGCGCGTACGGGTGGGCAGCGGCAGGGGACGGTGAAGGCGGCGCGGCGGCCGGAGGTGCGGCTGCCGGAGCTGACGGCGTGGGACGGGTCTGCCCTGGAGCCGGACGGGGACTACGACGGGCTGGAGTTCGACGGCCTCGACCTGGCGGGCCAGGAGGGCGTCGGGGCGCGGTTCATGGACTGCGCGCTGCGCCGGTGCGCGCTGGACGAGGCGGGGCTGGCGAAGGCACGGTTCATGGACTCGGTGCTGGAGGGCGTCCGGGGAGTGGGGACCGACCTGTCGGGGGCCTCGCTGCGGGACGTGGAGCTGGTGGACGCCCGGCTGGGCGGGGTGCAGCTGCACGGGGCGGTTCTGGAGCGGGTCCTCGTGCGCGGCGGGAAGATCGACTACCTGAACCTGCGGAAGGCACGCCTCAAGGACGTGGTGTTCGAGGGCTGCGTACTGGTGGAGCCGGACTTCGGCGGCGCGGGGCCGACTTCAGCGGGGTCCGGATGACGGACGTGGACCTGCGGGAGGCGGCGGAGCTGGGGATCGCGCGGGGGGTGGACGCGCTGGCCGGGGCGGTGATCAGCCCGGCGCAGCTGTTCGACCTGGCACCCGCGCTGGCGGCGCAGCTGGGGGTGCGGGTGGTGGCGTAGGGGCTCGGGGATTCCGGCCGGGCCGGGGGGGGCTAGGCGGGGACGCGGGGGAAGCGGGCCTGGAGGGTCCAGATGACCGGGTTGTCGGCGAGGCCGTCGTGCATGTCGACGAGGTCGGCGATCAGGTCGTGCAGGAAGTCACGGGCCTCGCGGCGCAGCAGGCGGTGGCTGAAGGTCAGCGGGTCCTCTTCGGGCGCCATCCAGTCGGCCTCGATGTCGACCCAGCCGAAGCGGCGCTCGAAGAGCATCCGGTCCGCGGACTCGGTGAAGTCGAGTTCGGCGTACTGGCGGTTGGCGGAGCGGCTGCCGCGCGGGTCCTGGTCGAGCTGCTCGACGATGTCGCAGAGCGCCCAGGCGAAGTCGAGTACGGGCACCCATCCCCAGGCTGTGGATACTTCCAGGTCCTTGTCGGTGTCGGCGAGGTAGACGTCACCGCAGAAGAGGTCGTGGCGCAGGGTCCGGATGTCCGCCGACCGGTAGTCGGTCTGCGGGGGGTCCGGGAAGCGCCGGGAGAGGGAGTAGCCGATGTCGAGCACGTACCCGATGGTGTCACGGCTGCGACTCCCCCGGCGCCCGGGTCCGACCCGGGCCCGTCGGGGTCCGACCCGGGCCCGTCCGGGGGCAGGGCCGGGGAGCGGGGTGGTCGCGGGGGTCAGCGGACGTTGACGGCCGTCCAGGCGGCGGCGACCCGGGCGGCCTCCGGGGAGGAGGCGCCGTACAGCTCGGTGGCGGCCTTGAGGGTCGCGGTGCGGGCGCGCGCGTAGTTCGTGGTGGAGGTCATGTGGACGGTCAGCGCCCGGTACCAGATCTGGGTGGCCTTCTCGCGGCCGATGCCGAGGAGCTTGGAGCCGTCGTGGGTGGGGGAGTCGTAGGTGACGCCGTTGATGACCTTGGGGCCGCTGCCCTCCGCGAGGAGGTAGTAGAAGTGCCGGGCGGGGCCGGAGGCGGCGTGCGGGGGCAGGTTGGCGACGTCGCGTGACCAGTAGTCGGGGGAGACGCCGTCGCTGCTGGGGCGGTCCATGCGGCGGGGCGGGCCGTCGTAGACGCGTTCGCCGATGAGGTAGTCGCCGACGTCCGTCTTGTTGTCGGCGAAGAACTCGCCGGCGGTGGCGAGGATGTCCGAGGTGCCCTCGTTGAGCCCGCCGGGCTCGCCGCTGTAGGCGAGGCGGGCGGTGGAGGCGGTCAGGCCGTGGGCGAGTTCGTGGCCGACGACGTCGAGGGAGGTCGGGGGCCGGCCGGGGACGTTGCCGTCGCCGTAGGTCACGCAGGCGCAGCTGTCGCTCCAGAAGGCGTTGCCGTAGTTGGTGCCGTAGTGGACGCGGGAGGTCGTGCCGACCCCGTCGCCGCGTACGCCGCTGCGGCCGAAGGCCGCCTGGTAGAAGTCCCAGGTCACGGCGGTGCCGTAGTGGACGTCCACGGCCGCGGTCTGACGGTGGGAGGCGCTGCCGTCGCCCCAGGTGTTGTCGGGGTCGGTGAACAGGACGCCGGGCCCGGAGGTCTGGTTGAGTGCGTCGAGGGTGCGCTGGTCTCCGCGGGAGGGGTCACGGAGCTGGTGGGTGGTACCGGTGAAGTGGGTGCCGAGGGGGACGGTACCGGCGTACTGGCTGTTGCCGGTGCCGGTGCCTGCGGCGCTGGTGGGGGTGGTGCCCGTGCCGGTGGCCTGCTGCCGGCTGGGGGTGGCGGGCCCCGGCGCCGGGGCGGCGGTGGCGGTGGCGGTGGCCGCCGGGAGCGCGGTGGCGGCCAGGGCGGCGGCGCCGAGCAGGACGGCGGCGAGGCGGGTGCGGGGAGAGGGCGCGGGGTGGGTCACTCGTGCTCCTTCGCGGGGGTGGCCGGGGTGGCGGCGCGAGTGAGCGTGCCATCGAGGGGGCCGGGCGCGGCAGCCCTACGACGGCACCCCGACCGTGGTTGTCCGAACCCGACGCCGGACTGTCCGGATCCGGGTGGGTGGGGTGGGGGGTCGGGGTGGGGGGTGGCTGGGAGGGGTCGGGGGTGGGCGGTGCTCCCTTGATGGGGTCGGGTGTGTGTCGGGGGCTGCCCGTCAGTCCACTGTCCTTCCGTTTCGGTCCGGTCCCTCAAGGGCGCTCACTTCGTTCGCGTCGCTTCGCGATGGCCTTCGGCCACCCTTGACCGACCGGCCCGAAACGAAATGCCAAAGACTGCCGGGAAGCCCCCGAAGGAGGGCAGGGGGGAACGACTGCCCAAAGGTTCCGTCAGCGATGAGCCGAGGGGCCGGGGGTCGCCCGACCGGGCACACGGCCCCCTCGCGGCCCCTTCCGGGACCACACCCGAGCCCTAGCCACCCGAAATGACGACCACGACGTCCTGGGGTGCAGTCAGGCGCGCGTGAGATCGCTACGCGCTCCTCTCGGCTTAGCGTCCCGCGACCGTCTGGGGCTGGACATAGACCGCCCACACGGCCCACCCATCACCCTTGACGTGCGGCTACCGCCCGCCTGTACTCCTGCGGTGACACCCTCCGGCAGGAAAGACCTCCAGGCTTCCCCTGGGAGTGACCACGGCTGGTCGTCGGCCGCTGAGACGACACCGGGCACAGATGCCTCCTGCGGCCTATGTCCAGCCCCAGACGGGCCGCTGTCGCTGAGCCGAGAGGAGCGCGTAGCGATCTGACGCGCCTGACTGCGCCCCAGGCTGATGTGGTCGTCATTTCGGGTGGGTAAGCCAGGAGCCCGGTCCCGGAAGGGGCCGCGAGGGGGCGTGTGCCCGGTCGGCCGACCCCCGGCCCGTCGTCTCGTCCCTGACGGGGCCGCTCCTCTGGCTCTTCCCCGTGACCGTTCTTTTGGGGGGTTCCCGTCGGTCTTCGGCTTTCCGGGGTGGGGCGGTCGGTCAAGGGTGGCCGTAGGCCATCGCGAAGCGACGCGAACGAAGTGAGCGCCCTTGAGGGACCGGTCCAGCCCGGAGAGACGATGAGACTGACGGGAAACCACCAAACCCTCCCTGATGCGGATCACGGGGACCCCGCCGTCCCCCGACCCCGACCCGCCCCCCGCCCCCCGCCCCCTCACGACGGCAGGAGGCGTTGTTCCTTGGCTACCGCGACCGCGCCCGCGCGGGTGTCCACGCCGAGTTTGTCGTAGATGCGGCCCAGGTGGGTCTTGACCGTGGCTTCGCTGATGAACAGGGCGCGGGCGATGTCGCGGTTGCCGAGGCCGCGGGCCAGTTGGCCCAGGATGTCGAGCTCCCGGTCCGTCAGGGTGGGCCGGGAGCCCCGCATGTGGGCCATCACGCGGCTCGCGACCGGCGCGGAGAGCGTCGTACGCCCGGCTGCCGCCGAGTGGATCGCGGCGAAGAGTTCCTCGGGCCGTTCCGCCTTCAGGAGGTAGCCGGTGGCGCCGGCGCCGATGGCCCGGGTGATGTCCGCGTCCGTGTCGTACGTGGTGAGGACGAGTACGTGCGGGGGGCCGGGCAGGGCCGTGATGCGGCGGGTGGCCTCCACGCCGTCGATGCCCTCGCCCAGTTGGAGGTCCATGAGGACGACGTCCGGGCGCAGCTTCGCGGCCAGCGCCACGGCCTCCTCGCCGCTGCCGGCCTCGCCGAGCACCTCGATGTCCGGCTCGCTGCCCAGGAGGGCGAGGAGGCCGGCGCGGACCACTACGTGGTCGTCGCAGAGGAGGATCGTCGTCATCCTGTGGGCTCCAGGGGGATCGAGGCCGAGAGGACGGTGCCCTCGCCCGGGGTTGATTCGATGGTCAGGGTGCCGCCGAGCTGGCGCACGCGGGCGCGGATCGCCGGGAGGCCGTGGCCTCGGTCGGGGCCGGCGCTGCGGGGTTCGGTGAAACCGTCGCCGTCGTCCGCGATGTCCAGGACGACCTGGTCGCCGAGGAAGCTCAGGGTGAGGGCGGCGGTACACGCGCCCGAGTGTTCGCGGATGTTCGACAGGGCGCCCTGGGCGATCCGCAGGAGGGCCGATTCGGCGCGGTCCGGGAGCGGGGCCGGGGCGCCTTCCAGGTGGAAGCGGACGGTGATGTCCGGGCCGGCGTCCAGCGCGCGGAGGGCGTCGGCGAGCCCGGCGCCGTTCTCCAGCTCGGGCGGCGCCAGGTCGTGGACGAGCCGCCGGGCCTCGGCGAGGCCGCGCGCCGCGATGCCGGTGGCCGTACGGACGTGCGCGCGGGCGGTGTCCGGGTGGCTGTCCCAGGTCCGGTCCGCGGCCTGGAGCAGCATCTGCTGGCTGGACAGGTGCTGGGCGAGGGTGTCGTGGATCTCCATGGACAGCCGCTGCCGCTCGGCGAGGGTGCCTTCGCGGCGTTCGGTGGCGGCGAGCTCCCGGCGGGTGCGGATCAGGTCGTCGATGAGTGCGCGCTGGGCCTGCGCCTGGCGTTCCATGTGGACGAAGACGGCGGTGGCGAGGGCGGCGACGGCGGGCGGGGCGAGGAACAGGTTCGGGTCGAAGTCGGTGGACAGCCGCAGCTGGGCGGCGACGACGAACACCGTGAGCAGGGCGACGAGGACGATCGCGGCGCGTGGGGGGAGGGTGCGCAGCGCCGTGAAGAAGAGCGGTACGGCGCACCAGGCGAAGCTCGGCGCGAGGAGGACCAGTACCACCCAGGTCGCGACGACCAGGCCGAGCCAGAGCAGGCGGCGCAGGGTGGGGGTGGTGGCCTGCGGCGCGGGGACCGATGCGCGGGCGGCCTGCGGCGCCGGGGCGGGTACGCGGGTGGCACCGACGACGGGGCCGAGGACGTACAGCAGGGCCAGCGCGATGCTGAGGGCGATGACCCAGGGGGTGCGGGGTTCGCCGGGGTGCCGCAGGAGGAAGCGGGCGACCGAGGCGCCGAGGAGCAGGAAGAACGCCGCGTGCATGACGGTGGCCAGGGTGCGGGTGTCGGGATCGGCACCGGCACTGGCGGCGGGGTGCGGCCGCGGGGTGTGGCTCACGGCGGGGCTCCTGGGGGTGGGGGTGGTATCCATCTTGCCTCTGCCCTGGCCGGGCGGGTTGCGGGTGGGGATCCGCCCGCCGGGCGGCCGGTGCCCCGCCGGGCGGCCCGGTGCCCGGCCCCGGCGGGTTCCCGGGTGCCGGGTGGGCCCGGCACCCGGGTGGGTTCCGGATCTGGATCCCGGGGGTTCCGGGCCCCGGGTGGTCCTGACCCCTGGGTGGGTTCCGGGTCCTGGGCGGTCCGGGGCTCGGGTGGGTTCCGGGTCCTGGGCGGTCCGGGGCTCGGGTGGGTTCCGGGCCCTGGGTGGTCCGGGACCCGGGTCGGTTCCGGGCCCCGGGTGGCCCTGAGCCCCCGGGTGGGTCCCGGAACCCCGGTGGGGTTCGGGGGAGGGGTATCGATCAGGAGAACCGGGGGGGCGGGGGTGGCGCATCGGCCGATCGGATGACCCTCGGGTCAGCCGGTGCGGTGGCCGTTGGGAGCCGGTACGGCGACGGGTGGAGGCGGGATCCGGGCCGAGTCTTGGAGCAGCGGCAGAACGAGCCGGCCGACGCACGACCCACCGACCACACCCCGCCCCATCGGGCGACGTCCTACCACCAGGAGCAGACATGAACACCCGCACCCGCGTCCTCACCGGTACCGCCCTCGCCCTCGCCCTCGGCGCCGGGACGTTCGGTGCCGTCAGCGCGAGCGCCGCGCCCGCTTCGGCGCCGGCCGCCGCCCCCGCCGCGAAGAAGGACAACGACAAGAACTTCACCACCTCGACCCACCTCACCGTCGACGCCGCGACCCGCGCCGCCCAGGCCGCGCTGCACGCCGCCGAGAAGGAGAACCAGAAGGTGACGGTCGCGGTGGTCGACCGCAACGGCAACACCATCGTCACGCTGCGCGGCGACGGCGCGGGCCCGCAGTCCTACGAGTCGGCCCAGCGCAAGGCCTTCACCGCCGTGTCCTGGAACGCCCCGACCTCCGTCCTCGCGGGCCGTCTCGCCCAGACCCCGAACCTGAAGGACATCCCGGGCACCCTGTTCCTCGGTGGCGGTACCCCGGTCCAGGCCAAGGGCGCCCCGGTCGCGGGCGTGGGCGTGGCCGGCGCCCCGTCCGGTGACCTCGACGAGAAGTTCGCCAAGGCGGGCGTCGACGCCCTGGAGAAGTAGTCCTGGAGAAGTGGTCCACGAAGCCCCCACGGCACCGGAGCGGGCCCGTCCGCCCGCTTAGGATCGAGTGCGTGGAACACCCCCGGCTCGTCCGCCTCGCCGCCCCCGCCGCCGCAGCCCTGCTCTCCCTCGCCGCCCTGGCCACGGGATGTACGGGTTCCACGGTGCAGGGGCGGCCCGGCGCGTCCGGGCTCCGCGACCCGTACTTCCCGCGCGCCGGCAACGGCGGCTACGACGTCGAGCACTACGACCTCGACCTCGCCTACGACCCCGCCGACGGGCAGCTGCACGGTACGGCCGTCATCACCGCCCGCGCCGGGCAGGGCCTCAGCTCCTTCAACCTCGACTTCAGCGGTCTCAAGATCGAGAGCGTGGAGGTGCAGGGCGCCGGAGCCCGGTACAACCGGACGGGCAACGAGCTGACGGTGCGCCCGGCGAAGGACCTGAAGAAGGGCGAGGTCTTCCGTACGGAGATCGACTACACCGGCCGCCCGAAGCCCGTCACGGATCCGGACGGATCCGAGGAGGGCTGGATCACCACCGATGACGGCGCGGTCGGGGTCGGCGAGCCGGTCGGTTCGATGGGCTGGTTCCCGGGCAACCACCACCCCAGCGACAAGGCCTCCTACGACATCACCCTGACGGTCCCGAAGGGCTACGAGGCGGTCTCCAACGGCGAGCTGCGTTCGCGCACGGAAGTCGAGGACGGGCAGACGGAGTTCGCCTGGCACAGTCCCGAGCCGATGGCCAGCTACCTGGCCACCGCCGCGATCGGGAAGTTCGACGTGAAGACCGGCCGGACCCCGTCGGGCATCCCCGTCTACAACGCGGTGACGCCCGCCGAGGCGGAGCGCAGCGCGCCCGCGCTGGCGCGGCTGCCGGAGATCGTGGAGTGGGGTTCCGCCAAGTTCGGCCCGTACCCCTTCGGTACGGTCGGCACGATCGTGCTGCCGGGCGGGACCCTCGGGTACGCGCTGGAAACGCAGACCAAGCCCGTCTATCCCGGTGCGCCGGACGAGAACCTGATCCTGCACGAGCTGGCCCACCAGTGGTTCGGCAACTCGGTCTCGCCGAAGTCCTGGAAGGACATGTGGCTGAACGAGGGCTTCGCCACCTACGCCGAGTGGATGTGGGCGGAGGAGCACGGCGGGCCGACCGCGCAGCGCCGCTTCGAGGCGATCCTCGCCGGTGACACCTCCGTCGACGAGGCCGCCGACTCGGAGTGGGACGCCTTCCCGCCGGCCGCCCCGCCGGGACCGGAGCACATCTCGGGCACGCCCGTGTACGTACGGGGCGCGATGGTGCTGCACCGGATCCGCCAGGAGGTCGGCGACGAGAAGTTCTCCGCCCTGCTGCGCGGCTGGGCCGCCGACCACCGGCACGGCAGCGCGAGCACCGCGGAGTTCACGGCGTACGCGCAGCGGCACACGGGTCACGACCTGAAGGAGGTCTGGGACGTGTGGCTGTACGGCGAGGACCGGCCCGAGGCGCCCGAACCGAAGGCTTCCTGAACCCGGGGCGCCCCGAGCGCGACGCCTCCGGGGGCTACGCGTCCGGGGGCTGCGCGTCCGTGCCGAGCGTCTTGCGCATCACCGTGCAGGGGCGGCCCAGTTCGCGGTCCTTGGCGTGGCGCAGGACCGTGTAGCCCTGGGCCTGCCAGAAGGCGAGGGCCTTGGTGTTGGCTTCGAGCACGGCGAGGCGTACGCCCGTCCGGCCCGCGGCGCGGAAGCGGTCCTCGACGAGGGTGGCGACGGCGCGGCCGTACCCCTCGCGGTGCGCGGTGGAGTCGATGAGCAGCAGACCGATCCACGGGTCCGGGTCTTCGGAGGCCGGGTCGGGGTGGTGGTCGAGGGTGGCGGCCAGGCCGACGAGGCGGCCGGCGGAGCGGGCCAGCAGTACTTCGGCGCCGTCGTGGGCGAGTTCGTCGGCGAGGGCGGCCGCGACCTGTTCCACCGTGATGCGGGCGGGGTCGGGGAAGTCGCCGCTGATCTCGAAGAACGCGTGGTTCGTCGCGTAGAGCGTGGCGATTTCGGTGAGGACCGGCCCCGGCAGGGCGCCGTCCACGGGGACGAGCGGTTGGAGGATCACCTTGCGAACGGTAGCGAAGCCCCCTGCCCGGACGGTGGGGAGGGGGCTTCGCCTGCGGCTGTGCCGCGGACCGGGCGTCGGTCAGACGTTGACGCCGAAGTCCTGGGCGATGCCGGTGAGGCCGGAGGCGTAGCCCTGGCCGACCGCGCGGAACTTCCACTCGGCGCCGTTGCGGTAGAGCTCGCCGAAGACCATGGCGGTCTCGGTGGCCGCGTCCTCGGAGAGGTCGTAGCGGGCGATCTCGGCGCCGCCGGCCTGGTTCACGACGCGGATGTACGCGTTGCGGACCTGGCCGAAGTTCTGGCTGCGGGACTCGGCGTCGTAGATGGAGACCGGGAAGACGATCTTGTCCACGTCGGCGGGGAGGCCCGCGAGGTTCACGTTGATGGCTTCGTCGTCGCCGGCGCCCTCGCCGGTGCGGTTGTCACCGGTGTGGACGATGGTCTGGTCCGGGGTGGACTTGTTGTTGAAGAAGACGAAGTGGCCGTCGGAGACGACCTTGCCCGTCGCGTTCACCGCGATGGCCGAGGCGTCCAGGTCGAAGTCGACACCGGTGGTGGTACGGGTGTCCCAGCCGAGGCCGACCGTGACGGCAGAGAGGCCCGGGGCCTCCTTCGAGAGCGAGACGTTGCCGCCCTTGGACAGGCTGACAGCCATGGGATTGTCCCTTTCCTCATCCAGCATGCACGTACAGGCGGTCAAAGTACCGCTGTCTCCTCTAACGCGAGGAGGTACCCGCGGGGTTCCCGCCCGAAATAAGCCCGCACGAAATAGGAGTGACGGGGCGGGTGCGGGCGCGGGATCATAGGGCGCATGCCTGGTCCCTATGTCATCCGCGGTTCGGTCGTGCTCCCCGAGGCGGAGCTCGCCTGGCGTTTCTCGCGTTCCTCGGGGCCGGGCGGGCAGCACGTGAACACCTCGGACTCCCGTGTGGAGCTGCTCTTCGACGTCGCGGCGACCAAGGCGCTGCCGGACGTGTGGAAGGAGCGGGCGCTGGAGCGGCTCGCGTCCCGGCTGGTCGACGGCGTGGTGACCGTACGGGCCTCCGAGCACCGCTCGCAGTTCCGCAACCGGGAGATGGCGCTGGTCCGGCTGGCCTCGCTGCTCGCGGAGGCGACGGCCCCGCCGCCGAAGGCCCGCCGGGCGACGAAGATCCCGCGTGGGATCAACGAGCGCCGCCTGCGGGAGAAGAAGGCCCGCGGCGAGACGAAGCGCGGCCGTACGGGCCGGGACTGGTAACCGCGCCGGCGCGCCGGGCGGGCCGGCGGTCAGGACGCGGCGGCGGGCGGGACGCACCGGACGCGCGCGTGCGGCGCGGCTACGGCGCCAGGTGCCGGTAGCGCCCCCGGAAGTACGTCAGGGGCGGCGCGTCGGGGGCCGGCAGGCCGGCGGTCAGGACGCGGCCGATGACCAGGGTGTGGTCGCCCGCCTCGACACGGGACTCGGTGCGGCACTCCAGGGTGGCGAGCGCTCCCGTCAGCAGCGGGGCGCCGGAGACCTCGCCCCGCTCCCAGGGCAGGCCCTCGAAGAGCAGCCGGTCGCTGATCCGTCCCTTCATCGCGAAGCGGCCCGCGACCTGGAGCTGGGAGTCGGCGAGGACGGAGACGGCCCACAGCGGCTGCTCCGCCAGCAGGTCGTCCATCCGCGAGCCCTCGCGCAGGCTCACCAGGACCAGGGGCGGGTCCAGGGAGACGGACAGGAAGGCGGTCGCGGTCATGCCGACGTCCTCGCCGCGCGGTCCGTCGGAGGTCAGGGCCGGTTCGTGCGCGGTGATCAGGCACACCCCCGCCGCCAGTCGGGACATCGCCGCCCGGAACTCTTCGTTGCTCACCCCCTCAGGATGGGGTACGGCGGCCTGCGGTACGGGGCTCGGGGGCACGGGGCTCGGGATCGTCTTCGGCACGTGGGGAACGCTAGTCTCGCGTCCGTCCGCCGCACATCGGGCGCTGGTCCGAGCCGCGTCCCCGCCCCTCGGCCTAGTCCCGGGCGTATCGTTTGCTCCCGAGAAGGACGGGGAGCGCTCCCATCCAACAAGGGCCCCGTTGCGCCCTGTTGTTCATCTCATGTGACTTGAGTCACAGAGAGCAAGATTTGTTGACCCTGTGTACCTGCCGCACAGCTCACTGTGATTCAGTGGACGGGACACCGCAACGAAACGCCGATGACAAACCTGGAGTTGCTGTCGAGGTCTCGGGGAGAGCGAGCAATGGAGACCGAGTCGGAGCCGTACGTCCGTCTTGCGACCCTGCGGCAGCTGCACCAGGTGGTGGCCGAGCTCAATACGGCCCGGAGCCTGGCGGACACCCTGCAGACCGTCGTGGACGGCATCGTCGTGGGCCTCGGCTACGAACTCGCCTGTGTCAACCTCGTACGCCCTGACGGCGATCTGGTCGTCGCCGCCTTCGCCGGGGACCCCGCCGCCGAAGCCCTGATCACCGGCCGCGTCGGCTCGCGGCCCTCCTGGGACCGCCGGCTGACCATGGGCGAGGACTGGGACGGCCTCCGCTTCATCCCGCACACCGAGGGCTGGGTCCTGCTGGAGGACGACGTCCCCCAGTGGCACACCGACGGCCCCGATCCGCGGTTCGAGGACGAATGGCACCCCGAGGACCGGCTCTACGCCCCGATGTACGCGACGGGCGGGGAACTTCTGGGTGTCATTTCGGTGGACAGGCCGCGCAACGGACGCCGGCCCGGCGCGTGGGGCCGCGAAGCGCTCCAGATGTACGCCTTCCAGGCCGCCATTGCGATCAGCAACGCGAGGCTCCGCGCGAACATGCAGCGGGCCCTGGTCCGGCTGGAACGCGAGCAGCAGGCGCTGCGCGCCAGCGAGGAGTCGTTCCGCCAGGCCTTCGAGTACGCGCCGAGCGGCATGGCCATCGCCGAGATGGGCGGCGACCAGCACGGCCGGCTGCTGCGCACCAATGACGCGCTCTGCCGCCTCCTCGGCCGGCCCGCCTCCGTCCTGCGCCGCTACTCCTTCTCCGACCTGGTCCACCCCGAGGACATCGGGACGCTGCTGCGGACCTCCGCCGAGGGCGGCCGCGCCGAGCTGCGCCTCGGGCGGCGGGACGGCACGTACGTGTGGGTCTCGCTGCGGAACTCGGTCGTCGCGGACGCCGCCGACGGGCCCCGTTTCCTCCTCACCCACGTCGAGGACATCGAGGAACGCAAGCGGCACGAGCTCCAGCTCGCGCACCGGGCCAGCCACGACTCCCTGACCGGTCTGCCCAACAGCGCCGAGCTGCGCGCCCGGCTCGGGGCCCGGCTGTGCCGGCGGCCGCAGTCGGTGATGGCCACGGCCGTCGAGGCCCTGGACGCCGCCTTCGAGGCGCGGCCCGTGGCGGGTGGTGCCGCGGAGCACGGCTTTCAGCCCGAGGCGCCCCACGGGTTCCCGGGCGCCCACCCCGTCGACTTCGCCGAGTTCCCCGACTTCCCGGGCGGGCCGCCGGGCCGGGCGGAGGGCCCGTACGACCACCACGTGCACACCGTCGCCCCCGCCTCGGACGTCGACGACGGGACGAAGGGCCTCGCGGTGCTCTTCTGCGACCTCGACGGCTTCAAGTCGATCAACGACCGGTTCGGGCACCACACCGGCGACGCCGTCCTGATCGAGGTCGCCCGGCGGCTGACGACGGGCGTCAGGGACGGTGACACCGTCGCCCGGCTGGGTGGTGACGAGTTCGTCGTCCTCGCCGACGGACTGGGCGCCGCCGACGCCGCGGACCTCGCCGTGCGGCTCCGCAACGCGATCATCCCGCCGATCCGGGTGGACGGGCGTGCGGTGCGCGTGGGGGCGAGTTTCGGGATCGGCTGGGCCAGCTGCGGGATGTCCGCGGACGAGGTGCTGCGCTCCGCCGACCAGCGGATGTACATCGAGAAGCGGTCCCGGTCCAAGGCGCACCGCAGGGCCGGCTGAGGCGATCGGCCGCCCGTGGGTGCACGTGTTCGGGGTAGGCTCCCGTGGGTCGAAAGGAGTGACCTGCGATGACGACGCCCGCGAACAACGGCCCGCACGGTGGGGCGAACCAGCCCGAGGACGACGATCCGTTCGGCTACCTCTACGCGGACGGCCAGGCCGCCGGAGCCACCCCGCCCGGGACGGGCGGTGGATACGGCTACCCCGGCCCGTCGGTCGGCGGTCAGCCCGGCGTGCAGCCCGGCGTCCCCCGTACCTCGTACAACCAGGTCCGCACGGTCGGTGAGCGGACGTACGGCGGCCAGCGCGGCCCCGTTCCGCCCCAGCAGCAGGCCCCGCAGTCCTACCAGGCCCAGTACCAGGCCCCCGAGGCCCTCCAGGCCGGCGGCTACGGAGTCCCGCAGCAGCAGTCCCCGCAGTCCCAGACGCAGACGATCCAGCCCCCGGGCGGCGGCCGCGCCGGTGGCGGCGGCGGTGGTGGCGGTTCCAGCCGCAAGGGCCTGCTCATCGCGGCGGTGGCCGTGGTCGCGGCGGTCGCGATCGGCATCGGCGCGGCGCTGGCCTTCGGCGACAAGGGCAAGGAAGACGACAAGAACCAGGCGGACACCCCGCCCCAGCAGTCGGCTGCCCCGCAGAAGTCCGACGGCTCCCCGGAGCCGAGCCGCTCGCCGAGGCCTTCGGAAGCCCCGCTGCCGAAGGGCGAGGCCGCCGGAGCGGGCATGGCCCTCACGGGCGGTGCGACCCTGATGACGGCGGTCCCCGGTGCCAACAGCGGCGGGGGCCAGTACGTCGGCAACTTCAACCAGCCCGGTGCCGCGCTGACCTGGACGCTGGATCTGCCCAAGGCCGGTACGTACCGCTTCTACGTGCGTTTCGGCATCCCGGGGGAGGACGCGAACGCAACCCTGGCGGTGAACGGGAAGCCCAACAGCACTCCGCTCAACATGCGCAACTTCGCCAAGTCGCCGAAGGGCGACTGGGAGAAGGGCTGGCAGACCACCTGGGGCCAGGTCACCCTGAACAAGGGCACCAACACGATAAAGATGTCGTGTGAGACCGGGAACAAGTGCAACGTGAACATCGATCAGCTCTGGCTCGAACAGGGCTGATCCCGCACCCGCCGGCCCTCAGCCGGCCGTGACCTTCACCGACCCCCGTACCTCCTCGTAGGTGCGGGGGTCGAATTCGCCTGCGGCGGGGGCGTGGACGGTGGCTGCCGAGAGGGCTACCGCGCGGGTGAGGCGGGCCGGCCAGTCGAGGCCCTCCGTCAGGGCGGAGAGCAGGCCCGCCACCGCGGAGTCGCCCGCGCCCGTCGGGTTGCCGGTCAGGGCGCGGGGCGGGGCCGCCTGCCAGGTGCCGTGCGGGGTGGCGGCGAGGAGTCCGGCGGGGCCCAGGGAGGTGATCACCGCGTGCGCGCCCCGGCGGCGGGCGTCGCGGGTGGCGGGGAGCGGGTCGCGGGAGCCGGTCAGCTCGGCGAGTTCGGCGGCGTTCGGCTTGATCATCTCGGGGCGGGCGGCGATCCCGCGGCGCAGGGCCTCGCCGCTGGTGTCCAGGAGCACGGGGGCGCCGGCCGCGCGGGCGGTCCGTACGAGGGCCGCGTACGCGCCGACCGGTACGCCGGGCGGCAGGCTGCCGCACAGGGCCACCGCCCGGGCCCCGGCGACGAGTTCGGTGTAGTGGGCGAGGAACGCGGCCCACTCGGCGGCGGTGATCTGCGGGCCCGGTTCGTTGAACTGCGTGGTGTCGCCGGTGGCTTCGTCGACGACGGCCAGGGTGCGGCGGGTGCTGCCCGCGCAGGGGAGCAGGGCGTCGGTCACGCCGGGCGAGGCGGCGAGCAGTTCGCGGACGACCGCGCCCGACGGCCCGCCCGCGAAGCCCGTCGCCGTGACCTCGTGGCCGAGGGCGGCGAGCACCCGGGCCACGTTCAGGCCCTTGCCGCCGGGGCGTTCGGCGACGTCGGTGGCGCGGTGGGTGGAGTGCGGACGCAGGCGCGGCACCCGGTGGGTGATGTCCAGCGCGGTGTTGAGCGTCACGGTGAGGATCATGACCAGTCCCGGTTTCGGTGTGTGCCGGGATCATGCCAAACGGAGGCCGGTCAGCCCAGTCCCACGGGCCGGTGGCCTCCGTCCGTACGGCCGGACGGGCGCTCAGGCAACGGGGCTGACGACCCATTCGCCGCGCCGCATGACGCCCTTGACGTCGAACTCGGCGTCCAGGACGACGAGGTCGGCGTACTTGCCCGGGTCCAGCGATCCGACCTGGTCGTAGAGGCCGAGCAGCTTGGCCGGGTTGGCGGAGATCGCCTGGACCACGGATTCGACGGGGAGCCGGTCCAGGGTCACCGAGCGCTTGAAGGCGGTGTCCAGGGTGAGGGTCGAGCCGGCGATGGAGCCGCCCTCGACGAGCCGGGCCACACCGGCCTTCACCTCGACCTCCAGCGGTCCGAGGTGGTAGATCCCGTCGCCGAAGCCGGCCGCGTCCATGGCGTCGGTGATCAGCGCGACGCGGTGGGCGCCCGCGTGGTGGAAGGCCAGTTCCAGCATCGCCGGGTGCAGGTGGGTGCCGTCGTTGATCAGCTCGACGGTGACCCGCTCGTCCTCCAGCAGCGCGGCGATCGGGCCCGGGGCGCGGTGTTCCAGGCCCGGCATCGCGTTGTACAGGTGGGTGGCCACGGTGGCGCCCGCGTCGATGGCCTGCCGGGTCTGTTCGTACGTGGAGTCCGTGTGGCCGATCGCGGCGATGACGCCGTGCTCGGCGAGCAGCCGTACGGAGTCCAGTCCGCCCGGCAGTTCGGTCGCCAGGGTGAACATGCGGGCGGCGCCGTGCGCGGCGTCGATCAGCTTGCGGACCTCGGCCGGGTCGGGGTCGCGGAGCAGGTCCTCCTTGTGGGCGCCCTTGCGGCAGGGGTTGATGAACGGCCCTTCGAAGTGGATGCCCGCGATCTCGCCCTGCTGGGTCAGTTCGGCCAGCAGTCCGGCGCGCCGGGCCAGTTCGTCGAGGTCTCCGGTGACCGTGGAGGCGACGAGGGTGGTGGTCCCGTGTTCGCGGTGGGTGCGGACGCCCTTGAGGACGTCCTCGGCGGTCCCGGAGGTGAAGGAGGCCCCGCCGCCGCCGTGGTTGTGCATGTCCACGAAGCCGGGGACGATCCAGTGCCCGGACAGGTCGACGGTGCGGGCGCCCTCGTCGGCGCTGCCCGCGATGCGTTCGCCCGCGACGATGATCCGGCCGTTGGCCACGGTGCCGGTCGGCAGCACCACCCTGGCGCCCGACAGAACGGTGCTGTGTGAGCTTCCGGACATCAGGCAGGTACCTCCGTGGCGAGTAGGTCCCAGGCGAGCAGCCCTGCGCCCAGGCATCCGGCTGTGTCCCCGAGGGCCGCCGGAACGATCTCGGGCAGCCGCTGGAACGTCACGCGTTCCTCGACGGCCGTCCGAAGTGGTGTGAACAAGGTTTCCCCCGCCTCCGCCAGCCCGCCACCGATGATCAGCGTGCGCGGGTCCAGCAGGGTGATCGCGGTGACGAGGCCGTCGGCGAGGGCGCCGATGGCCGCCAGCCAGACCTCGCGGGCGCGCGCGTCGCCGGACTCGACGGCCTTCGCGCAGTCCGCCGCGTCCGCGTCGGGGTCGCCGGAGGCGGCCGCCCAGGCGCGGCTGACGGCGGAGGCGGAGGCCAGGGTCTCCAGGCAGCCGTACTGCCCGCAGCCGCAGGCGGGGCCGCCGGGCCGGACCACGATGTGACCGATCTCGCCCGCGTAGCCGTGGGCGCCGGCCTCGATGCGGCCGGCGATGCCGATGGCGCCGGCGATGCCCGTGCCGAGCGGGACGAACAGGAAGCGGTCGGCGCCGCGGCCCGCGCCGATGCGGCCCTCCGCGAGCCCGCCCGTGCGCACGTCGTGGCCCAGTGCCACCGGGATGCCGCCGAGGCGTCTGCTGAGGAGCTCGCGCATCGGTACGTCGCGCCAGCCCAGGTTGGCGGCGTAGACGGCGGTGCCCCGCTCGGCGTCGACGATGCCGGGGACGGCGACGCCGGCGGCCGAGGCGGCCGCGCCGAAGCGTTCCCGGCCGAGGCCGAGCAGCTCGGAGGCGAAGTCCAGGATCGTCTCGACGACGGCCTCGGGACCCCGCTCGCGGCCGGTGGCGCGGCGCGCCTCGTGCAGCAGGGTGCCGTCCTCGGCGATGAGGGCGGCCTTCATCCCGGTGCCGCCCACATCGAGGGCGATGACGTGTTTCACGGGTTTCACAGGTGACAGTCTCGCGTGCTCGGCAGGCAAAGGTCTAGTCCATTGGGAGGGATTGTTGAGTGGCCATACAAATTCGGGACCCAGGTCCGGATACGGTCCGGACACAGTCCGGGCGCGGCGCGCGTCGCAGGTGGGAGGGGACCGCCAAAGTGGTGTAGACCTTACGTCGAATCGTACGTACGACAAGGGGTGGATCGAGAACCGTGAAGGGCCGTTACCTGAGCCTGGCCGCGTCCGGCGCCGTGCTGTGCCTGACCGCCGTGACGCTGACCGGCTGCGGCAGCCTGGAAAGCCTCACCGGGGACAACGAGGTGACCCTGCGGGTCGTGGCGGCCGACTACGGCGACAATCCGCAGAACTCCTCGGCCGGGTACTGGAAGGGCCTCGCCACGGCCTTCGAGGAGGACAACCCCGGCGTCCACGTCGAGGTCAGCGTCTACTCCTGGTCGGAGGTCGACGCCAAGGTCGCCGAGATGGTCAAGGCGGGCAAGGCCCCCGACATCGCGCAGATCGGCGCCTACGCCGACTACGCGGAGGCGGGCAAGCTCTACACCGTCGACGAACTGCTCTCGGTGAACACCGAGGCCGACTTCCTGGCCCCGCTCGCCGACGCAGGCAAGGTCAAGCGCGTCCAGTACGGCATGCCCTTCGTGGCCAGCACCCGCCTGCTCTTCTACAACACCAAGCTCCTCGGCGACGCCGGCGTCATACCCAAGGACGGCTCGACCCCCTGGCAGCCGAAGAGCTGGGCGGACCTGGAGGCGGCCGCCAAGAAGCTCAAGGGCGCGAACGTCCCCACGCCCTTCGCGCTGCCCCTGGGCCGCGAGGAGGCCCAGGCCGAGTCGATGATGTGGATGCTCGCCGGCGGCGGCGGCTACACGGACAACGAGGAGGCGTACCAGATCGACGCCCCGGAGAACGTGAAGGCCTTCGAGTTCCTGCGCGACAAGCTGGTCGGCCAGGGCCTGACCGGCTCCGTCGAACCGGGCAAGCTCGACCGCCAGGCCGCCTTCGACGCCTTCACCAAGGGCGAGGTCGGCATGCTCAACGGCCACCCCACGCTGCTCAAGCAGGCCGCGGGCAAGGGCGTGAAGTTCGGCATGGTGCAGATGCCCACCGTCGACGGCACCGACCACTCCACGATGGGCGTCGCGGACTGGGTCATGGCCTTCAAGAACGGCCACAGGAAGGAGTCCGGGAAGTTCCTGGACCACCTGTACTCGCAGAAGAACGTGACCGCCTTCACCAACCAGTACGACCTGCTGCCCGTCACCACCAGCGGCTACCGCGCCATGGAAGCGAGCACGGGCGGCTCGGCGGCCCAGCTGAAGACCTTCCTGACGGCCCTGCCCAACGCCCGCCTCTACCCCGTCGGCAAGAAGTCCTGGGCCGGGGTCAGCGAGGACGTGAAGGAGAACATCGGGCAGGTCGTGAAGCCCGGCGGACAGCCCGCGAAGGTCCTGGAGGACATCGCGACGAAGGCGCGCAAGGAGGACGGCGACCGCTGACCGGCGGCGGCGGGCGGGGCCGACGGCGACCGGCCGGCCGCCCCGCAGGCGGTGTCGGCGGTCGGCGTTAATCTGGCCGTATGACGGACGACGGGCAGGTGGGGGAGCGGCCGGCGGCACGGCTGACCGCCACCGAGGCCGCCGTACTCGCCTACGAGGGCCGCACCTGGCCGGGACCCGGCGCGAAGGAACGCGCGATACGCGAGGCCCTCGGCCTGACGCCCGTGCGCTACTACCAGCTCCTGAACGCCCTCATGGACGACCCCCGCGCCCTGGCCCACGCCCCGGGCACGGTGAACCGCCTCCGGCGCCTCCGCGAGGCCCAGCGGGGCCGCAGGTAACCTCGCCGCGCCCACGGCCGGCGGCGGTCCCGGGCGGGGCGCACCGGACGGCTGCGGGAGGCTTCGGCGGCGGCCGGGGCGGAGGCGGTCTGGGCGGAGGGCGGACTACGCCGGTAGGGTCATCGGTATGGGGAGCCGTCCGCACGACCTGCCGATGCCCGTGCCCGTCACCGCTGCCGGACGCGAGGGCCTCGAAGCCCTCCTCCGCGCACCCCGCAGGGCGGTCGTCGCCCTCGACTTCGACGGCACCCTCGCCGACATCGTTCCCGACCCGGACCAGGCCCGCGCCCACCCGGACGCCGTTCCGGCGCTCGCCGCGCTGGCGCCCGAGGTCGCCGCCGTGGCCGTCGTCACCGGCCGGCCCGCCGGGGTCGCCGTACGGTACGGCGGGTTCGCCGGGGTGCCCGGGCTGGAGCACCTGGTGGTCCTCGGCCACTACGGGGCCGAGCGCTGGGACGCCGTCACCGGGATCGTCCACGCCCCCGCCGAACATCCCGGCGTCGCGGCCGTACGGGCCGAGCTGCCCGGCTTCCTGGACTCCATCGGCGCCTGGCGCGGAACCTGGATCGAGGAGAAGGGCCGGGCGCTGGCCGTCCACACCCGCCGCGCCGAGGACCCCGAGAGGGCGTTCGCGGCCCTGCGGGAACCCCTGGCCGAGCTGGCCGCGCGGCACGGGCTGATGGTCGAACCCGGACGGGCCGTCCTGGAGCTGAGGCCGCCCGGCATGGACAAGGGCGTCGCCTTGACGGAGTTCCTCGCGGAGCGGGACGCGGAGGCGGTGCTGTACGCGGGCGACGACCTGGGAGACCTCGCGGCGTTCTCCGCCGTCGAGAAGCGGCGGGCCGACGGTCTGCCGGGCCTGCTGGTGTGCAGTGGCTCCGCGGAGGTTCCGGAGCTGGCCGCCCGCGCGGACATCGTCCTGGACGGCCCCGCGGACGTGGTCGCCCTCCTCGCCACCCTGGCCAGGGCCCTCACCCGCTGACCCCGCCACCGACCCCGCCGAGGCGCCCGCACGGAGCGCCGCGGCGGGGGTGTGCGGTCAGGCGTCGGGCGTGAGGGCCGCGAGCTGGGCTTCGAACCAGGGCGACGGGGGGAGGGCCGTGGCGGCGGCTGCCAGGCGCTTCGTGCGCTCCGCACGTTCCGCGGCCGGCATCGACAGGGCCGCGTGCAGGGCCTCGGCCGTGGCCGACACGTCGAAGGGGTTCACCGTCAGGGCGTCCTCGCGGAGCTCCCCGTAGGCTCCCGCCCCTGTCGACAGGACCAGCGCGCAGCCCGCCTCCGACACCACCGGGATCTCCTTCGCGACGAGGTTCATGCCGTCCCGGACCGGGTTCACGAGCGCCACGTCCGCCAGCCGGTACGCCGCCAGGGAGCGCGTGAAGTCGTCCTTCACCGACACGAGCACCGGCTGCCAGTCCTCCGTGCCGAACTCCGCGTTGATCTCCTGCGCCAGCTCCGCGACCGCCGCCGTGTAGTCCCGGTACACCTTCAGGTCCTGCCGCGACGGGTACGCGGACGCCAGGTGCACCACCGCGCCGCGCCACTCGGGGTGCCCGGTGAGCAGCTCCCGGTAGGCCAGCAGGCCGCGCAGGATGTTCTTCGACAGCTCGGTGCGGTCCACGCGGACGATCGTCTTGCGGCCCGCGACCTCCGCCCGCAGCCCCGCCAGCTTGTCGTCGACCTCCGGCCGGTGCGCCAGCGCCCGCAGGTCGTCCCCGTCCACGCCCAGCGGGAACACCCGCACCTCCGTCCGCCGGTGCCGCACCGGCCCCAGCGGGGACTTCTCGACGTACCGGGACTCCGCCGCGGACTTCGGCTCCGCGACGCCCCGCTCGTCGTCCAGCCGCGCGCAGTCGAGGAAGCGGTCCGCCCAGGCCCAGGTGTGGAAGCCCACCACGTCCGCGCCGAGCATCCCCCACAGCAGGTCCCGCCGGACGTCGTCCGGGAGCATGTCCAGGTACTCGGACGAGGCCCACGGCGTGTGCGTGAAGTGCGAGATCCGCAGGTCGGGCCGCAGCTCGCGGAGCGCTCCCGGCACCAGCGCCAGGTGGTAGTCCTGGACGAGGACCGACGCGCCCTGCGCGGCCTCCTCCGCCAGCGCCTCGGCGAAGGCCCGGTTGTAGGCGGCGTACGACTCCCACTGCCGCCGGAACTCCGCGTCGAAGGCCGGCTCGCGCGGGACGTCGTACAGGTGGTGGTGGGTGAACCAGAGCACCGAGTTGGCGATGCCGTTGTACGCGTCGTCGTACACCCCCGGATCGATGTCGAGCATCCGCACGCCCGGCTCGGACACGCCCCGGCGGACCGCCTCCCGGTCGGCGTCGGACAGGGCCGCGCAGATCCACAGGGCCTCCGGCTGCCGCGCGAGGGCCGCGGAGAGGCCGGAGACGAGACCGCCCCCGCCGCGCCGGGCACTGAGCGTGCCGTCCTGTTCGAGGGCGTACGAGAGCGGGCCGCGGTTCGCGGCGACGAGTACCTGAGAAGCCTGAGAAGCCATGCGGCCAACCTAGCCAGGCCCGCCCCCGGTCAAACGCGTGTACGCCGAGCGCGGCGAGGATCACTCCCGGCCCGGACCCCCGGTCAGGCCACGCGGCGCCCCGCGTACTCCTTGATCTCCACCATCGGCGGCCGCTCTTCGGTGTCCACCGGATAGGTGCGCGGAACGAACCCGTCCGGCCCCCGCTCGAACTGCGTCAGCTCCGGCCGCACGAGGTGCCCGCGCGAGAGCCGCAGCTGCGCCGTGCGGTAGATCGCGGCGGCCATCCGGCCCAGCGCCTGCCCGTCCTGGTGCCGGTGCAGCCGGACCCCGACGTCGACCTGGGCCAGCGCGTCCAGCCCGACCGTGTGCAGCGCGTCCACGAGCAGCCCCAGCTCCACCCCGTACCCGACGGGGAACGGCAGCCGCTCCAGCAGGGAGCGCCGTACGGCGTACTCGCCGCCCAGCGGCTGCACGAAGCCGGCCAGCTGCGGCCAGTGCAGGTTGAGGAGGGGCCGCGCGACCAGCTCGGTGACCCGGCCGCCCTGGCCGGGGGCGTCCCCCAGCGGGCGGTCGTACATCGCCTTGACGAACTGGACCTGCGGATCGGTGAGCAGCGGGCCCACGATCCCGGACACGAACGCCGCCGAGAAGTCCCGCAGGTCGGCGTCCACGAAGCAGACGACCTCGCCGCTCGTGGCGAGCAGCGAGCGCCACAGCACCTCGCCCTTGCCGGGCAGCGCGGGCAGCCGCGGCAGGATGTCGTCGCGGTGCACCACCCGGGCGCCGGCCTCGGCCGCGACCTTCGCCGTACGGTCGGTCGAGCCGGAATCGATCACCACGAGCTCGTCGACGAGGGGGATCGGCGGGCCTTCGATCAGGTCGCGCCGGATCACCTCGACGATCCGTCCGACGGTGGCCTCCTCGTCGAGGGCGGGCAGCACCACGCTGACCGTCGTGCCCGCCGCCCGTTTCCGGTCGAGCAGCTGGTCGAGCGGTCGGTCGGCTGCGGACCAGGAGCGGGCGGCCAGCCAGCGCTCCACCTCTTCCAGCACTCTCGGGACTCCCTGCTTCATCGGTGGTTTGGACCGAAAAGTGATCCATCTCGCGGTTCGGACGGCTGTCTCAACCACCCGGACCTTCGGTTACAGTCTTGAACAACGCGAAGGACCACCGCATGCCGGGGGTCCCGCGTACAAACGCCCGGACGCGCCCTGCGCGCCGCCCGGTGCCATACCGCTCATCCAGAGGGGCAGAGGGATACGGCCCGTTGAAGCCCCGGCAACCCTCCAGTCGGTTCTCGCGATGCGTCTGAGACGCACTCCCGCGGGGTCCCCGGCTAGGGAAGGTGCCAATTCCGTCTCATGGCGAAGTGCGCCATGGGGAAGATGAGGAGAAAGGGCCTCGCCATCATGGCTGCACAGACCGTCGCCACCTCTGCCGACCTGGATTCCGTGGATCTCGGACCCGCCACCGGCCTTTCCTGCCGCGAGTGCGGTACCCGCTTCGAGCTCGGTCCCATTTTCGCCTGCGCCGAGTGTTTCGGACCGCTGGAAGTCGCCTACGAGCTGCCCCTCGGGAACCCCGAGGCCCTGCGCGCCGCGATCGAGGCCGGCCCCGACAACATCTGGCGCTACGCCCCGCTGCTGCCCGTCCCGGCGGACGTGGCCTCCAAGCCCAGCCTGAACCCGGGCTTCACCAAGCTCGTCGACGCCGCGAACCTGGCCAAGGAGCTCGGCGTCACCGGCAAGCTGTACGTCAAGGACGACTCCGGCAACCCGACGCACTCCTTCAAGGACCGTGTCGTGGCCATCGCCGTCGAGGCCGCCCGCGCCTTCGGCTTCACCACCCTGTCCTGCTCCTCCACGGGCAACCTGGCCGGCGCCGTCGGCGCCGCGGCCGCCCGCGCCGGCTTCCGCTCCTGCGTGTTCATCCCGCACGACCTGGAGCAGGGCAAGGTCGTCATGGCCGGTGTCTACGGTGGCGACCTGGTCGGCATCGAGGGCAACTACGACGACGTCAACCGGTTCTGCTCCGAGCTCATCGGCGACCCGCTGGGCGAGGGCTGGGGCTTCGTCAACGTCAACCTGCGCCCGTACTACGGAGAGGGCTCCAAGACCCTCGCCTACGAGATCTGCGAGCAGCTCGGCTGGCGGCTGCCCGACCAGATCGTCATCCCGATCGCGTCCGGCTCCCAGCTGACGAAGATCGACAAGGGTCTCCAGGAGCTGATCAAGCTCGGTCTCGTCGAGGACAAGCCGTACAAGATCTTCGGCGCCCAGGCCGAGGGCTGCTCCCCGGTGTCCACCGCCTTCAAGGCCGGGCACGAGGTGGTCCGCCCGCAGAAGCCGAACACCATCGCCAAGTCCCTGGCGATCGGCAACCCGGCGGACGGCCCGTACGTCCTGGACATCGCCCGGCGCACCGGCGGCTACGTCGAGGACGTCAACGACGAGCAGGTCGTCGAGGCCATCAAGCTCCTCGCCCAGACCGAGGGCATCTTCGCCGAGACCGCGGGCGGCGTGACCGTCGGCGTCACGAAGAAGCTGATCGAGAACGGGCAGCTGGACCCGGCGCTGACCACCGTGGTCCTGAACACCGGCGACGGCCTCAAGACCCTGGAGGCGGTGGCCGCCGACAGCGGCCAGACCGCCACGATCCGCCCGAGCCTGGACGCCTTCCGCGCCGCCAACCTCGCCTGACCTCCACCACGACACCCGGAAAGGCGGTAGCGCCATGAGCGTCAACGTCCGCATCCCCACCATCCTGCGCACCTACACCGGCGGCGTGGCCGAGGTCCCGGCCGAGGGCACGACCCTGGCCGAGGTCATCGACTCCCTGGAGAAGAACCACCCGGGCATCGCCGCGCGCGTCCTGGACGACCAGGGCAAGCTGCGCCGCTTCGTGAACGTCTACGTCAACGACGACGACGTGCGCTTCGAGGGCGGCCTGCAGACGGCGACGCCCGACGGTGCCGGCGTCTCGATCATTCCGGCCGTCGCCGGGGGCTGATCCCCGCCGGACCGCACCCTTCCCGGGTGACCGCTTTTCCGAATTGCCCCCTCCGCCAATAAGCGGAGGGGGCAATTCTGCTTGATTGGTCGCGGTAGAGTTGGGGAAGTCCCCTCCGCTGGTCTTGCCCGCCGCATATGAGCGGGTCGCGAGAGGGTTGACATTGAGTCAACATGTGCGCGCGCTTTGGGGCTTTGGCGTGGATTGTCAGGCCCGAGTTGCCCTGGAATATGCCAAATTTTCACTCTATTTCAATGTTTCCGCGTGTCCAGAATTCTCGTCGGATTGACCTGTTGCAGACAGCAGCGGTGCGGATACATTCAGCCCCGGTCGAGGCGTTCCGGCGCAAGTTCTGACCCGGGTCCGCGAAGTGCGGATCTGCGCAAGGGCCAGTAATAGGGGAGTTAGGCATGGCTCAGGGCACCGTCAAGTGGTTCAACGCGGAGAAGGGCTACGGCTTCATCGCGGTCGACGGTGGCGCGGATGTGTTCGTCCACTACAGCGCCATCCAGATGGACGGGTACCGCACCCTTGAAGAGGGTCAGCGGGTCGAGTTCGAGATCTCGCAGGGCCAGAAGGGCCCGCAGGCGGACATGGTCAAGCTCGCGGCCGGCTGAGTCCAAGCGCGATCGACCACCGACGCACTCACGCAGGAGGGGCCCACATCCCGGACACGGGATGTGGGCCCCTCCTGCGTGGGGCCCCCGGGACCCTTGTGCCGCCCGGCCCCTGGCGCGAAGTCGGCGGGGCGTTGCTCGAAGCCGCTTGCACTCGCGGGGGTCGAGTGCTAATCATTGGCGTTAGCACTCTCCAGGTGAGAGTGCTACTAAGACGAGGACCGGGCCGGTGAGGCCCGCAGGGTCCGGCGGGAAGGAACCGCCGGGTCCGCAGGCCGTCCGTCGCGGGCGCGGGCGCGGTCCGGAGCAATCCACCCCTGTCCGGGAGGACCACTTCAGATGGCCAAGATCATTGCGTTCAACGAGGAGGCCCGGCGCGGTCTCGAGCGTGGGATGAACCAGCTCGCCGACGCCGTCAAGGTCACCCTTGGCCCCAAGGGTCGCAACGTCGTCCTTGAGAAGAAGTGGGGCGCCCCCACGATCACCAACGACGGTGTCTCCATCGCCAAGGAGATCGAGCTCGAGGACCCGTACGAGAAGATCGGCGCCGAGCTGGTCAAGGAAGTCGCCAAGAAGACGGACGACGTCGCCGGCGACGGTACGACCACCGCCACCGTGCTGGCCCAGGCGCTCGTCCGCGAGGGCCTGCGCAACGTAGCCGCCGGCGCCAACCCGATGGCCCTCAAGCGTGGCATCGAGAAGGCCGTCGAGGCCGTCTCCGCCGCCCTGCTGTCGCAGGCCAAGGACGTCGAGACCAAGGAGCAGATCGCCTCCACGGCCTCCATCTCCGCCGCCGACACCCAGATCGGCGAGCTCATCGCCGAGGCGATGGACAAGGTCGGCAAGGAAGGCGTCATCACCGTCGAGGAGTCGCAGACCTTCGGTCTGGAGCTTGAGCTCACCGAGGGCATGCGCTTCGACAAGGGCTACATCTCGGCGTACTTCGCCACCGACATGGAGCGCATGGAGTCGTCCCTCGACGACCCGTACATCCTGATCGTCAACTCCAAGATCGGCTCGGTCAAGGACCTGCTGCCGCTCCTGGAGAAGGTCATGCAGTCCGGCAAGCCGCTGCTGATCATCGCCGAGGACGTCGAGGGCGAGGCCCTGTCGACCCTGGTCGTCAACAAGATCCGCGGCACCTTCAAGTCCGTCGCCGTCAAGGCCCCGGGCTTCGGCGACCGCCGCAAGGCCATGCTCGGTGACATCGCCATCCTCACGGGCGGCACGGTCATCTCCGAGGAGGTCGGCCTCAAGCTGGAGAACGCCGGTCTCGACCTGCTCGGCCGCGCCCGCAAGGTCGTCATCACCAAGGACGAGACCACCATCGTCGACGGTGCCGGTGACAGCGACCAGGTCGCCGGTCGCGTGAACCAGATCCGCGCCGAGATCGAGAACTCCGACTCGGACTACGACCGCGAGAAGCTGCAGGAGCGCCTGGCGAAGCTCGCCGGCGGCGTCGCGGTCATCAAGGCCGGTGCCGCGACCGAGGTCGAGCTCAAGGAGCGCAAGCACCGCATCGAGGACGCCGTTCGCAACGCGAAGGCGGCCGTCGAAGAGGGCATCGTCGCCGGTGGTGGCGTGGCCCTGCTCCAGGCCTCCTCGGTCTTCGAGAAGCTGGAGCTCACCGGTGACGAGGCGACCGGCGCCAACGCCGTGAAGCTCGCGCTGGAGGCCCCGCTCAAGCAGATCGCCGTCAACGGTGGTCTCGAGGGTGGCGTCGTCGTGGAGAAGGTCCGCAACCTGCAGATCGGCTGGGGCCTGAACGCCGCGACCGGCGAGTACGTCGACATGATCGCCGAGGGCATCATCGACCCGGCGAAGGTCACCCGTTCCGCGCTGCAGAACGCGGCGTCGATCGCGGCCCTCTTCCTCACCACCGAGGCCGTCATCGCCGACAAGCCCGAGAAGGCCGGTGCCCCCGCGGGCGGCGGCATGCCGGGCGGTGACATGGACTTCTGATCGGCCCCTGGCTGATCGGCTGTTCTCGAACGAGGGCGGCACCCCACGGGGGGTGCCGCCCTCGGGCGTTTCCGCCGGGCGGCGGGCGGACGGGGTCGGGCCAGGCGCTCGACGGGGTCAGGCCAGGCGCTTGAGGAACCAGACGTCCTCGTGGCCGGCCGGGAAGCCCGGGACGCGGGCGGTCTCCTCGTAGCCGTGGCGGGCGTAGAAGGCCGGGGCCTGGAAGGTGAACGAGGAGACCAGGACGCTCACGCAGCCCCGGCGGCGGGCCTCCTCCTCGGCCGCGGCCAGCAGCTTCGCGCCCCAGCCGCCGCCCCGGCTGTCCGCGCGGACCCACGTCATGCCGATGCCCGCCCGGTCGCCCCAGCTCCAGCCGGACAGCCCCGCGACGAGCGCGCCGTCCGCGTCCGTGATCCGTACGGTGAACTCCGCCTGCTCGTGTCCCGCCGTGGCCGCCAGGTTGAAGGCGTCCAGTTCCTTGCTCAGCCGCGCGTCGAGCGCGGAGTCCGCTCCGCCTGTGGTGATGTCCACCCCGTTGTCGTCCATGGGGCCATTCTGAGGTCCGCCCGGGCCCCGGACCGAGCGGTTTTGCGGCCTCGTCCCCGGCCGGTGGGGTGCGGGGGTGGTGTGCCCGGCGCTTGGGACGGGGCGGCGGTGGGGGGCCGGGTTTGGTTGGATCGGGGTATGAGCGAACGCAGCACTCCCTTCGTCAAGATCTGTGGCCTGAAGACCGCCCACGACGTGGAGGTGGCCGTGGCCGCCGGGGCCGACGCCGTCGGCTTCGTCTTCGCCCCGGGCAGCCCCCGCACGGTGGACGCCGCCACGGCGCGGGCCCTCGTGGCGGGCGTGCCGGACAGGGTGCTCACCGTCGGGGTGTTCCGGCGGCAGCCGGTCGGGGAGGTGCGCCGGCTCACCGAGGAGAGCGGGGTGCGCGCCGTACAGCTCCACGGGGACGAGGGGCCCGAGTACTACGAGGAACTCCGCGCGCCCGGCCGGACGCTGCTCCGGGCCACCGCCGAGCACGTGGAGCGCTGCGGGGAGCTCGGGGAGGACCTGCTGCTGCTCGACGCCCCGGACCCGGGCTCGGGCAAGCCGTGGAACTGGGGGTCGGCGGAGTTCTCCGCGCCCGTGGGCCGGTGGCTGCTGGCCGGCGGGCTGACCCCGGGCAACGTCCGCGAGGCGCTCGCGGCGACGGGCGCCTGGGGCGTGGACGTCTCCAGCGGCGTCGAGAGCGAGCGCGGGGTCAAGTCCCCCGCTCTTATTCGCGCGTTCGTCGAGTCCGCCCGGGGTTAGGGTCGCGCGGGGGCCCCGTGGTGAGGGCCGCGCGGACACGGGGGCTTCGCATGATGGGGAAAACGGCGCGGACCGAGTGGTGGGAGCGGCTGCCGCAGGGGATCCGGGACCAGGTCGACGGGTACGTGCTCCAGGACGCCCAGCTGCCGGCGATCCGGCTCCTGGTCGAGGTCGGCTTCCACTAGGGCCTGTCGTCAAACTCCCGTCTGCCCCGCGACGCCTGGCACGCGCTCTCGCCGCACCGGGCGAAAGCCAAGTACGTCCAGTACGCGGGCTTCCGCCCGGCGCACCGAGAGCACGCACCAGACGCCGCAGGGCCGCCCTCCGGGCGACGACGGGAGTTTGACGACAGGCCCTAGGACGGTGTCGGGGTCGGCGACGCGCAGTGCATCGTGAGCGACCGCTACGCCCACCACGGCGACCGGGTCGTCCGCTCGCCGGACAGCCCGCTCGATCTGGAGTCCCTGGCCTGCCGGGCCCGGGGGACCGCCGGACGCGTCGTGGCGGTCGAGGCGGTCTGGGACGGCGACACCGTCCACGACTGGTTCGTGGTGCTGCGGGCGATCACCGAGGAGCCGGCCGAGGACAAGGGCATCGCGAGCGTCTACTGGGGCATGGCCGAGCGGTACCTCGGGGAGGACGCGGACTACGACGGCCGGCACCCGGCCGCGGTGGCCGCCGAACGGGCCGGCGGCGCCCTGGCCGCGCACCTCGGCGTCCCCTTCCACTTCGCGAGCCCGGACACCCCGGACGACGAGGCCCCGCGCCGGCGGGCGCAAAGCCGCACGCCCTGACGCCAAAACTTCTGTAGCGATCGCTATGGATCTTGTGTTACGTTTTTTCTGTAGTGATCGTTACTGAATTGAGGGGGATCCGTCATGGGGAAGAACGCGCTGGTCACGGGCGGCAGCAGGGGCATCGGCCGGGCCGTCGCCGAGCGGCTCGCCGCCGACGGCGTCACCGTCGTGCTGACGTACGCGAGCGATGAGGCGGCCGCCCGGGAGACCGTCGGGCGGATCACCGGGACGGGCGGCCGGGCCCACGCGCTGCACGCCGAGCTCGGGCACCACGGGGACGCCGCCGCCCTGTGGGAGGCGTACGACGGACTGGGGCTCGACGGGGTCGACATCATCGTCAACAACGCGGGCATCGGACTGCCGATTCCCCTCGGCCGGGTCACCGAGGCGGACTTCGACCGGGTCTTCGCCGTCAACGTACGGGCGCCGTTCTTCGTCGTGCAGGAGGGCCTCGGCCGGCTGCGCGACGGCGGGCGCGTCATCAACGTCTCCAGCGGCGCCGCCCGCATCGCGATGCCCGAGATCCTCGCCTACGGAGCCACCAAGGGCGCGCTCGACAACCTCACCCTCAACCTCGCCAAGGAGCTCGGCGCGCGCGGGATCACCGTCAACTCGGTGGCCCCCGGCATCGTCGACACCGACGTCAACGCGGGCTGGCTGCGCGGCAACGCGGAGGCCGAGGCGCACGCCGCGTCCCTCGCGGCGCTCGGCCGGGTCGGCCGGCCGGAGGACATCGCCGACGTCGTCGGCTTCCTCGCCTCCGACGCCGGCCGCTGGGTCACCGGCCGCGTCGTCGACGCCACCGGCGGCGCGGGCCTCTGAACCCCCCGGATCCGCGCGGCGGTTACGCTGCGGCCGGGGGGATCATGGACAACGCATCGTCATGGGCTCGGCGTTCGTTCCGGTGGGCCGTCGGGGCCGGGGCGCTCGGCGCCGCCGCCGCGGGCACCGCGGTGACGGCGCTGTACGTCGTGCTGTTCGGCAAGCTGGTCTTCGTCGACGGGCCGCCGGGCGGCTGCGACGGCGACGACTGCCCGCGCGGTACGGGCTGGCTGATGCTGTGCGCGCCGCTCGCGGGCTTCGTCACGTACCTGCTGTGGACGGTGGTCCGGGAGGCGCGGCCCGCTCGCGGCTGCCTGGCCCGGCTCCTGGCCGTCGTCGTCGCGCTGGTCGCGCTGTGGCCCGGATGGCTGGGCTTCGCGTGGATGCGCGGCCCCCATATGGACGTCTCGGGGTGGCAGGTGGCGGACCGGCCGGCGGCCGTGGAGCCGGTCGGTCTGTGGCGCGAGGAGCGGTCCGGGACGCTGGTCCGGGCCCGTACGGACATGCTGGTCGCCTTCAACGGGGAGGGCCGCAAGAACTGGCGTTACGCGGCCCCGGACGGCTCCGCCGTCTGCGCGCTGAGCCGCACCCCCTCCACGGGGACCGGGATCGTCGCCTTCGGGCGGGACGCGGCCCGGTGCGGGGAGCGCGTCGACGCCGTGGACCTGGCCGAGGGCCGCCGCCTGTGGAGCCGGGACCTCACTCCGCCCGGCGGCCGGCCGGTGCGGGCCCGGGCGGCGGCCGTGGGGTCCACCGCCGTGGTCACGGAGCAGGGCGCCCTGATCGGCCTCGACCTGCGCGAGGGCGCCGAGCGGTGGCGGATCCCGGTCCCGCCCGAGTGCGCGGTCGCGGCCGTCGACGGGGCCGGGGAGCAGGCCCTGTACGTCGAGGACTGCACCTCGGCGTCCCGGATCACCGCCGTCGACGCCCGTACGGGAGCCCGCCTCTGGCAGAGCGCCCTGCCGACGGCGACCGCCCTGCGTGAGGTCCGCGTGCTGTCCGCCCGGCCCCTCGCCCTGCGCGTGGAGGAGTCCGCCGAACGCGGCACGCACGCGGTGCTGCTCTTCGACGGGGCGGGCCGCGCGCGGGGTTCGGTACCGCTGTCCGGGGAGGCGGAGGACCTGCTGCCCGGGCCGCCCTTCCCGGTGGTGACCGGGGACCGCATGGTCGTTCCGGTGCAGGACGGGAAGCGCACCGGGGTGTCCGCGTACTCCCTGACCGACGGCCGGCGGCTGTGGCACCAGGACCTGGCGGGGCAGACCGTGCGGGGGCTGTCGGTGACGCGGCCGGGCGAGGTCGCGGTGATCGGCTCGGACCTCTGGTGGACGTACCTGATCCGGCTGGGCCCGGCGGACGGCAGGCGGCGCGAGGAGGAGCCGACGGTCCTGCGGGACCTGCCGCTCAGCGGGCACTTCGAGTTCTTCGCGGGACCGCCGGGCCGCTACGTCTTCGTGAACCTGGACCCGCAGGACGACACCCTGTTCCCGACCTTCGACATCGACCCGGTCTGGGGCTGGTGACGGGCCACCACCTCGCGGTCGCGGCCGTACGGGTGATCTTTCCGGGGCCGCCGACCGCCGTGCGGGGCCGGGCCACTGTCCGGCGGCACAGGCGAATATTCGTTTCTGCAGATAGTGGGACAGGCCGGGCCGAGGGTCTGCCGGGCGATCGGCCACCCGGGGGTCGGCGGTTCAGCCGCTGCACGCGTGCACCGATGGAAGTGGGGGCCGCACTCGCGGAGGACGTGATGCCGCGAGGGCGGCTTCCCCATGCCGACCCCCACCCCGTCAGGGAGTTCCCCCATGCGCCTCGTCGCACGTGTGGCCACAGCCGCCCTCATCGCCCTCGCCCCGGTCGTCGCCGGTACGGCGACCTCGTCCGCCGCGGCCCCGGAGCCGACCCCGGCGCCGCTGTTCACGGCCGCCAACGCGGTGCCCGGCCAGTACATCGTCACCCTGGAGAAGGGCGTGGACGCGGCGAAGGTTGCGCAGAAGCTGGGCCTGAAGCCGTCGTTCCTCTACAGCTCGGCGCTCAACGGCTTCGCGGTGCCGCTGACCCCGCTCCAGCTGACGATCGTCCGCAACAGCCTGGGCGTGAAGTCGGTCGAGGAGGACGCGAAGGTCCAGTCCGTGCTGAGCTCGGGGGCGGCGCTGCGGGCCCCGTCGAACTCGTGGGGGCAGGACCGGATCGACCAGAAGGAGCTGCCGCTGGACAACAACTTCACCGTCGAGGGCAACGGCGCCGGGGTGAACGTGTACATCCTCGACACCGGCATCGACTACAACCACACCGAGTTCGGCGGGCCCGACGCCACGCGTGCCACGTTCGGCTTCGACGCCGTCAACGACGGGCGCAACGGCCAGGACTGCCAGGGCCACGGCACGCACGTCGCGGGCACGGTCGCGGGCAAGACGTACGGAATCGCGAGGAAGGCGAACCTGGTCAGCGTCCGCGTCCTCGGCTGCGACGGCAAGGGCACCTGGTCGGGGATCATCGCGGGCCTGGACTGGGTGGCCAAGAACGCCAAGCAGCCGGCCGTACTGAACGGCTCGCTGGGCGGGGACAAGTCGGATGCCGTGAACAATGCCGCCACCGCGCTCTCCGACGCGGGTGTGCTCCCCGTCATCGCGGCGGGCAACTCCTCGAAGGACGCGTGCGGTGTCTCGCCCGCCTCCGCCGCCCGAGTGCTCACCGTAGCCGCGAGCAACCAGTGGGACGAGGAGACCGACTTCTCCAACTACGGCTCGTGCGTCTCCCTCTACGCGCCGGGGGCGGCCATCGTCTCCGCGAAGCTGGGCGGTGGCAGCGTGGCCCAAGACGGTACGTCGATGGCCGCACCGCACGTCGCGGGCGTCGCCGCCCTCTACAAGGCGGCACACCCCGAGGCGGACCCGGGCGAGCTCAACGAGTTCCTGGACAGCGAGGCCACCAAGGACGTGCTCAAGAGCGTCAGCAAGACCAGCCCGAACGTGCTGCTGTACACCGGCGGACTCTGACCCCGGTCGGGTCACGTCGCCCGTACGAATGAATTCTCCGGGGCCGTGCCGCCGGTGCGCGGCCCCGGAGAACCCGCAGGAATGATCCTTTCCGCGGCCGGTCCGACGGGGCCTTCCACGGGGTGGGGACGCTCGGCCATGCGGATGCGGGTGGCTCAAGTCTTCTCCGGGCGGAACCCGATGTACGGGAGGGCCGCCCCCGGGAGCCGTTCGCCGGTCACGGGTGCGGCTCCACCCACGCCGATCCACACGCACTTCAGGGAGCTCCCTCCATGCGTCTGCTTGCCGCGCGCCTGACCACCGCCGCCGCCCTCGTCCTGACCTCCGTGGCGGCCGGTTCGGCTTCCGCCGACACGCCGGAGCCGATCCCGGCGCCGCTGATCAGCTCCGCGAACGCCATCCCCGGCAGCTACATCGTGACCCTCGACAAGACGTTCGACCCGGCGGCGTTCGCGAAGTCCCTCGGTCTGAAGACGAAGTTCTCCTACACCCAGACGATCAACGGCTTCGCCGCGTCCCTCGACGCGAAGCAGCTGAAGGCCGTCCGGGGCGCGTACGGCGTGGAGTCCGTGGCGGAGGACGCGAGCGTGACCGGCCCGCCGGCCCCGGCCAAGGGGGCGCAGACGAAGGCGCCCTCGAACTCGTGGGGCCTGGACCGCATCGACCAGCGGTTCCTGCCGCTCGACAACAACTTCAGCGCCAACCGCAGCGGCCAGGGCGTGACCGCGTACATCCTGGACAGCGGCATCGACTTCCAGCACCCCGAGTTCGCCGGCCGTGTGCGGGCGGGCTTCGACGCGATCGGCGACGGCCGCAACGGCGCGGACTGCAACGGTCACGGCACGCACGTCGCGGGCACGGTCGGCGGTACGACCTTCGGTGTGGCGCGCAAGGTGAACCTGGTCAGCGTCCGTGTCCTCGGGTGCGACAACCGGGGTTCCTGGTCGGGGATCATCGCGGGCTTCGAGTGGGTGGCCCGCAACGCGCAGCAGCCGGCCGTCCTGAACGCCTCGCTGGGCGGCGACCGGCTCACCGCGGTGAACACGGCCGCGACGGCCGTGGCCGACCGGGGCGTTCTGCCGATCATCGCGGCGGGCAACGACAACCGTGACGCCTGCCGAGTCTCGCCCGCCTCCGCCGAACGCGTGGTGACGGTCGGCGCGACGGACCGCTTCGACCAGGAGACCGACTTCTCGAACTGGGGCACCTGCCTCGACATCTACGCTCCGGGCAAGGACATCATCTCCGCCCGGCTGGGCGGCGGCAGCGTGTCCCTGAACGGCACGTCCATGGCCGCGCCGCACGTCACCGGTGTCGCCGCCCTCTACAAGTCGGAGCACCCCAACGCGCTGCCGGCCGAGGTGACGGACTTCCTGGACGAGGTGTCCACGAAGGACATCGTCCAGAACCTCAGCGACGACAGCCCGAACAAGCTGCTGTTCACCGACGGCCTCTGAGCACGGGCTCAGAGCGCCGCGACGAAGGTCGCCCAGGCCCGCGCGTGGAACACCACGTGCGGGCCTTCGGGCTGCTTGGAGTCCCTCACGGGTACGAGGTCGTGCTGGCCGTCGGCAACTTCGAGGCAGTCGCCGCCAGTGCCGTCGCTGTAGGTGGACTTCCGCCAGGTGGCCATTTCCACACACTCGCCGCCATCGCCGCCGCTGTAGCTCGACTTGTGCCAGATGGCTGCTGAGAGGTTGTAATCAGGCACGTTCGTAATCCTCCGCCGCGGACTCGATCATGGCCAGCGATTCCCGAGGCGAGAGCGCGCTGGCCGTGAGCAGATCGTAGTTCAGCCGGTGGCGGGCAACCGTGGTCGGATCGTCGAACAGCTGGCCCGTCCCGTTGCCTTCGGCGTAGGAGAGCGGAGGAGCGTCGTCGAACGACATCAGCTTGATGAGCCCCATCATTCCGGCATGCGCACCGGCACTGAACGGGATGACCTGGACGATGATCCGGTGGGACCGGATCAACCTGATGATGTGTCGCAGGGCCTCAGCCATGACTGCCGGACTGCCGACTTCGCGGCGGATGACCGCTTCGTCAAACACGCACCACAACAATGGGGCGGTTGGGTTGGCGAGGAGCGACGCGCGGGCCAGCCGGTTCTCGACCAGCTCGTCGATGTCCTGTTCCGGCGCCGTCGGCTGGTAGGCGCGGCAGACAGCCCGGGCGTAGGCCTCGGTCTGGAGTAGTCCAGGAATCAACTGCGGCGCGTAGTCCCGGATCTCCTTGGCCAGAGCCTCCGCTTCCGCCGCTGCCGCGAAGTGGTCCGGGTACTTGGACTTGGCCGCCGCACCGCAGTTGCGGGTGAAGAAGCCGTTCGTGCCGAGGATCTCGTCTATCTGTACGGCGAATTCGAGGTGCATCCGGCGCGTCCCGGCCTCCAGCTGTCCGATGAACGAGCCGCTCACGAAGAGCGGCTCGCCGAGCTCGGCCTGGCTGAGGCCCGCGCGTTCGCGCGCGACGCGGAGTTCCGCGCCCAGGAGGGCGCGGGGTGAGGCGGAGGGGTCGAGGTCTTTCGGTGGCATGGCAACTCCCTGACCAACATGCGGGGTTGTTGCGGGGTCCGCACTTGTAAGGCTAGCGAGCGCGTCGCCACTCTGTGTGAGGAAGCTGAATACTCAGAGTAGAAAGGTGACATGTCATGGTGCTCACCCCACAGGAGCGCATGGAGGCGGCCGAAGAGGCCGTCCGGCAGCTGAAGGAGTCCCTGGCCGGAGTAGGGGTGCTGTTCCCCTCGCTCGACGTCGAGCGGGTCTCCGCCGCCGGGACGTACGGGCTGCCGCTGGTCGACCTGGGCCGCTGCAACCTGGACACCGCGCTGCGGCTGGCCGCCGTCCTGCACGAGCGGGCGGGCGCGTGAGCGAGTCGGTGGACGCGGCGGAGTTCGCGTTCGAGCTCGGCTGGAGGCTGCGCGGGCTGGAGACGGCCCTCGCGCCGCGCGGGGCGCACGGGCCGACGGCGGGCAGCCCGAAGCCGCCCCCGCCGCCGGGATGGCAGCGGTTCACGCTGGTGCACTGCCCGGTGGAGGGGTACCCGGGCTTCGACGATCCGCGCTACGAGGGGCTCCGGACGAGCCCGCCGCAGGGGTGCGTGGCCGAGGACCTCGGGGGATGCCTGGGGCTGCGGTGCGAGCGGCCGGGCGGGAGACTGCTGGACGCGGTCGCGGAGCTGTGCGCGGAGATCCGTACCGGGCACGGGCTGCTGATGACCGGGCTCGGCATCGACAAGCTCTGGGAGTGGTCCGAGGACGGTACGGACGGCTGGGGCGCGGAGATCGTCGGGCAGCTGCTGCTGATGGCGGCCGAACGGGGGCCGAAGCTCGGGTACGGCGTGGACGACCTGGCCCGTTTCCTTGAGGAGGCCGCCGGAGTCTGACCAGCCGATCCGGGTGGGCCCGGACACGAGAGCCCCGCCCCGCGCGGGGCCTTCGCGCGTAACGGACCCGTCACAGGCGGTACGCGGGCACCCGCTCGCCGCGACGATGGCCCGATGCGCCCACACCACACCCTCCTCACCCTGGCCGCCGCCGCGGGGCTCCTCGTACTCACCGGATGCACCGAGGTCGCCCCCGCCGAGCCGAAGCCCGGGGCGTCTGCGGCGGCCGCGAAGCCGTCGCCCGCTCACGATCCCGATGCCCTCCGCGCGGCCGCCGGCCTTCCCGCCGCACCCAAGGGGCCCGCGCGGCAGGCCTTCCTCGACGGGCTGGACGCGATCGACCGGGACATCGTCCACGGCAAGGGGGACAAGGCCGTCAGCCGCGGCATCGACACCTGCGGCACCGTCAAGAACTTCCCGGGGGACCGGGCCAGGCAGACGGACCAGGTCAACAAACGCTGGACCAGCCCCACTCACCCCGAGGGCCACGGCCTCGCGAAGGCGGCGAAGATCCTCGACGTGGCGCACGCGCACCTCTGCCCCGCCTTCTGACGCGGCGCGTGACGGCCATCCGTCCGTCCGTCCGGCCGGCCGTCCGTCAGGCCGGGCCCGCCGGGCCGGGCAACCCCGAGGGCGGCGCGGGCGTCTTCGCGGGTGGACGTCACGGGCGGGTACGGGGAGGCGGCGGGGGATGCCGGAGCGGGATGCGGTCGAGCGGGACGCGGCGGGGCCGGACGCGGGGCCGGACGCGGGGGAGGCGCAGGGGCCGGGGGCCGGGGCGCGCGAGGTGTCGTCGGCGGACAGCATGCCGGCGATGGTGCTGCTGTTCCCCGCGTTGCTGCTGCTGCGCTTCCTCGGGGACAACGGATGGGTGTACGGGGCGGCCGCCGTGCTCGGGGCCCTCGGGCTGATCGCCGCGGGCTTCGGGATGGTGTCGGCGGTCGGCAGCCTGCGGCGCGGGCGGCGCAGGCTGGTCGCGGTGTACACCCTCCTCCTGCTGCTCGGCGCGGGCTTCGTGCTGGTGGCCCGGCTGGTGGAGAACGCCTGAGGGAGCCGCCGCCCCGTACGGGGTTCAGGCCATCGCCGGTTCCTTCTCCGGGTCGGTGGCGGAGGCCGGGGAGGCCGGGTCCGGGCCGGTGTTGAGGTCGGCGAGCATCTGCTTCGTGAAGCCGAAGAAGTACGTGGCGAGGAACCCGGCGAGGTAGCCGACGGCGAGGCCGCCCGCGTAGACGGCGATGGTGGCGCCCATGCCCGCCTTGCCGTCGAGGAGCGGGAACAGGGCCCAGCCCGAGGGGCCGATGGCGGTGGAGCCGACGCCGACGCCCAGCTGGCTGAACAGGCCGACGAAGGCCCCGCCGGCCGCGCCGCCCGCGCAGGCGGTGACGAAGGGGCGGCCCAGCGGCAGGGAGACGCCGTAGATGAGCGGTTCGCCTACGCCCAGCAGTCCGGCGGGCAGCGCCGACTTGATGGTGGTGCGCAGCGATCCGTTGCGCGGGAGCCGGAGGTAGACGGCGGCGGCCGCGCCGACCTGGCCGGCGCCGGCCATGGCGAGGATGGGGAGCAGGACCGTGTAGCCGGACTGCTCGATGAGGGTGGTGTGGATGGGGATCAGGGCCTGGTGCAGGCCCAGCATCACCAGCGGGAGGAACAGTCCGCCGAGGACGAGTCCGGCGAAGGCGCCGCCGGTGGCGAGGAGCCAGTGGGCGAAGGTGCCGATGGCGGAGGAGACCTCGCCCGCGAGGAACATCAGGCCGAAGAGGGTGACGAGGCCGGAGACCAGCACCGTGAGGGTGGGGGTGACGAGCACGTCGAGGGCCTCGGGGACCCACTTGCGGCACCACTTCTCGACCTGGACGGCGAGCAGGGCCGCGGCGAGCGCGCCGAGGACGCCGCCCTGGCCGGGGGAGAGCTGCTGGCCGAACGCGTCGATCTTGGCGACGCCGGGGAAGACGATGATCGCGGCGACCGCGCCGCCGAGGACCGGCGTGCCGCCGAACTCCTTGGCGGTGTTGTAGCCGACGAAGACGGCGATCAGCGACATGAACCCGGACGCCATCGCGGCGAGCGCGGGGACGAGGGCGGGCAGCCAGCCCAGGTTGGTGAGCATGCCGTTCAGGCCCGCGATGATGCCGCAGCCGATGAGCGCGGGGATCAGCGGGACGAAGATGTTCGCGATGCGCCGCAGGAACAGCTTGAAGGGGGTGGAGTTCTTCGCCTTCCGGGCGTCCTTGAGGGCCGCGCCCTGCGCGGCGAGCTCCTCGGCGGTGACGGGCTGCTGCCGCGCCTGTGTCCCGGTCCGCGGCGCGGCGGAGCGGCCCTCCTCGACGAGGGCCTCGAACTCGGGCGTGACGCGGGCGACGGTGCCCGGGCCGAGGACGATCTGGTACGTGTCGTCGTCGACGACGCCCAGGACCGCGGGGACCGCCTTGAGGGCCTCTTCCCGGACGAGGGCGCGGTCGCGCAGGCCGATGCGCAGGCGGGTCATGCAGTGCGCGATGGAGGTGATGTTGTCCGGGCCGCCGACCAGAGGAAGGATCGCGGCGGCTGTGGCGCGGTTCTTGTCAGTGGACATGTGGTCTCGCCTTGCGTCGGGGGTGCGGGCGGTACGGGGGTGGTCAGCGGGTGCGGTCGGCGTCGTGGGCGTGGGCGAGGGCGGCGCGGAGGTGGCCGTCGGAGTCGGTGAGCAGCCGGGCCGCGGCCGGGCCGTCGACGCCGCCGAGGATGACCAGGATGGCGTCCTTGACCTCGCCGCCGGTGGCGGTGAGCGCGGCCTCGATCTCCTCGTCGGGGGCGCCGGTGGCCAGGGCGACGATGCGGCGGGAGCGGGCGCGCAGCTTCTCGTTGGAGGCGCGGACGTCGACCATGAGGTTCCCGTAGGTCTTGCCGAGCCGGATCATCGTGACCGTCGAGATGAGGTTGAGTACGAGCTTCTGCGCGGTGCCGGCCTTCAACCGGGTGGATCCGGTGAGGAGTTCGGGGCCGACGACGACCTCGATGCCGTGGTCGGCGGCCGCGGCGAGCGCGGAGCCGGCGTTGCAGGACAGGCCGACGGTGAGCGCGCCGCGCGTACGGGCGGACTCGACGGCGCCGATCGCGTACGGGGTGCGGCCGGAGGCGGAGACGCCGATGACGGTGTCGTCGGGGCCGATGCCGAGGGCGGCGAGGTCCTCGGCGGCCAGCTCCTTGGAGTCCTCGGCGCCCTCGACGGCCTTGACCATGGCGGAGGGGCCGCCCGCGATGAGGCCGACGACGCGGGCCGGGTCGGTGTTGAAGGTGGGCGGGCACTCGCTCGCGTCCAGGACGCCCAGCCGGCCGGCGGTGCCGGCGCCCGCGTAGACGAGCCGGCCGCCGCGGGCCATGCGTACGGCGATCCCGTCGACGGCGGCGGCGATCGCCTCCAGCTGCCCGGCCACGGCGGCCGGGACGGTGGCGTCCTCGGCGTTCATGATCCGGGTGATCTCCAGGGTGGACAGCCGGTCGATGTCGGCGAGCTCGGGGCGGAAGGCCTCGGTGGTCAGCGTGTCGAGCTGGGCGCGGAGGGCGGCGTACGCGGTCATGGGCGGGGGCTCCTAGCGGGTGGCGCGCTTGCTGGTGGGGGCGGTGGCGCGGTGCCGGGGGGCGAGGGCCTCGTAGGAGGCGGCGAGGGCCGGCGCGGCGGTCTCGTACGTCCGCTGCGCGACCCCGACGAACAGGCAGTCGACGACGAGGAGCTGGCTGGTCCGGCTGGACATGGCGGCCGGGCGCAGCTGCGTCTCGCGGGCGGCGGAGGTGGCGAGGACGAAGTCGGCGTAGTGGGCGACGGGGCTGCCGGGGCGGCCGGTGACGGCGATGGTCGTCGCGCCGTGCTCGAAGGCGTGCCGCAGCGGTTCGATGACGTCGCCGGTGCTGCCGGAGTGGGTGACGGCGACGGCCACGTCACCGGGGCGGAGCAGGACGGCGTTGGTGACGGCGAGGTGGGGGTCGTTGTGGGCGTGGGCGACGAGGCCGATGCGCAGCAGCTTCTGCGCCAGGTCCTGGCCGACGAGGGCGGAGGCGCCGACGCCGTAGATGTCGATGCGGCGGGCCGTGGCGAGGGCGTCGACGGCGCCGGACAGCTGGGCCAGGTCGAGCCCGGCGGCGGTGTCGGCGAGGGTCTGCGCCTCCTCGTGGGCCAGTTTCGCGACGACGTCGGCGAGGGGGTCGTCGACGGCTATGCCGACGGTGACGGCCGGGGCGGCGCCGGATTCCTGCTGGGCGGCGAGCGCGGCGAGGGCGAGCCGCAGGCCGCGGTAGCCGGGATAGCCGAGGAGGCGGGCGGTGCGGACGACGGTGGCCTCGCTGGTGCCGGTGTGCTCGGCGAGGGCGGAGACGGTGAGCTGGGCGCAGCCGGCCGGGTCGGAGGCGACGGCTTCGGCGACGGCCTGCACGGAGCGGGTCATGGAGGGGCCGAGGCTGCGCACGCGGGCGCGGAGGGCGGCGGGGGCGGGGGCCTCTGCCGGGGCCTGGGTCCGTGCCGGGGCATGGGCATGGGCCGGGGCGGGGTGCGGGGCGCCGGCCGGGGGCTCGGCGCCCACGCCGCTGAAAGTTTCTTTCGCGTTCTTGCTCACGTCTGAAATCTATTTTCAGCGGCGGGGAGGGTCAAGACGCCATGAGGCCCGCGTCCGGCGGGACTTAGGGCCTGCGCGGGCCCGGGGCCCGGTCAGGGGGTCTTCGCCACCCGGGGCGGGCGGGTCCACAATGAGCCCATGGACACCGCGACCCCCCTGGAGCAGGCGCTGCACGTCGCCCGCGCCCTCGTTCTCGCCGACCTCGCCGCCGGTGAGGTCGCCGATGCCGACGTCGTCTCCCTCGTCGAGGACTCGGTCACGCACCGCCGCTGGTGGGTGGAGCAGTGGCCGGAGGGGGTCGACTACCTTCCCGGGCTCGTCGCCCAGGACGTGCAGGACGCACTGCTGGACAAGTACGGCCGCTGGCCGCTGTGCCCCGTGTGCGGGCACGGGGACCCGCACGCGCTGGACGTGGAGCCGGAACTGGGACCCGACCCGCAGTGGGTGTGCTCGGAGGCGGGCGTACGGGTGGCGGCGGTGGGCGGCCTCGGCCCCGTCTTCCATCCGGGCCGGTGAGCCGCCCGTGACCGTGTACATCGACCCGCCGGTCTGGCCCGGGCACGGCCGCATGTGGTCGCACCTGGTCAGCGACGTCTCGTACGAGGAACTGCACGCCTTCGCGGAGTCCATCGGCTGCCCGGCGCGCGCCTTCGAACGGGACCACTACGACGTGCCCTCGCACCGCTACGCCGACGCGGTCGGGGCGGGGGCGGTGGAGATCGGCAGCAAGGAACTGGTCCGCCGGCTGACGGACGCGGGCCTCCGCCGCCCCAAGGGCCGCCCGGCCTGAGCCGGCGGGCGGGGGCTCAGCCGCGGGCGGCTTCGGCGGCTTCCGCGGCTCCGGTCACTCCGGCCGCCGCGGCACGGGCCGGGGCGGGCTGCGAGCCGCCGACCACGCGGGTGGCGCGGTGCGGGGTGCGGCGGTCCAGGCGGAGGGCGGCGACGGCCAGGCCGATCGCGACGACCGTCATGGCGGCTCCGGCCCAGGCGGTCGAGGCGAAGCCGTACCCGGCGTCGATGACGGTGCCGCCGAGCCACGGCCCGCCCGTGTTGCCCAGGTTGAACGCGGCCGTGGTGGTGGCCCCGGCGAGCGTGGGGGCGGCCCCGGCGACGTTGAACATGCGGGCGTTCAGCGCGGGCGCGGTGAAGAACGCCGAGACGCCCATCAGGAACGACAGGCCCACGGCCGCGACCTGCACGGACGCCAGCAGGGCCAGCGCCGTCAGGAAGACCGTCGAGGCGGTGATGCCCCAGATCATCACCCCGAAGAGGTGCGCGTCGGCGACCCGCCCGCCGATGGTGGTGCCGATCAGCGCGCCGACGCCGAAGAGGCCCAGGATCCACGGGACCCACCGCGAGTCCAGCCCGGCCACGTCCGTGAGCAGCGGCGACAGGTAGCTGAACGCGCAGAAGATGCCGCCCGCGGCCAGCGCGGTCACGCCGATCGACAGCCACACCTGGCGGTCGCGGTAGATGCGCAGCTCACGGCCGAGGCGGGGCTTCTCGGCGGGCAGCGGGATCTTCGGGATCAGCGCCAGGATGCCGACGAGGGCGATCGCGGAGGCCGCGCCGACCGACCAGAACGCGGAACGCCAGCCGAGGTGCTCGCCGAGGAAGGCGCCCGCGGGGACGCCGAGGACGTTCGCGATGGACAGGCCGCCGATCATGACGGCCATGGCGCGGGCGCGCTGGTCCTTGTCGACCATGGCGATGGCGACGGCCGCGCCGACGGCCCAGAACCCGGCGCAGGCCAGCGCGGACACCACGCGGGAGGCGAAGAGCAGCCCGTACGTGGGGGCCAGCGCGCCGGCCACCTGCCCGAGGCCGAAGAGGCTGATCAGGGCGACGAGGGTGGTGCGGCGCGGCAGTCGCAGCGTGGCGACGGCCAGCAGCGGGGCGCCGATGACCATGCCGATCGCGAAGGCGGATATGAGCAGGCCCGCCTGGGGGATCGTGACGCCCATGTCCTCGGCGATCGGTGGGAGGAGCCCCGAGAGCATGAACTCGCTGGTACCGAGTGCGAAGACGGACAGGCCGAGGACGTACACGGCGACGGGCATGCGGGTGCGTGCTGATGAGGCTGCGGGCATGACATACACAAACCAGGTCTTAGCGGGGCGCATTCCCGTGTGACGGTCCGTATGTCAGGTCACGTCGGTGAGGGCGTCGAGCTCGGCGGCCAGGTTGCGGCGGGCCGGGGCTTCCCAGTGGGCGGTGCCGTACGGGGTGCGGAAGAGGCGGGGGAGGGCGATGAGCTGGCGCAGCACGGCGGCGCGGCCGGCGCGGAAGGCGTCGTCCGGGACGAATCCGTACTCCGCGCGGACGGCGGCGGCGTAGGCGGCGTACGCGTCCGGGGTTCCGGCGAGGACGGCGAGGTCGGCGTCGCAGAGGGCCTCGCCGTTGGTGTCGCCGGGGGCGGGGTCGTGGGTGACGGTCAGCCGGACCAGGCGGGCCGTCTCGGCGGTGCGGGCGGGGTCGACGCCGAGCTCGGGGAGGGCGCGTTCGGCGAGGACCGCGCTGCGCTCCTCGTTCTCGGAGCGGTCGGGCCGGTACACGGCGTCGTGGAACCAGGCCGCGAGCTCGACGGCGGCCGGGTCGGCGGCGTGGCCCGCCAGTACGTCGATCCGCGCGAGGACGTCGGCGAGGTGGGTGGTGGTGTGGTACTCGCGCTGCGGCTCGGCCCAGGCGGTGAGGAGCCGGTCGGCGTAGGGGGCGGGGTCGACGGCGGGGTCCGCGCCGGCGGCGGTGACGGTCGCCCGCCAGCGCGCGCGGAGGTCCTCGTCCTGTGGGGTGTCGGTGTGCTCGGGAGCCGTGTTCATGCGCACATTGTGGGGGTGGCGTGATTGTGCTGGTGGGGTGGGGGCGGGGGGCCGTACCCTGGATATTGGACTAGACCTATTTTCCGTACCGGCCCGTACGGCCTGTACCGGCCCGTACCGGCCCGGCTCGGGTCACTCGGGTCACTCGGGTCATACGAGCAGATTTCTTTCCTAAGGATGGGATCACATGAGCAACCGTGCGCTCCTGGAGGTGATCGCCCTCGACGTGGAGGACGCGGTCGCCGCCCAGGCCGGTGGGGCGGACCGACTCGAACTGGTCACCGACATGGCCGCCGACGGGCTCACCCCGCCGCGCGAGACCTTCGCGGCGATCAGGGCGGCGGTCGACATCCCGCTGCGCGTGATGCTCCGCAGGACGGACGGGTTCGCCGCGGGTGCCCTGGCCGGGCTGGTGGAGGCGGCGCGGGGGCTGCGGGCGGAGGGCGCGGAGGAGTTCGTACTCGGGTTCCTGAACCCGGACGGCAGCGCGGACGTGGAGGCGGTGGAGGCGGTGGTGGCGGAGCTCGACGGCTGCCGGTGGACCTTCCACCGGGCGATCGACCGCTCCGCGGACCGGGACCAGCTGCGGAAGGCGCTCGCGGACCTGCCCGGGCTGGACACGTACCTGACGGCCGGGTCGGCGGCGGGGGTGTCGGAGGGGATGCCGGTGCTGCTGGCCGAGGCGGCGCGGTCGGGGGCCGGCGAGCCGGGGTACGGGGCGCGGATCCTGGTCGGCGGGGGGCTGTCCCTCGCGCACCTGCCGAGGCTGCGGGAGGCGGGGATCGACGCGTTCCACATCGGGGGCGCGGCCCGGCCGTCGGGCTGGGACCACCCGGTCTCGGCGGCGGCGGTGGCGCAGTGGCGGGGGGCGGTGGGGTAGGGCGGTGGGGTAGGGCGGTGGGGTAGGGCCCACCCTGCCTCTGCCCTGGCCGGGCGGGGGGTGGTGCCGTTCCCCCGGTGGGGGGCTGCGGGTGGGGCCGGGGGCGGGGCCGGGGGGGGGGGTCGGCCGGGGCGGGCATGATTTATGGCGCCTCGTCCGGACTTGGTCTGCCGGGCGGGACAGGGCGCCAACAAATCACGTTTGAGCCCCGGCCGACCCCCCACCCCGTCCCCACCCCCGGCCCGGGACGGTTCCGGTGCGGGTGCGGGTGCGGGGGGGTTGGGACGGGTCGGTTCCGGGTTGGGCCGCTCCGCGGCTCCCGCGGCTCCCGCGGCTCCCGCGGCTCCCGCGGCTCCCGCGGGTCCCGTGGGTCCCGCGGGTCCCGTGGGTCCCGTGGCGCCCGTGGGTCCCGTGGCGCCCGTGGGTCCCGTGGCGCCCGTGGCGCCCGTGGCGCCCGTGGCGCCCGTGGCGATCGTGGCGCCCGTGGGTCCCGTGGGTCCCGTGGGTCCCGTGGGTCCCGTGGCTCCCGTGGGTCCGGTGGGTCGCTTCGCTGCGATCGCGGCGCCCGTGAGGCCGGGGGGCCGCTTCGTGGCGATTGCGGCTCCCGTGAGGTCGGTGGGCTGCTTCAGTCCCGCTGGCATGTCCGGCTGGCGCGGGGGCTGCTGCCTTGTCGGCCTTGCTGGCCCATTCCGGCCTCGTCGGCCCGCTTCAGCCTCGCCGGCGTTTGAGGCGCGGGGTCTGGGGCGGAGCCCCAGGGTTTCCCGGCTCCGCCGGGCCGGCTTGCGTAGGGTCCGCTGCGTTGCCGGCCCACTTCAGCCTCGCCGGCGCTTGAGGCGCGGGGGCTGGGGCGGAGCCCCGGGAACCTCCGGTGTTGGTTGGGGCCCCGGCCCGCCGTTGGTTGAGGCGTGGGGGTCAGGTCAGGGGTGTGGGGAGGGGGGTTGAGTGGAGGGTCGTCAGGCCGGAGACGGCTCGGGTGAGGCAGACGTACAGGCGGCGGAGCCCCGTGCGTTCGTCCGGCTCGGCGTCGACGATGGCCGCCGGCTCGTCGAGGACGACGTAGTCGTACTCCAGGCCCTTCGCCAGCGACGCCGGCACCAGCGTCAGCCGTGACTGCGCCGTGGTCTCCTCGCCGGGCGCCAGGTACGGCAGGCCCGCCTCCAGGAGGGCTTCCGCCAGCGCCGGGATCCGGGCGTCCGCCGCGATCAGGCCGATCGACCCCTCGTGCGCGAGCGAGGCCCGGCAGGCGTCGACCACGGCCGGCGTGAGGTCGGTGGTGTGCGTGACCGTCAGGGACCCGGGGGTCTCGCGGACCGAGGAGACGGGGGCCAGCCCCGGGGAGATCGCCGGCAGCAGCCGGGACGCGTACGCGATGACCTCGCGCGGCACGCGGAAGCCCGCCGTGAGTTCCTCGACGACCGCCTCCGGCTTGCCCAGGTGCGTCAGGGCCTCGTCCCAGCTCCGCGTCGCCCACGCGGTCGTGCCCTGCGCGAGGTCGCCGAGGATCGTCGCCGAGCCCGTCGTGCAGCGCCGGCCCACGGCCCGGTACTGCATCGGGGACAGGTCCTGGGCCTCGTCGAGGACGACGTGCCCCAGGGAGTGGGTGCGTTCCACCAGGTCGGCGGCCTCGTCGATGAGGACCAGGTCCGCCGCCGACCACTTCGCCGACTTCGCGCTGCGGTACGGCTTGGGCCACAGCAGGAGCTTCTGCTCGTCGGCGGTGAGGACGCCCTCGGCGTGGACCGCGAGGAACTCCGGGTCGGACAGCAGCCGCAGCACCAGCTTGGCCGGGTCCACCGGCGGCCAGATCTCCTTCACGGCCGCCTTGACGGCCGCGTTGCGGGCCACCGCGTCCTGCACGCGGTCGTCGGGGGCCTCGCCCGCCTGCTCCATGCGGACGAGGATCTGGTGCGCGATGCGCTGCGGCAGCGCATCGCGGGCCGCGCCGTAGCGGATGTCGCGCTTCTGGAGCTCCTCGACGATCTCCGCGAGCTCGTACGCCGGGACCCGCCAGCGGCGCGAGCCGCGCACCACCATCAGGGGCTCGGTGGGCGGGGTGACGTGCGAGCGGACGGCGTCGCGCAGGACGCGGGCCATCCGGGCGTCGCCCTTGACCACGGCCGTCGCGGCCTCGTCGGCGCCGCGCACCTCCAGACCGGGGCGGGTGACGAGGTCGTCGACGGTGGCCTGCTTGACCTCCAGCTCGCCCAGGGCCGGCAGGACCTGCTCGATGTAGTGGAGGAAGGAACGGTTCGGCCCGATGACGAGGGTGCCGGTACGGGCGAGGCGGTCGCGGTGCGCGTAGAGGAGGTACGCGACGCGGTGCAGGCCGACGGCCGTCTTCCCGGTGCCGGGGCCGCCCTGTACACAGACGGATCCGGACAGGCCGGAGCGGACGATCTCGTCCTGCTCCGGTTGGATCGTCGCGACGATGTCGCGCATGGGGCCGACGCGGGGCCGCTCGATCTCCTGCTGGAGGAGCTTGCTGACGGCGGCCGCCTCGGCGGGGTCGGAGAGGTGCTCGTCCTCGTACGCGGTCAGTTCGCCGCCCGTGTACCCGAAGCGGCGGCGCAGGGCGACGTCCTGCGGGTCCGCCTTGGAGGCGCGGTAGAACGGCTGGGAGACGGGCGCGCGCCAGTCGATGACCATCGGGTCGCCGTCGGCGTCGTGGACGTGGCGGCGGCCGATGTAGAACTGCTCGCCCTCGGCGCCCTCGGCCAGCTCCGCGCCGGGCGCGTGCAGGTAGTCGAGGCGGCCGAAGAACAGCGGGGTGTGGGCGAGGTCGGCCAGGGCCTTGATGCGGTCGTCGATCTGCGCCTGGAGGACGATGGCGTTGACCCAGTTCGCGGTGACGTCGCGGATGTCGAGGGCCTCGACGTCCTCGCGCATCGCGCGGAGGGCGGAGCGGGAGGCGGTCAGGTGGGACCGTTCGCGGGCGAGCGGGTCGGATTCGGGGGCGTGCGCGGGCACGGGACTGCCTCCAGCTGCTGGTACGGAACAGATGCCCGCCGGTTTCCGTGCGGCGGGCGGCTCTCCCCGATGGGGCGGCGGGAGGCGGCAAGAGCGGAGATTCTAGTCACCGGGGGCGCGGCGCGCGAACGGTTATCCGGGCCGGAAGTCCTGGGGTGACAGGACCCCCGTACGGGTGTCATACGGGAGAGGGTCAGACCTTGGAGCCATTCCCTAGGGGGTGGCGTGGGTCGTGAGGAGGACACGGGAGGCCCGGGGATTCCCTCCGCAGGGCGATGCGCGGGGAGGGGGCGGGACGGACCATGGATACATGAGCACCGCAACCTTCACCCCGATCCGGGGCGGCCGCCCGAGCGGCGCCACCGCCACCTCCGACCACCGTTCCCGTCACGGCCTCGGCAGCGTCCTGCGCGCCGCGAAGGTCTTCGCCGCCACCGCGGTGAGCGTCGTCGTCCTCGGTGAATACGCCGAGGACGCGGGCGTCATACGCCGCTGACCGGTCCCCTCCACCGGCCGGGGGCCGCAGGGGCCGTAGGCGGCCCGGCGCCGGGGTTCCTGCCGTCCGGGGGCGTGACCTTGCGCGGGCCGTGGCCTGATCCCGGCGGCACCGGCGCGCTGATCCACTAGGGTCACGCGCGTGACCCGGAGCTCCGATCCCGACCGCTCGCCGTCGCCCCTCGCCGGTCTGCTGGTCACGGGCTCGCTGCTGGCCCTGGGCGTGTTGTGCATCGCCCTGCGCGTGCCGATGGCCGAGGCCCTCGTCCACGGTTTCTCCGCCGCCGAGTGGCATCCGCCCGCCGCCTATCCGCCGTTCGCCGCGATCCTGTTCACGCCGGCCGCCTGGCTGCCGTCCGGCGTACTGAAGGCCGTGCTCGTCCTCGGCAACGCAGGCCTGCTCGCCCTGCTGATCCTGCTGTCCTGCCGCCTCGCGGGACTGAGGGGCCGGCCGGGCCCCGTCCTGGCCGCCACCATCGCCGGGCTGTGGCTGGAGCCGCTGTTCCAGACCCCGCTGCCCGGCCAGATCAACCTGGCGCTCGCCTGCCTGGCCGTCTGGGACCTGGGCCGGGCGCGCACCGCCCTCGGCAGGGGCTTCGCGCTGGGCACCGCCGCCGGGATCACCCTGACTCCGGCGGTCTTCATCCCGTACCTGCTGCTGACCGGCCGGGTCCGGGCCGGGCTGACCGCCCTGGCCGGGTTCGCCGGGACCGGCCTGCTGGGCCTGCTGGTGCTCCCGCAGGCCTCTGCCGACTTCTGGGCCCGGCACCTCCCCCGGACCGGGCGGGACCTGCTGCTCCACTGGCCCCACCTGTGGGTGTGGGCCGTTCCACTGCTGGCCGTCCTCACCGCCGCCCTGGGCCGCCGCCGGGCCCGGGCCGCGCTGCGGTGCGGGGACCAGGGCCCTACGGGCCCGGCCGCCGCCCCGGTGTGCCCCGCCCCGGGAGGGGCGGCCGGGCGCGGGGCGGCCGGGCGTGGGGAGGTCGCCGTCCCGGGGCGGGGCGACGCGCGGTCGGGGAGGGGCGGCGGGGTGTGCGGTCAGCCGTCGGCCAGCAGTTCGTCGGCGTCCATGATCCGGTAAGCGTAGCCCTGCTCCGCCAGGAAGCGCTGGCGGTGGGCGGCGAAGTCCTGGTCGATGGTGTCGCGCGCGACGACCGAGTAGAACCGCGCCTCGTGCCCGTCCGCCTTCGGGCGCAGCACCCGGCCGAGGCGCTGCGCCTCTTCCTGGCGGGAGCCGAACGTGCCGGACACCTGGATGGCGACGGTCGCCTCGGGCAGGTCGATGGAGAAGTTCGCGACCTTCGAGACGACCAGCACGCTGATCTCGCCCTCGCGGAAGGCGTTGAAGAGCTTCTCGCGCTGCGCGTTGGAGGTCTCGCCCTTGATGACGGGCGCGTCCAGGTGTTCGCCGAGCTCGTCGAGCTGGTCGATGTACTGCCCGATGACCAGCGTCTGCTCGCCCTGGTGCTTGCGCACCAGTGCCTCGGTGACCTTCCGCTTCGTCGCGGTCGTCGCGCAGAAGCGGTACTTCTCCTCCGTCTCGGCGGTCGCGTACGCGAGCCGCTCCGACTCGGTGAGGTTGACCCGGACCTCGACGCAGTCGGCGGGCGCGATGTAGCCCTGCGCCTCGATCTCCTTCCACGGGGCGTCGAACCGCTTGGGCCCGATGAGGGAGAAGACGTCCGACTCGCGGCCGTCCTCGCGCACGAGGGTGGCGGTCAGGCCGAGGCGGCGGCGGGCCTGGAGGTCGGCGGTGAACTTGAAGACCGGTGCGGGCAGCAGGTGGACCTCGTCGTACAGGATCAGGCCCCAGTCACGGGAGTCGAACAGCTCCAGGTGAGGGTAGACGCCCTTCCGCTTGGTCGTCAGGACCTGGTAGGTGGCGATCGTGACGGGCCGGATCTCCTTGCGGGTGCCGGAGTACTCGCCGATCTCCTCCTCCGTCAGCGAGGTCCGCTTGACCAGCTCGTGCTTCCACTGGCGGGCGGAGACGGTGTTGGTGACCAGGATCAGCGTGGTCGCCCGCGCCTTGGCCATGGCGCCGGCGCCGACCAGCGTCTTGCCCGCGCCACAGGGCAGCACGACCACCCCGGAGCCGCCGTGCCAGAAGCCCTCGACGGCCTGCTGCTGGTAGGGGCGCAGCGCCCAGCCGTCCTCGACGAGGTCGATCGGGTGCGCCTCGCCGTCGACGTACCCGGCGAGGTCCTCGGCCGGCCAGCCCAGCTTGAGGAGGGTCTGCTTGATCTGCCCGCGCTCGGAGGGGTGCACGGCGACGGTGTCGGGGTCGAGCCGGGCGCCGACCAGCGGTGCGACCTTCTTGGACCGCAGGATCTCCTCCAGCACCGGCCGGTCGGTGCTGGTCAGGACCAGCCCGTGGACGGGGTGCTTGGACAGGGTGAGGCGGCCGTACCGGGCCATCGTCTCGGCGACGTCGACGAGCAGCGCGTGCGGGACGGGGTAGCGGGAGAACTCGACGAGCGCGTCGACGACCTGCTCGGCGTCGTGCCCGGCGGCCCGGGCGTTCCACAGGCCGAGCGGGGTGATCCGGTAGGTGTGGATGTGCTCGGGAGCCCGCTCCAGCTCGGCGAACGGGGCGATGGCGCGGCGCGCTGCCCCGGCGAGCTCGTGGTCGACCTCCAGGAGGAGGGTTTTGTCGCTCTGGACGATGAGTGGGCCTGAGTTCACGGGAGCACCTTTCCGTTCGGCCAAACCTCCAGTGTGCCTCACGTACGGGGGTTCACGGGCGGGGCGTCAGCGCGGGCCCGGGGCGAGGCCGCGCCGGAGCAGCACCGGGCCGCCGTGGCACCCCGGCGTCCGGGGCGGGGGAGGGGGCGGGGCGGGCCCGTCCCGGTCAGGCACGGGGACTCCGCCGGGGGGAGCGCGGCGACGGCGGTGCCCGCGCCGGGGAGGACGCCGAGGGGCTCCCGCCGGATGCCGCCGCTCACGTGGGCGCGCAGGACGCGCAGGGCGCCGACTCGGCCCCGGGCCCGGGGCCGGCCTCGGAGAGGACGCCGAGGACGGCTTCGCCCCAGCGCGGCACGCTCGGTGCGCGGGGCCGGTGGGGGCGGTTGGGCGAAGGTCCTCGCCGTCGCCGGGTACGGGCGGCACGTCGACGACCGGTGGCCGGTGGAAAAGGCGCTGACACCCGCTCGGCGGGCGCATAGCGTCCGCACATGACCGAAGATAAGCAGGATTTCGTACCGGACGGGTTCGAGGTGCCGCGCACCCTCGACGGGGAGGGCTTCCGGCTGGAGCCGCTCGGCCCGCAGCACAACGAGCGGGACCTCGCCGCCTGGAGCGGCAGCATCGAGCACGTCCGCGCCACCCCCGGCTTCCTCGGCGGCTGGCCGCCGGCGGAGGGCATGAGCGCCGAGGCCAACCTCGCCGACCTGGTGCGTCACGCCCGCGACTTCGAGGAACGGCGCGGGTTCACGTACACGGTGCTGGAGGGGGCGGGCCAGGGCGACGTCATCGGGTGCCTGTACGTGTACCCCGCCAAGGACGCGCCGGAGCGGGTGCGCGTGACCTCGTGGGTACGGGCCGACCGGGCGTACCTCGACGCCCCCGTCCACGCGGCGGTGTCGCGCTGGCTCCGCGAGGCGTGGCCCTTCGACGCCGGGCGGATCGACTACGCGCCCCGCTGAGGGCGGCTACGCGCCCAGGGCTACGCGCCCAGGTGGGGGAGCGGTCCCGCCGGATAGGGGGTTTCGGCCGGGAGCAGGGCGGTCGCGTCCGCGTCCCGGCCGGCCCGGACCAGGCCGTGGATCTCCCGGGCCAGCGGGGTGACGTCGCGGATGGACACCGTCCACTCGTCCGCGTAGGCCCGCGAGGCGGGGCCCGACAGGCCCAGCTGGAGGGAGCGGTACGGCAGCGGGTTCAGGTGCGGGTCCCGTTCGGGGTCCCACTGGACCCGCGTCGGGGCCGCCGCGAGGGCCTCCTGCCAGGCGGCGCGGTCCGCGTGGACGCCCGGCACGTAGTGCGACAGGCACGCCTGGGCCAGCGCCCGGTCGAAGCCCTCGCGGGTGATCTCGATCGCCAGGACCGTCTCCTGATCGGCCTTGGTGGCCCAGCCGCAGCGGTACATCATCCACAGGAACGACGGCTTGATCCACGTCATCCGCTCCCGCTTCCAGGCGGGTGGGAACCGGCCGTCGCGGGCCGCGGGGGTGCCCAGGTGCGGGGCGTAGGCCTGGTACACCGTCACGGTGGTGGCGGTGTGGGCGGCGCGGATCTGGTGGGTGGGGGTTTGGGGCATGGGGTCACCCTGCCGGGGCGCTGGCCGCTGATCCACCGGGTTTTCGGGGGTGCCGCTGCGCGGTGCAGCTCCCCGCCCCGCCCTTCCTCCGTTCCCCGGGCTCCGCCCGGACCCGTGCGGGTGCGGCGCCGCTGCCGGGGGTTCCGCCCCCGGGCCCCTGCGCCTCAAGCGCCGGCGGGGCTGGGGTGGGGCGGGCTGCGCCCGGGCCACGGGCGGGTGCGGCGCCGTTGCCGGGGGCTCTGCCCCCGGGCCCCCGCGCCTCAAACGCCGGCGGGGCTGGAGTGGGGGCGCAAGGGGGCGGGTGGGGTGGGGTCAGACCTGGTCTTCTGCCAGTTCGGCTACGCCCGTGATGCGGTGGAGGGGGTAGGTGCGGACCTCGTCTGCCGTGTGGTCGTAGCCGGTGACGAAGCCGCCCTCCACGCGGACCGGGGCGATGACGCGCTGGCTCGCCGAGCCTTCCGCGTTCACGTAGCCGATCCACACCGCCGAGCCGGTCAGCGCGGCCGCCTGGACCGTCGCCAGGGTCTCCGCCGCGCTCGTCCGCGGCAGCTCGCCGGGGGCCGGAGCCGCGGAGTCGGCCGAGGAGCCCGGCGGCGGCTCCTTGCGGACCGCCGTCGCCGCCAGGTCGCCCGCGCGGATCGCCCGTACCGCCGCGCCCAGCAGCGTCGCGTCCGGTACCGGCGGCCCGTCCGGGACGGGGACCGGCGCCGAACGCGCCGGGGTGCGGTGCGCGTCGGCCCGCGCCACCAGCACGTCGCCCGTACGGGACTCCGCCGCCGGCGCGTACCCCATCGCCCGCAACCCGTCGAGCAGCGCCCCCGGTTCGGCCTGCGCGGCCAGCACGGTCGGCGCGAGGCGGCGCAGGCCCAGCCCCGCGGAGCGCTTGTCGGCCAGGATCTCGTTGAGCATGCCGTCGTCGTCGCAGCGCACGTACGAGGAGGCCGCGCCGACGCGCAGGTGCCCGTGCCGTCTCGCCACGTCGTCGATCAGGTACGACAGCGGCTGCGGCACGGGGGTCCGGCTGTGCTCGGCGAGGAAGGCGTGCAGGTCGACGGCGGTGTGCCCGGCGTCCAGGGCCCGGCGTACCGAGCCCGGCGTGAAGCGGTACACCGTCGCCCCGCCCTTGGACTCCACGTCCGCGAGCACGGCCAGGGTGTCGCCGAGCGGCCGGCGCAGCGGTCCCGGCGCCACCGCCGTCAGGTCGGCCTGGAGCAGGACGTGGTCCACCGGCTCGGGCAGCAGCGGGGCCAGCAGCGGCGCCGGGTCCCGGTGTTCCAGCAGCGCCCGGCCGAACGCGCTGACCGCGCCGCGGCCGGTGACGCCGAGGACCTCCGCCTCGGTCAGCGTCCAGTGCGCGAGCCGGGCCCGCAGGTCGCTCGTACCGCGCACCGGACGCTCCCAGGCGAGCCGGTCCAGCAGGGCGTCCGGGTCGGGCGAACCGCCCTCCGGCAGGTCGGCGATCAGGTCCAGGACCCGGCGGCGCACCTCGGGCGCCGCCGACCGGTCCAGGTCGGGGCCCAGCGTCGACAGGGTGCGGCCCTTGGCGTCCTGCTCGCCGACGAGACCGGCCGTACGGGTGGCCGGGAGCCAGGCCGAGGCCAGTGCCGACCAGCGTTCGGCGGGCGGGAGTTCGCACCAGAGGTCGAAGGCCGGGGTCGGCGCGTACCGTTCGTCCGCCTCCCCGTCGCTGGCCAGCAGCCCGGCCGCGTAGGCCAGTTCGATCCAGAACGCCGCCGACGGCTCGGTGGTGTCCAGCGTCGCCGCGGCCCGCTTCAGGTCCCGCACCGCGAGCCCGCCCGCCCTAAGGACGGCCGGCCCGGCGTGTTCCCAGGACTTCACCAGCTCCTCGACGGTGGCCAGCGCGGCCAGCGCCTGCCCGGCGGCGTTCGCGTCCACAAGCTGTGGACGGTGCTCGCGGCGCGCGCCGACCGGCGGCGCCAGCGGGGCCGTCCGCCGGTGCGCGAGCCCGCCCCGCAGGTGCAGCGCCACCTCGCGGGGCAGGACGACGGTCCGTGCCGAAGCGGGCAGCAGCAGACCCCGGTCGCGCAGCCACCGCACCGGCGGGGCGGGCTGCGGGGTCACCTCCCCGTACGGCGGCCCCCACACGAGCCGCCCCAGCACCTGGTGGGCCTCGGCCGGGGCCTCGTCCAGCAGCGCGGACATCCGTTCCCGGTCGGTGAACAGCCCGGTCAGGGCGGTCACCGCGGACACCGCGTCGTGGGTCGGGGGCAGCCCGACGGCCGCCACGATCTCCTGGATCCGGGTCGGCGACATGCCGGCCGTCGCCTCGGACACCGTCGGCCCGAGCCCCGTCGGGGAGGACCGCTGCGCGGACGGCGCGAGCAGCTCCCGGGCGGTCCGCACCAGCCGCAGCCGGTCCTCGTCCCCCCACACCAGGGCCTGGTCGCGCAGCGTCCCGAGCGCCCGCGGCAGCTCCGCACGGGCCGGGCCGCCCTCCGCGGCGTCCGCCCCGTTCTCCCCGGTCAGCAGCGACTCCAGTACCGCGTACGGGCACGGGTCCGGGGCCACCGCGAGGGCCTCCGCCGTCTGGAGGGCGAACCGGTCCAGGCGGTCCAGGGCGCGCACCACCGACGCGCGGGTCCCGGCGCGGGTCGCCAGCTGGGTGACGTCGCCGGGCACCGGGTTCAGCAGGTCGGGGCGCGCGTGCAGCAGGGCGGCGAGGGCCACGTCGTCGCGGGCGCGCAGCGCCTCGGCGAGGGAGCGCGGGGATGCCGCAGCGGTGCTTGCCTCGGGCACGTTGTCGCCTCCTGGTCACGTCGGCCGGTCAGTCGGCCGGTCCCCATCCGGTCAACGGTATCCGTTGCGCCGACGGCCGCTCCACGGGCGCACGCGCTACCTTCGGGGCAGGCGGGACGTGAGGAGCCGGGGCGTGGGCATCGAGAGCGACCATCTGGTCTACGAATATCTGAGCCGGGTCGGGGACTTGGCGCAGCGACGGCAGCTGTCGTCGGGTGACCGGATGCGGCTGGTGTCGGGACTGCGGGACGAGATCGACCGTCGGCGCGCCACGTACGAACCGGAGACCACGGCGGCCGTACGCGGCATCCTGGAGCGGATCGGGACGCCGGAGGAGGTCCTGGACACCGTGGGCGAGCTGACGCGCGCCGCGGCGCCGGCGCCGGTCACCGTCCCGGAGGTGGCGGCCGCCGCGGTGCCGACGCAGCGGGGCCGGCTGCGGCGCAGGCCCGCGCCGCCCCCGGCGGAGGAGCCGCGGAACGTGCCGCCGCACCTCGCCGGGCTGGACGAACTCGGCACCCCCGACGGGGCCGAGCCCGACTGGTGGCGCGTCGGGCCGGGCGCGGCCGCGCTCGGGACCGGGCCGCAGGTCGAGGGTTTCGCGGGCGGCATCGAGATCCCGGACCTCTTCCGGGAACGGGAGGACGACCCCGACGGATCCGGGTCCGGGCCGGGTTCCGCGCCCGCCCCCGCGACGCCGCCGGGGCCTTCGGAGTCGGGGACGCGCAAGCTCGTACGGGTCCTGCGCGAGCGCCGGGAACGCCGCGAGCAGCGCAAGGTGGCCGCCGCCCCCGCCCCCGACGCGGCCGGGGCCCCGGCCGGCCGGCGCCGCCCGCACACGTTCCTGCTGCTGGCCGCCGTCCTCCTCGTCGCGGGGGCGCTGAGCGGGTACTGGATGCTGTTCGCCGTCGGCTGGCTGGTGGCGTACGGGTCCCGGGTGCTCGGGCCGACGGAACGCAAGTGGGTCGTCTTCGGGCTGCCGGGCGGGATCTTCACCGGGGCGGTGCTGTGGCTGTGGGGCCGGCGCGCGGGCCGCTGGGGCGAGGCCCTGGCCGACGACGGGCTGGGCGCGGCGTTCCACGACATGTGGCCCGGCCTGGCCCGGGGGGCGGCGCTGGCGACGGCGGTGTACCTCTTGTGGCGTTCCCGCCGCGGTTAGCCTCCGGCGGGCGGGCGGGGTGCCCTCCGGTGCGGCGCGGTCGGGCGTGGCGGAGCGGCTGAGCGGTGCGGCCGGATGTCGCGGGCCCGGCGGCCGAATGCGACACGTCCTTGGAGAAAGCCTGGAGGGAGCCCCGAGAACGGGGGTCGGGATGTCACCACATTTCACGTTCTGGTAAGGCAAAGCTAAGTCCTCGTTCCGCTTAGCCGGTGGGGTCTCGGCACAATGGGCCCATGACCTCCCACCCCCACACCGTGACCGGCGCCGCCCTTTTGACGGTCGGCTTCGACCTCGACATGACCCTGATCGACTCCCGTCCCGGCATCAAGGCCACGTACCAGGCGCTGTCGGCCGAGACGGGTGCCTTCATCAACGCGGACGAGGCGATCACGCGCCTCGGGCCGCCCCTGGAGGAGGAACTCGCGTACTGGTTCTCCGAGGCGGAGATCCCGGCGATGCGGGACCGCTACCGGGAGATCTATCCCACACACGCCATCGAGCCGACCCCGGCCATGCCGGGGGCCCGTGAGGCCATCGCCGCCGTCCAGGCCCTCGGCGGCCGGGCGATCGTCGTCACCGCGAAGAACGAGCCCAACGCCCGCCACCACCTGGAGCACCTCGGCATCGAGGCCGACGCCGTCGTCGGCTGGCTGTGGGCGGAGGCCAAGGCGGAAGCCCTGCGCGAGTACGGGGCGCAGGTCTACGTCGGCGACCACGTCGGCGACGTACGGGGTGCCCGGACCGCCGGCGCGGTGTCCGTGGCGGTGGCGACCGGTCCGTGCTCGGCGACGGAACTGCGCGCGGCGGGCGCCGACGTGGTGCTCGCGGACCTCACCGCGCTCCCGCAGTGGCTGGCGCAGTACGCGGCGGCCCGCGCGGCCTGAGCCGGGCGGGGCGGCGGTCCGGGCGGCGTTCCGGTCGGCTGTCCGGCGGCGCGCCCCCCTCAGGCGGCCTGGGAAGCCCGGGCCGCCTTGCGCTGCGCCGCGGCCGAGCGGAGCACGCCCGCCGCCGAGATGGCGAAGCCGACGCCCATCAGCATGCACACGGCCCACGCGTACGACGGGAACGGATCGACGTCGAGGAACAGCGGGGCCATCGTCGCGAGGGTCGCCACCGCGCCCGCGATGAACACGATGCCGCCGGCCTTGACGAGTCCGTCGCCGGGCCGCGCATCGTCGGGATGAGGAGTAACAGTCACCCCACCAGGGTAGTTCCCTGGCCGAAGCAGTGAACCGGAAGGACGGCGGAAGGGCCCCGGGAAGGACCGGGGAACGTCTTGTCACCCGTTTCTGGACCATTAGCCTGGAGGAGGCGGGTCGAAGGACCCGCTGCACTGCTATCCGGAGCCGCTCACCCCGGCCGACCGGACCCGACGAGTACAAGGACAGAGGACGGACGTGCCTACCGGCAAGGTCAAGTGGTTCAACAGCGAGAAGGGCTTCGGCTTTCTCTCCCGCGACGACGGCGGAGACGTCTTCGTCCACTCGTCGGTGCTCCCCGCCGGGGTCGACGCGCTCAAGCCCGGCCAGCGCGTCGAGTTCGGCGTCGTCGCGGGGCAACGCGGTGACCAGGCACTTTCCGTGACAGTGCTGGATCCGGCGCCCTCGGTCGCGGCCGCGCAGCGCCGCAAGCCCGACGAGCTCGCCTCGATCGTGCAGGACCTGACGACCCTGCTGGAGAACATCACGCCGATGCTGGAGCGGGGCCGCTACCCCGACAAGGTGCACGGCACGAAGATCGCCGGACTGCTTCGCGCGGTGGCCGACCAGCTCGACGTCTGACCGCCCGGACGGCCACGGTGCCCCGCCGCTCGAACGAGCCGCGGGGCACCGCCGCGTGCGGCCGCGGACGCTACGGGAAGGCGAGCGCGTCCGGCGGGATGGCCGGAACAAGACCCTCTGCGGCGGCCCTGGTCAGCAGCCCGCGGACGGCCGCGTACCCGGCGTCGCCGAGGTCGGCGGTGAACTCGTTGACGTACAGCCCGATGTGCTGGTCGGCGACCGCCGGATCCAGCTCCTGCGCGTGCGCCCGCACGTACGGCCGGGACGCCTCGGGGTCGTCCCACGCCATCCGCACCGAGGCACGGGCCGCCCCGGCCAGCGCGCGCAGCGTCTCCTCGCCCAGCGACCGCTTGGCGATGATCGCGCCGAGCGGGATCGGCAGGCCCGTCGTGGACTCCCAGTGCTCGCCCATGTCGGCCAGGCAGTGCAGCCCGTAGTCCCGGTAGGTGAACCGGGCCTCGTGGATGACCAGTCCGGCGTCCACCCGGCCGTCGCGCACCGCCGGCATGATCTCGTGGAACGGCAGGACGACCACCTTCCCGACGCCCTCCGGCAGCACGTCGGCCGCCCACAGCCGGAACAACAGGTAGGCGGTGGACCGTTCGCTCGGCACGGCCACGGTCTTCCCGGCCAGGTCCGCGCCCGGCTCCCGGGTGAGGACCAGCGGCCCGCAGCCGCGCCCCAGGGCCCCGCCGCAGGGCAGCAGCGCGTACTCCTCCAGCACCCACGGCAGGACGGCGTACGACACCTTCAGCACGTCCAGCTCACCGCGCTCGGCCATGCCGTTGGTGACGTCGATGTCGGCGAAGGTCACGTCGAGGGCGGGCGCCCCCGGGATCCGGCCGTGCGCCCACGCGTCGAACACGAACGTGTCGTTCGGGCAGGGCGAGTAGGCGATGTCCAGGCGGGCGCGGTCACCGGTGCTCATGTCGTTCTCCCCAGTTGACGAGTACGGGTCCCAGGGCGCGGAAGCCGTCTGCGAGGGCGGCCAGCGCCTCCCCGATCCGCCAGGCGGCCCGGTCGCGCGGCCCGACGGCATTGGACACGGCGCGGATCTCCAGGACCGGCAGCCCGTGCGCGGCGGCGGCCTCCGCCACCCCGAAGCCCTCCATGGCCTCCGCGCCCGCGAGGGGGTGCCGGGCGGCGAGTTCGGCGGCGCGGGCGGCGCTGCCGGTGACGGTCGAGACGGTCAGTACGGGCGCCAGCAGCGCCCCCGTGGCCTCCGCGGCGGAGGCGGCCAGTTCGGCGGGCGGCAGGTGCACGCTGCGGCCGAAGCCGAGTTCGGCGACGGGCAGGAAACCCTCGGGCGTCTCGGCGCCCAGATCGGCGGCGACCAGCGCGTCCGCGACCACCAGGGAACCGGGCGGGGCGGCGGGCGCGAACCCGCCGCCGATGCCGGCGGAGATGACGAGGGAGTAGTCGGCCAGCGCGAGCGCGGTGGCCGTGGCGGCCGCCGCGGCGGCCGGGCCGACACCGCCGACGAGCACGTCGACGGCGAGACCGGGCAGGTCCCGGCGGGTGATGAGGTACCCGCCGGGCAGGGTGCGCGGCTCCGGGGTGACCGGGTCCGGATGAGGGGTGAGACCGGAGGCCGCGGATTCGGCCTCCGCGGCCACCGCGGTCACGACGAGCGCGCGCACGGGAAGCCCCGCTTACTTCAGCTTGAGCTTGAACGACCAGACGGCGAGCGGCTTGCCGTCCTCGCCCACCTGGACGAAGCCGAGCATCTTCGAGGCGGGCGCCTCGCCCTGGCCGCCGGTCGCGAAGACGTCGGCGCCCTGGAAGCTGCGGTAGGTGTTGGAGGAGGGCTCGGTGATCGGCTGTCCGTCGAGGACCGCCTGCCACTGCTTGCCGTCCTCGACGACCTCCGGCTCGACACCGAGGCGCAGCGTGTCGCCGCGGCCGTAGTCGATGGTCTTGGCGTCCTTCAGGTTGGTCAGGCACTCCTGGACGCGGTCCATGGAGAGGTCCTTGCCGTCGGCGCGGCAGTCGGACTCGGCGGACACCGTGGAGGAGCCGACGGTCACGGTCGCGAGCGGAGTCGGCTTGTCGCAGGCGGAGAGGAGGAGGAGGCCGGCGGACACGGCTCCGAGGGCCGCGACGCTGCGGCGGGCCCTACCCGGGAAAAGCGGTGCGGTCATGAGCCGAAGGCTATCGGGCCACCCGCCCCGACCGCCGCACGGGGGTGGTGCGGTGTGGCTCACCCCCGCCCGCGGTCCGTCCGGCGGGGTGTCAGGCGACGCGGGGGCGGGAGTGGCCGGGGTGGTGGCGGGGGGTGGAGAGGAGGCCGCGGAGGGCCATCGTGGTGCCGCAGGCGACGATGGTCGCGGCGACGGCCATGCCCAGTACCCCGTTCAGCGGCAGCACGATGCCGATCGCCCCGCCCAGCACCCACGCCACCTGGAGCAGTGTCTCCGAACGGGCGAAGGCGGAGGTCCGGACGGCCTCCGGGACGTCCCGCTGGATCATCGCGTCCAGCGACAGCTTCGCGAGGGCCTGGCAGAAGCCGGCGGTCGCGCCCAGCACGGCCATCATCGCCCCGCTGAACAGGGCCGCCGCGGCGACCGCCACCGCGAGCGTCAGGCACAGCACCGTGGCGATGATCGCCTCCGGTGCCCGCGCCCGCAGCCACGCCCCGACCGCGGTGCCGCACGCGTTGCCGAGCCCCGCCGCGACGCCCACGATCGCCAGCGACACCGCCGCGCTCTGCCCGGCGAGCGGGTGCTCGCGCAGCAGGAACGCCAGGAAGAAGATCAGGAACCCCGACAGGGCCCGCATGGCCGCGTTCGCCAGCAGCCCGCACAGCACCGGCCGGCTGACCGTGCGCAGGCCCGGCCGCCGCGAGTGCGCCTCGTGCGTGGAGAGCCGCGCCCGGCGCTCCCCCTTCGCGTCGTCCACCTTGTGCGGCAGCTGGAACGCCGCGAACGTCCCCCAGACGAAGATCGCGCAGGCCCCGTACAGCGGCCACGGCGGGCCGATCGTGTGCAGGGCGGCCCCCACCGGCGCCGCCGCGCCCGTGGCCAGCAGGCCCGCCAGGGTGACCCGGGAGTTCGCCTTGACGAGTGAGAACTTCGGCGGGAGGAGCCGCGGCACGACGGCGCTGCGCACGACGCCATAGGCCTTGGACGCTACCAGGACCCCGAGGGCCGCCGGATACAGCTCCAGCCCGCCCGTCGCCACCGCGCCCGACATCATCAGGGCGAGCAGCGCCCGGGCCAGCATCGCCGCCGCCATCGCCGCCCGCCTGCCGTGCGGCAGCCGGTCCAGCAGCGGGCCGATCACCGGGGCCAGCAGGGTGAAGGGGGCCATGGTGATGGCCAGGTACAGGGCCACCCGGCCGCGTGCCTCGTCCGTGGGGACCGAGAAGAACACCGTCGAGGCCAGCGCCACCGTGATCATCACGTCGCCGGCGCCGTTGATGGCGTGCAGTTCGATCAGTCGGCCGAGTCCCGATTCACCCGCCCCGTGCGCGTGCGTGGCCCGCCGGATCCCGCGCGCCGTACCGGTGATGGGAAGGTGCAGGGCACGCCCGACGGCCCGGCCGGCCCGCTTGGCCGGTCCCGAGCCGTCGTCGGACGACCGTGCGGGTGCCACGTGGCCATAGTGCCCCACTCGGCCCTCCCGGACCCCTCCCGGCACGTCCCGGGTACGGTCCTTGTCCGCGAATCGGACCTCGCATGTGGGACGAAGGCTTCGGAGGAGGTAGCGTGCGTAGCGCGCCACCGGCGGTTGCTCTTGGCCGCGCGCCTCTTCGCGATCCCGCAGAATGGATCGCAGTGGGGTGCGCCCGAGGCCGATCGGGCGCGGACGTCGACGCGGCCCTCTGGTCCGCTCCGCCCGCGCTACGTACGGACGAGACCGACGGGTCGTTGTGGACGACAGTACGGACGGCGCACTCGTGAGACGGCGTAGGAGAGAACGAGACCTGTGAGTGCTGCGACGACGCGAAGCCGTACCCCGCGTACCCCCGACCGCCTGTGCGCCGAGGCGGTAGAACTCGCCCGTGCGGCGGCCGAGGAAGCCGCCTTCCCCGGAGTGGTGGGGGAGCACGTCTCCGCCGTCGCGGAAGGCGACCGGGTCGTCACGCACTTCTTCGAGTGCAAGGAACCCGGCTACCGGGGCTGGCGCTGGGCCGTCACCGTGACCCGCGCCTCCCGCGCGAAGAACGTCACGCTCGACGAAACGGTGCTGCTGCCGGGTGACGACGCGCTGCTGGCCCCCGAATGGGTGCCGTGGAGCGAGCGGCTGCGTCCGGGCGACATGGGTCCGGGTGACCTGCTGCCCACCGACGCCGACGACCTGCGGCTGGAGCAGGGCTGGTCCGACGAGGACGCCCCGCCGCCGAACTCCGTCGTCTCGGAGCAGATGGCCGAACTCGTCGAGGCGGAGGACGCCGACGTCACCGATCGGGTGGTCGTGCCGGCGCGCGGCTCCATCACCGCGGTCGCCGAGGAACTGGGCATGCGGCGGGCGCGGGTGCTCTCGCGGTACGGCCTGCACAGCGCGGCCGACCGCTGGGACGAGTCCTTCGGCGCGAAGACCCCGATGGCGCAGGCGGCGCCCGCGTCGTGCGTGTCCTGCGGGTTCCTCGTCAAGATCGGCGGCTCGCTGGGGCAGGCCTTCGGGGTCTGCGCGAACGAGTTCGGTCCGGCCGACGGCCGCCTCGTGTCCCTCTCGTACGGCTGCGGCGGGCACTCCGAGGCCGCGGTCATGCCGAAGCCGCTGCGGCCGGCGCCGCCGGTGCTCGACTCGATGGCCACGGACGAATTCCCCCTGCGCCCGCCCACCGACTCCGGCTCGGTCCCGGTGACGGACGTGGCGGCGTCGGACCTGGGTCACTCGTAACGCCCGCCCCGGCGGGGCGGAGCGCGCGCGACCCCGCGGACGGGTGAACGCGTACCCCCGCCCCGGGGCGGAACGCTCGACGGACGGGCCGTTTCCCGGCGCCGTCCCCGCACTCCGGTCCGGTTCCTCGCCGTCACCCCCGTGAACGGCAAGGAACCGGCCCGCAGCGGTTCGTGGCCGACCGTCCCCGAACGGGTGGCCGGAATCCGAGCCTAGGCCCGGCCCGGGGGCCCGGCCTGCGCACCGCGCGCAAGGAACGTTGATCCTGCGCGCAGGCCCTCCGCGACGGCAGGCGGCGGCCCGGTGTCCTGCGGCCACGGCACGCCGTGGCGCAGCTCCGACGGGGTCGTCCCGTACGCCCGGCGGAACGCCCGGCTGAAGACGGCCGGGCCTGCGAACCCCCACCGCGCGGCGATCGCGTGGACGGGCCGGCCGAGCAGCTCGGGCCGGAGCAGGTCGGCGCGGCTCCCCTCCAGCCTGCGGCGCCGGATCGAGGCGGCGACGCCCTCGGGCCGGCCCTGGAACAGCAGGTGGAGCCGGCGCACCGAGATGTGGTGACGGGCTGCCACCGTGCCGGGCGTGAGCCGTGGATCCCCGAGGTTGTGGTCGATGAACGCGTCGATCTGCCGCAGCAGCACCTGTTCGCGGGCCTCGGCGGGCAGGTCGTCGTACACGTCCAGGCGCTCGGCGAGGCAGGCCGTCGCCAGGTCGACCGCGGCCGTGCCGAGACGGCCCAGCTCCCGCTCCCCGCAGCCGTCCGCATGCGCCCCGACCGTGCCGAGGAACTGGGCCAGGACCGCGCCCGTGCCCCGGCCCGCGGGGATCCGCTGGGCGAGCAGCCGGTCCAGCCGGTCGGCCCGGAACGGCAGCGCCGCCCGGGGCAGTTGCATGACCACGGCGCGGACGGTGCCCCCCTCCTCGGGGGCGCCCGCCTCGTAGGGGTGGGAGGTGTCCCACAGCACGAGGTCGCCGGTCACGGGGCCGGATTCGCCCCGGCGCTGGGCGATCCACATCGGGCTGCCGGTCACCAGGGCCAGCTGGTACTGCTCCGGGTCGTTCTGCCGGATGAGCGTCGGCGTGCGCCGCGAACGCAGCGCGGAGTAGCTGAAGGCGGACACCTGGACCGCGCCCAGGTCCAGCAGGGTGGCCTCGGCGCGGAAGGACTCCGGCTCCTCGCAGCGGATCGACGTCGGCGCCAGCGAGCGGGCTATCAGCTCGGTGAACCAGTCGAACCGGTCCCGCGCCGGCACCGCGGCCGAGGACAGTTCCGCCCTCATCCTCCGCAACCCCTTCCGCCGTGCTCCGTCACACCGGTGGGGACGCCGTCCGGCGGGTTCCGGTTGCGGTCAGGGCCGGGTGCGGCGGCGCAGCAGCCGCTTGCCGGCCAGGACCAGGGCGGTGCCCACCACGAGGACCAGCGCGCCCTTGGTGAAACTCCCGTCCTCCCCGGCGGGGCCGCCCGCCTGCGGCGGGGACCCGGGCCGGGCCGGTGCCGCGCCCGACGGCGACGCGGCGCCGGGGGAGGCGGGGGAGGTCCCGCCGTCCGGGTCCGCCGGAACCGCGACGACCCGGCTGTTCGCGCCCTCCGAGCCGAACATCAGCGTGGTCCCGTCCGCCGAGTACGCCACGGATTCGGCCTGGCCCTGGAACGGGGCGCTCACCCGCGTGCCCTCACCCTGGGGACGGCCGTCCTTCCACGGGTAGGTACGGGCCGTGAAGTAGCCGCGCAGCGTCAGCCGGCCGCCGTCCGGGGAGAACGCCCCGTCCGTCACCCACGGCACGTCGGAGACCCGCCGGAACACGTTGGGCCCGCCCGCCGACAGCCGTTCGGGTCCCTCGTACAGGCCGCCCGTCCGCTCGTGCTTGCTCGCGACGTACACGCGGCCCGTCACCGGATGCACCATCAGCGCCTCGGCGTTGCGGGGCCCGTCCGCGTACGTGACGGTGAACTGCTCGGCCTTCACGGTGGCGTCGGCCAGCTGCTTCGGCTCCGGGAAGCGGTAGATCCACACGTGGTCCCAGGTGCCGTCCCGGTTGTCGCCGATGTCCCCGACGTACAGCTGACCGTCCGGGCCCAGGGAGATCGCCTCCACGTCGCGGGGCGTGCCGATCCCCGTCAGCGTCACCCGCGCGACCGTCTTGCCCGTCGCCGCGTCGACCGCGTACACGTACGGGCCGTCGTCGCTGTCGTTGTGCGTCCAGTACACGCCCGGGTGCAGGCGGCTGGCCGTGAGCCCGCTCGACTCCCGGATCCGCGGGTCGGTGATCGTGAACCCGGCCGCGGGGGATTCCGCGGCCGCGGCGGCCCCCGGCAGCGCGGCGGGAACGGCGAGGGCGGTGAGGACGGCGACGACGGCGGACGACCGGGGCAACAGGCGCATTCCCCCAGCCTGCCAGCCCGCTGCGCGTGTCCGGCGTCACAGGGGCTTCCGTCGCGCGATCCGCGATGATGACCGGATGCGTTTCATGTTCGTCGGCGACTCCATGACCATCGGACGCGCCGGCGACTACACCTGGCGCTACCGGATGTGGCAGCACCTGCGCGCCACCCTGGACACCCCCTTCGAGATCGTCGGCCCGCGCACCGCGCTCTACGACGCCGCCGCCGACGCGGCCACCAGCCACGCCTACGCCGCCGCGGACTTCCCCGGGCCCGCCCGCCGTCACCTGGCCGGCTGGGGCGAGGGCTGGCAGCACATGGCCCCCCTCGTCGGACCCGCCGCCGCGGCCGGCGAGGCCGACGTGCTGCTCGTCTCCCTCGGCCTGATCGACCTCGGCTTCTACACCCGCGCCGACCAAACCGCCGACAACGTACGCCGGTTCGTCGACGCGGCCCGCGCCGCCCGGCCTCGCGTCCGCATGGTGCTGCTGCCGGTCATCCCGAACGTCCGGGCCCGCGACGAGGCGCCCTTCGCGCAGGAGGTGGCCCGCTTCAACGAACTCCTCGCGAAGGCGGTCGCCGACCTGTCGACGGACGCCTCGCCGCTCCTGCTGGCCGCACGGCCGCAGGCGTACGACATCCGCCACGACACCTACGACGGCACGCACCCCAACGCCTCCGGGGAACACCGGCTGGCCGGCGAGTTCGCGGCCGTCCTGCACCAGGCGTGGGGCGTCGGCGGCCCCTACCGGCCGGCGGACGGGCCGTAACACGCCCTTCACGGGAGGGTCTTGCCTGGAGCGCACTCCAAGCAGTTGGCTAGTGCCCCATGAAGTACACGCAGCTCGGACGCACGGGCCTCAAGGTCAGCCGCCTCGTACTCGGCACCATGAACTTCGGCCCCCAGACCGGGGAGCCCGAGAGCCACGCCCTCCTGGACTCCGCCCTCGACGCCGGCATCAACTTCGTTGACACCGCCAACGTGTACGGGTGGGGTGAGAACAAGGGCCGCACCGAGGAGATCATCGGCACCTGGTTCGCCCAGGGCGGCGACCGCCGCGAGAAGACGGTCCTCGCCACCAAGGTCTACGGCTCCATGTCCCGTGAGGCCGACACCTGGCCCAACCACGACCGGCTCTCGGCGCTGAACATCCGCCGGGCCGTCGAGGCCAGCCTCACGCGGCTCCGCACCGACCACATCGACGTCTACCAGTTCCACCACGTGGACCGGAACACCCCCTTCGAGGAGATCTGGCAGGCCGTCGAGGTCCTGATCCAGCAGGGCAAGATCCTCTACGCGGGCTCCTCGAACTTCCCCGGCTGGAAGATCGCCCAGGCCAACGAGACGGCGGCGCGCAGCGGACGCCTCGGCCTGGTCAGCGAGCAGTGCCTCTACAACCTCGCCGAGCGGCGCGCGGAGATGGAGGTCATCCCGGCCGCGGAGGAGTACGGGCTCGGGGTCATCCCTTGGTCCCCGCTGCACGGCGGCCTGCTGGGCGGGGCGATCCGCAAGGCGGCGGAGTCGGGGCGCACGGCGTCGGGCCGGTCCGCGGACGCGCTGGCCAACAGCACGGTCCGCGCGCAGGTCCAGGCGTACGAGGACCTGCTGGCCAAGCACGGTCTGGAACCCGGCGAGGTGGCGCTGGCCTGGCTGCTGACCCGGCCCGGGGTCACGGGCCCGATCGTGGGTCCGCGCACGGAGGAACAGCTCGCGTCGGCGCTGCGGGCGGTGGAGCTGGAGCTCCCCGAGGAGGTCCTGACGGGCCTCGACGAGATCTTCCCGGGTCCGGGCCCGTCGCCGGAGGCGTTCGCCTGGTAGGGGCCGGGCCCGGCGGGCCGGGGATCCCGGGCCCGCCGCCGCCCGGACCGCCGCCCGGGGGCGCCGTACCGGGCGGCTACTGGCCCAGGGCGGACGCCACGGCGACGACGACGAACATCAGCACGAGCACACCGGCCATGACACGGTTTCTGGTCTTCGGATCCACCCGTCGAGACTAACGCGACCGCCGCCGGTCCTTCGTACGGCCCCCGGCCCCCACGGGCGGGGGCCGTACGGGAGACTGCCGTCATGGTGACCGTGGAGGACGTACGGCGGCTGGCGCTCGCGCTGCCGCGCACCGAGGAACACCTCGTCCGGGACCGGGTGAAGTTCCGCATCGGCCGGATCGTCTACCTCGCCCTCTCCCGCGACGAGACCGAGCTCGGGTTCGCCTTCCCGAAGGAGGAGCGGCCCGCGCTGGTCGCGTCCGAGCCGGACAAGTTCTCCCTGCCCGGCACCGGGGACATGCGCTACAACTGGGTCCACGCCCGGATGGCCGCCCTGGGCCCCGACGAGCTGGCGGAACTGGTTACCGAGGCCTGGCGCATGTGCGTACCGGGCCGGGTGGCCCGGGAACACCTGGACGGCCCGGGCGCGCCACACCGCACCCGGGGCTCCGCCGGCGAGGGGCCCGGCGGGCCGGCGGGGGAGCTGCCGCCCGCGCCGGGTCTCGCACGGCTGCGGGAGGCCGCCGGGGTCTTCGGGGCCTTCCCCGGGGTGGACCGCAGCTGGCTGGCACTGGTCGCGGACACCGCGCCCGGTCTCGACCTCTCCGACGCCGCGCACCGCAGCGCGCTGCACCGCTGGCTGAACACCTGGGGCTGCCGCATCCGCTACCCGCGCGACGGCGAGCCCGACCTCCTCGGCGCCGGTCTCGCCGCGTGGTGGACCCGGCACCCGCTGCCCGGGGCGCCGCTCGCGGAACTGACCGACGCGGACGTGGCCCGGCTGGCGGCCGCGTACGGGGAGCTGGCCGCGCTGCCGGCCGGCCGCCGCACCCTCGGCCCGACCGCCGCCGCGAAGGCCCTGTTCGCGCTGCGGCCGCGCACGGTGATGCCGTGGGACGCGGCGATCGCCACCCGGCTGCACGGGGGCCGCGACAGCGCGGCGTTCGAGCGCCACCTGCGCACGGGCCGGGCCTGGGCGCGGGAGCTGCTGGCGGGCAGCGGGCTGGACGAGGCCGCGCTGACGGCGGACCTGGGCCGGCCCGGGCTGCCGCTGGCGAAGGTGCTCGACGAGTACCTGTACGTGACCCTCAGCCACGGCGGCGGCGCGGCTCAGGGGGACAGCGGCCAGTCCCGTACGACCTCGTAGCGGGGCTGTTCGCCCGGCACCCCGCTCGTGGGGAGGTTGCTGCGGACGAGGCTGAGGGTGTCGGCCTGCCAGGGGGTGCCCTCGAAGCCGGCGAGGGCGTCGAGGCAGGGCCCCAGGTCGCCGCCGGTACGGCTGCGGGCGAGGGTCAGGTGCGGGGTGTAGCGGCGGTGCTGGTCCATCGGGACCCCGGCCCGGCGGGCGGCGGCGTCGCAGCGCTCGGCGAGCAGGCGCAGCGAGTCGAGCCCGCCGGCGGCTCCGGCCCACAGGGCGCGGTCGCCGAAGTGCCCGGCGCCGCGGAGGCGCAGCGGGAAGGGTGCGGTGCGGGAGGCGGCCCGGCGGAGCCGCTCGTACAGGTCGGGCAGGACCTCGTCCCGGACCTCCCCCATGAAGGCGAGGGTGAAGTGCCATCCGGGCTCGGCGGTCCACCGCAGCCCTTCGAGGCGGGGGGCCGCGGCGACGGCGGCGCGCAGCTCGGCGGTGGCGTCGGGCGGCGGCAGTACGGCGGCGAACAGCCTCATGCCCCGACCATAGCCGCGCCCCGGACCCCCTGGCCCCGCCCCCGGCCACCGGCCCGGGGCGGCGGGGCCGCGGACGGCCTACGCCGCGGTGGTGAGTTCGCGGGTCGGGCGTGCCGGGACGAAGGTGAGGCCGCGGCGGCCCACGTGGAGGCGGAGGTTGCCGACGCGGGAGAGGACCAGTGCGATGGCGAGGGCGGCGGTGAGGGATATCAGGCCGCCGGCGGCCATGCCGATCCGGGCTCCGTAGGTGTCGGTGACCCAGCCCAGCAGCGGGGCCCCGAGAGGGGTGCCGCCGGTGAAGACCATCATGAACAGCGCCATGACCCGGCCCCGCATCTCCGGGTCGGTGGCCATCTGGACGCTGGAGTTGGCGGTGACGTTGACGGTCAGGCCGAAGACCCCGATGGGCACCAGCAGGGCCGCGAACAGCCAGAAGCCGGGTGCGAAGGCCGTCACGGTGAGGAGTCCGCCGAACAGGACGGCGGCCGCCACCAGCAGGCGCAGCCGGGAGTGGCCGCGCCGGGCGGCCAGCAGTGCCCCGGCGAGGGAACCGGCCGCGATGAGGGTGTTGAACAGTCCGTACGTCCCGGCGTCCCCGTGGAAGACGTCGCTGACGAACGCCGACAGCCAGATCGGGAAGTTGAACCCGAAGGTGCCGATGAACCCGACCAGGGCGATCGGCCAGATCAGCTCGGGGCGGCCCGCGACGTACCGCAGTCCCTCCCGCAGCTGCCCCTTCGCGCGGGGCTGCGGTTCCACCGGGTGCAGTTCCCCGGTCCGCATCATGAGCAGGCCCGCGATGGGCGCGGCGAAGGACAGTCCGTTCAGCAGGAACGCCCAGCCGGAGCCGACGGCGGTGATGAGCACGCCGGCGATCGCCGGGCCGACCAGCCGCGCGGACTGGAAGTTGGCGGAGTTCAGGCTGACCGCGTTGGCGACCTGGTCCTTGCCGACCATCTCGGGGACGAACGTCTGGCGGGCCGGGTTGTCGAGGACGGTGACCAGGCCGAGCAGGAAGGCCGCCAGGTAGACGTGCCAGACCTGGACGTGTCCGGCCAGGGTGAGGACGGCGAGCGCGACGCCGGTGAGGCCCATCGCGCTCTGGGTGGCCAGCAGCAGCGGCCGCTTGGGCAGCCGGTCGGCGAGTACGCCTCCGTAGAGGCCGAACATCAGCATCGGCAGGAACTGCAGGGCGATGGTGATGCCGACGGCGGAGGCGGAGCCGGTCAGGGAGAGGACGAGCCAGTCCTGGGCGATGCGCTGCATCCAGGTGCCGGTGTTGGAGACGACCTGGCCCGTCGCGAAGAGCCGGTAGTTCCGGATCTTCAGCGAGCTGAACATGGAGTTCTTGCCCGCGGGTGCGGCTGTAGTGGGGGTGGATGTGTGGCCGGGTGCGGAGTCTGCTCCGGTTCCCGTACTCAAAAGCGTTCGCCTCCTGGCGTCGTTCCTACAGGTGCGCGAGCTTCTCCAGGACGGGAGCGGCCTCGCGGAGCTTGGCCCATTCGTCCTCGGTGAGCTCGGCCGCGAGCCCGGCCAGGAAGGCGTTGCGCTTGCGACGGCTCTCTTCGAGCATCGCTTCGGCTTCCTCGGTCTGGCGGACCACCTTCTGGCGGCGGTCGTCGGGATGCGGTTCCAGCGTGACCAGTCCCTTGGCCTCCAGCAGCGCGACGATGCGTGTCATCGACGGCGGCTGGACGTGCTCGCGGCGGGCCAGCTCACCGGGGGTGGCGTGGCCGCAGCGCGCGAGGGTGCCGAGCACCGACATCTCGGTCGGGCTGAGCGACTCGTCGACGCGCTGGTGCTTGAGGCGCCGGCCCAGCCGCATGACGGCGGAGCGGAGGTCGTTCACGGCGGCAGCGTCGTCGCCATGGGAAAGGTCATGCATGTCTTTAGAGTAACTCATTACCCTGCCTAAGGAACACCGTATAGATCGAGTCACTCGTACGGGTGAGTCGGCCGCGGAAAGTGACACGCGTCCGCACCCTGTGGCCCGACCCTTTCGGCATGGGGACACATGTGCTGAGCATGCGCATAGACGGGGAGCTGCTGGAGCGGCTCCGGCACCATGCCGCCAAACGCGGAATGAGCGTCCAGGACTATGTCGTCCGGACGCTCATTCGCGATGACTTCGACGAACGGTTCAAGACCGCCGTCGACGAGACGGAGAAGTTCTACGGGCTCACGTGAGGCCGAGGGCCGGCATCGCGTAGTAGAAGACGAAGACGGCGGACACGGCGTACATCGCGGCCGGGACCTCGCGGCCCCGGCCCGTCGCCAGGCGCAGCACGGAGAAGCTGATGAAGCCGATGCCGATGCCGTTGGTGATCGAGTAGGTGAAGGGCATCATCACCATGGCCAGGAAGGCCGGGACGGCGATGGTGAAGTCGCTCCAGTCGATGTCCCTGACCGAGCCCGCCAGGATCAGGAAGCCGACCGCGACGAGCGCGGGGGTCGCGGCCTGGGACGGCACCATCGTGGCGAGCGGGGTCAGGAAGAGCGACACGGCGAAGAGGCCGCCGGTGACGACGTTGGCCAGGCCCGTACGGGCGCCCTCGCCGACGCCCGCCGTGGACTCGACGAAGCAGGTGGTGGCCGAGGAAGAGGTCGCGCCGCCCGAGGCGACGGCCAGGCCGTCGATCAGGAGCACCCGGTTGATGCCGGGGAAGTGGCCGTCCTCGTCGATCAGCTTCGCCTCGTCGCCGACGCCGAGGATGGTGCCCATCGCGTCGAAGAAGCAGGACAGCAGCACGGTGAAGACGAAGAGGATGCCGGTGAGCAGGCCGACCTTCCCGAACCCGCCGAACAGGCTGACCTGACCGACGAGCCCGAAGTCGGGCGCGGCCACCGGGTTGCCCGGCCACTCGGGCACGGTCAGGCCCCAGGCGAGGCCCGGCAGGTCGGTGATCAGCTGGACGGCCACCGCGATCGCGGTCATGACCACGATGGAGATCAGGATCGCGCCGGGCGTCTTGCGGATCAGCAGGGCGAGCGTGAGCAGGACGCCGACCACGAAGATCAGGACCGGCCAGCCGTGCAGGTGGCCGTCGCTGCCGAGCTGGAGCGGGACGGTGGTGTGCGCGGCGTCCGGGATGCGGGAGACGAAGCCGGAGTCGACGAGGCCGATCAGCATGATGAACAGGCCGATGCCGATCGCGATGCCCTTGCGCAGGCCGAGCGGGACCGCGTTCATGACCCGCTCGCGCAGGCCGGTGGCGACCAGCAGCATCACCACGAAACCGGCGAGGACCACCATGCCCATCGCGTCGGGCCAGCTCATGCGCGGGGCCAGCTGGAGGGCGACGACGGTGTTGACGCCGAGACCGGCCGCCAGCGCGATGGGGACGTTGCCGATGACACCCATGAGGAGGGTGGTGAAGGCGGCCGTCAGGACGGTGGCGGTGACGAGCTGGCCGCCGTCGAGCTGGTGCCCGTACATGTCCTTCGCGCTGCCCAGGATGATCGGGTTGAGCACGATGATGTAGGCCATCGCGAAGAAGGTGGCCAGACCGCCCCGGACCTCGCGGGCCACGGTCGAACCGCGCTCCGAGATCTTGAAGTAGCGGTCCAGGCCGTTGGTGGGGGCCGCGGCGGGTGCCGAGGTGCTCATGCGGTCCTCAAACTGGTTGATTTAGCGATTCATACGAATGAATCAGGCCGTAGGCAAACCGTTTCAGTATGAACACATGAGCGGAGCGTGGTCCATCTCCGCGCGTAGACCTGAAATCAGGCCACCTAGACTGGGCCGCATGGCGAAGTGGACTGCGACACACGAGGCGCCCGAGCCCTTGGAGGGCCCGGTTGTCGCCACCATCACGGGCGGCACCATCCTCTGGTTCGCCCTGTTCGTCGTCCAGCTCCCCTTCTACGGATGGTTCGCCGACCGCGACCTGCTGTGGTGGGTCTGGACCTGCGCGGCCGGCGGCGGGCTCGGCCTGATCGGCATCTGGTACGTCCGCGGCCGCGACGCCGCCCTCAAGCGCCACGCCGCCGAGCAGGAGGCACTGGCCGCGGCCGAAGCCGCCCCGCCCGGCAGCGCGGAGCCCGACGCCGACGCCGACCGGTAGCCGGCCTCCGGGACGGGCCGGGGGACGGCTCGGGGGACAGGGGCGACCAGCGGAGGATTCCGCTCATCCTCAGGTCGGATCTTCGGACCGCTCGGCGGGTGAACCGTTCGAACCCCCTTTACCGTCGGAAGCATGACGCAGCGGGCGAAGATCGACCAGGACGGGCCGGAGCGGTCCGGCGCCGCCATCGACGCGGGAGCCGAGCTCGATCCGGTGCACCCCGTGAAGCCGCCCGCCCCCCTCTTCAAACCGGGCGGTCTCAGCACCGCGCAGGTCGCCGAACGCGTCGCCCGCGGCGACGTCAACGACGTCCCCGTCCGCTCCTCGCGCTCCACCAGTGAGATCGTCCGCGCCAACGTCTTCACCCGCTTCAACGCGATCATCGGCGTCCTGTGGGTGATCATGCTGATCGTCGCGCCCATCCAGGACAGCCTCTTCGGCTTCGTGATCGTCGCGAACACCGGCATCGGCATCATCCAGGAACTGCGCGCCAAGAAGACCCTCGACGGGCTCGCCGTCATCGGCGAGGCCAAACCCAGCGTCCGCCGCGACGGGACCACCGCGGAGATCTCCACCTCCGCGATCGTCCTCGACGACGTCATCGAACTCGGGCCCGGCGACAAGGTCGTCGTCGACGGCGTCGTCGGCGAGGCCGACGGCCTGGAGATCGACGAGTCCCTCCTCACCGGCGAGGCCGACCCCGTCCTGAAGAAGCCCGGGGACGAGGTCATGTCCGGCTCCTTCGTCGTCGCCGGCGGCGGCGCCTTCACCGCCACCAAGGTCGGCCGCGAGGCCTACGCCGCCCAGCTCGCCGAAGAGGCCTCCCGCTTCACCCTCGTCCACTCCGAACTGCGCTCCGGCATCTCCACCATCCTCAAGTACGTCACCTGGATGATGATCCCGACCTCGATCGGCCTGATCATCAGCCAGCTCGTCGTCAAGGAGAACAACCTCAAGGACGCCATCGCCCGGACCGTCGGCGGCATCGTCCCGATGATCCCCGAAGGGCTCGTCCTCCTCACCTCCGTCGCCTTCGCCATCGGCGTCATCCGGCTCGGCCGCAAGCAGTGCCTCGTGCAGGAACTGCCCGCCATCGAGGGCCTCGCCCGCGTCGACGTCGTCTGCCTCGACAAGACCGGCACCCTCACCGAGGGCGGCATGGACGTCACCGAACTGCGCCCCCTCGGCGGCGCGGACCCCGCCTACGTCAAGAAGGTCCTCGGCGCCCTCGGCGAGTCCGACCCGCGCCCCAACGCCAGCCTCCAGGCCATCATCGACGCCTACCCCGACAGCGCCGAATGGCGCTGCACCGAGTCACTGCCCTTCTCCTCCGCCCGCAAGTACAGCGGCGCCAGCTTCAGCGAGGGCGACGGCGAGAACAACACCTGGCTGCTCGGCGCCCCGGACGTCCTCCTGCCCGTCGGCGACCCGGCCCTGGAGGAGATCAACACCCTCAACGAACAGGGCCTGCGGGTCCTCCTGCTGGCCCGCTCCGCCCGCGAGCTCGACGACGCCGCCGTGGCCGGCGGCGTCCGGCCGACCGCCCTCGTCGTCCTCGAACAGCGGCTGCGCCCCGACGCCGCCGACACCCTGCGCTACTTCGAGGACCAGGACGTCAAGGCCAAGGTCATCTCCGGTGACAACGCCGTCTCCGTGGGCGCCGTGGCCGGCAAGCTCGGCCTGCCCGGGGCGCAGGACACCGTAGACGCCCGAGGGCTGCCCACGGAGCGGGCCGAGATGGCCGCCGTCCTCGACCGGAACTCCGTCTTCGGCCGGGTCACCCCGCAGCAGAAGCGGGACATGGTCGGCGCCCTCCAGTCCAACGGCCACACCGTCGCCATGACCGGGGACGGCGTCAACGACGTCCTCGCCCTCAAGGACGCCGACATCGGCGTCTCCATGGGCTCCGGCTCCGAGGCGACCCGGGCCGTGGCCCAGATCGTCCTCCTCAACAACAGTTTCTCCACCCTGCCGTCGGTGGTCGCCGAAGGCCGCCGCGTCATCGGCAACATCACCCGGGTCGCCACCCTCTTCCTCACGAAGACGGTCTACTCGGTGCTGCTGGCCGTCCTCGTGGTCTGCTCGCAGGTCGAGTACCCCTTCCTGCCGCGCCACCTGACCCTGCTGTCGACGCTGACCATCGGCATCCCGGCGTTCTTCCTCGCCCTCGCCCCGAACAAGGAACGCGCCAAACCGCACTTCGTGAAACGCGTCATGCGCTACGCCATCCCCGGCGGCGTCATCGCGGCCACGGCCACCTTCGTGACGTACATCGTGGCGCGCGCCCACTACACCGGCCCCGAGGCGCTGGAGGCCGAGACCAGCGCGGCGACCCTGACCCTGTTCCTGACCTCGATGTGGGTCCTGGCGATCATCGCCCGCCCGTACACGTGGTGGCGCGTCGGCCTGGTCGGCGCGATGGGCGGGGCCTTCCTGATCGTCCTCGTCGTGCCCTGGCTCCAGGACTTCTTCGAACTCAAGCTGGTGGGCACGACGATGCCGTGGACCGCGGTGGCGATCGCCGCCGCCGCCGCGACCCTGATCGAGTTCACGTTCCGCTGGGTCGACCGGAAGTTCCCCGCGTAGGGACCGGGTTCCCGGGTCCCTGCGCGGGCATCGGCCGGAGCTCAGTCGAACCAGCGGTCGCGGGCCAGTTCCGCCGTCCGGGAGGGGTCTTCCAGGAGGGCGGCCACCTCGAAGCGGCGGGGCCACTGGCCCGCGGCCCAGGCCAGGCCGGCGGCGACGCCCTCCAGGGTGGCCGCGTGGAGGGTGCCGTCCGGGGTGCGGCGCCAGTCGAGCTCGGTGCCGCCCGCGACCAGTTCCTCGTGCTCCAGGTACGTCGGCGGGGTCGCCGGCCCCAGCAGGACCCGTACGGACTCCGGTACCTCGTGCTCCTCGCCCGGGGTGGTCACCTCCGCCGGGACGGTGTCCGAGAGGCGGCGCACCTGGAGGAGGTCGGCCAGGTCGGCCGCGCGGGACGGGGCCACCGGCAGCAGGGGCAGGCCCGCGGTGAGGGGCAGCAGGTCGGGGGCGTCGGCGACGAGGGCGTCGGCCGCGTCGACCACGACGACCTCGCCGTCCACCACGGCCCGGAGTTCGTCCGGGAGGGTGACCTGCTCGGGGTCCAGGTCGGCCAGGGCCCCGTACAGGCCGTGCAGGCGGCCGCCCGTCACCTCGCGGTCCGGGTCGGCGAGCCGGGACAGGAGCTCGGCCGCGCCGCCGGGCTCGTCGAGGAGCGCGGCCACGGTGGTGCGTACGCCGAGGGCGCGCAGGACCTGCTCGTCCTCGAAGCCGGTGGCGTCCGCCGGCGTGTACAGGCCCTCCAGCAGCGGATCGCCGCCCGCGGCGCGCAGCCCGGCGGGGCGGCGGCCGTCGAGGACGGGGTGGTCGCGCAGCCACCAGGCGGTGTACGGGCGCACCGACTGGGTGGTGCCGTCGGGGAGGAGGATCCGTACGGGCTGGACCAGGGCGTCGCGCAGCGGGGGCTGCGCGAGCATCGCCAGGGCCTGGGGCCAGCGGTCGTCGTCGACGAGGTCGAGGTCCCGGACGGCGACGAGTTCGGTCGCCACCGGCGGTACGGGGGTGTCGGGGAACTGGTCGAGGAGGTCCTCGCACCACACGTCGACGGCGTCCAGCAGGCCGACGTCGTCGGGCTCGGCGTAGTCCCCGTCGCGGGGTTCCAGCTCGTCGGGGTCGAGGACCACGTCGGTGGCGCGGACCAGCTGGAAGGCGGTCAGGACGCCGCAGGCGGCGAGGGTGTCGGCGTCCCACCGCTCGGCGAGTTCGGAGTCCAGGTAAGGGATCTCGTCCTCGCGCAGCACCGAGGCCAGCGGGCTGCCGGCGAGCAGGAGTTCGCCGGCCGGGGTGGGTTCGCCGTCCTCGTCGGGCAGGGCCAGCGCGCCCAGCCAGGGTTCGTCGCCGGGGGCGAGGCCCGCGTCGCGGACCAGGGTCAGGACGACCTCGGCGAGTTCGTCGGCGTCCAGCGCGTCCTCGTCCCAGATCTCCCCGGCGTCGAGGGAGGCGGCCACGGCGGCACGGATCTGCGGGGTCGTCAGGACGGCCCGCGGGGTGGCGGGGAGGGCGCCGAGCTTCTCCAGCAGTGGGTGCGCGGCGTCCGGGTGGGCCACCTTCAGGCCGAGGCGGGCCAGGTCGGCGGGGGTGTCGGTGCCGGGCAGCAGGAGGTGGCGCGGGCCGATCGCGGTACGGCCGTCGGCGAGGGGGACGGGCAGTCCGGAGAGCCGGTCGGGGTCCACTCCGGCGAGGCTGTCGTACAGCCGGTGCCACCACTGCGGGGTCCGCTCGATGCCGGCGATCCGCTCGATGGCGTCGCCGAGGGGGAGCCGGCCCACACCGAGGGTGCGCAGCTCGGGGCGGCGTTCCAGACCGGCGGGCAGCAGGGTCGGCAGGACCTCGGCGAGGACGCGGACGGTGTCGGCGCCCGCCCCTTCGACGACCTCGGCCTCGAACGGGCGCAGGGCGCTCCGCCGCTCCCCGGCCTCCTCCGGCGCTTCCTCGTCGGGCTGCGCCGCCGGGGCCGCCGGGGCGAGGAACGCGGTGCGGGGCAGGCGCCGGAGGACGGCGCCGCGCAGGGCCCCGTCGAGTTCGCCCTTGCCGAGCGGGCCGGGTACGAGGTCGACGAGGGCGGTGGTCACCGGGTCCCAGGCGCCGAGGAGTTCGGCGTACGCGTCGGCGGCGCGTTCCACCAGGAAGTCGGTGAGCGGGCCGGGGGCGGGGTGGCGGCGCGAGGTGTCGAGCGGCAGCGAGGCGATGAGCAGGGCGGGGATGCCGAGCGGCTCGTCGGTGGGGGTCGGCGCGTGGACGACGGGCGCGGTGCGGGGGCGTTCGGGCGCGCCGTCGGCGTTGACGGGGGCGGCCCAGGTGACGGTCCACGTCGGCCGCAGCCGCTCCTCGACGGGCCGGTCCGCGAGGAGTTCCCTCTCGATGGGGCCGCTGTGGCGGACGGTGCGCCAGCGGTGGGTGCCGGAGGCGGAGTCCTCGATGACGGTGTAGGGGCCGTCGGTGCGCCGGTAGAGGACGCGGTGCCCGGCGGCCGGGGTCTCGACGACGACCTCGCGCAGCCCGGGCAGGGTGAGCAGCAGGGCGTCGTCGATGCCGGCCAGCAGCCGCTCCACGAGTTCCTCGGCGGCGGCGTCGCGCAGCGGGAGGACCACGACGGTGTCGTAGCCCTCGGGGGCGGTGCCCTCGGCGGGCAACGGCAGGCGCAGCAGCGGGACGTGGCCGTCGCGGCGGCGGAGTTCGTCGCCGAGGCCGGGGCTGCCGACGGCGGCGTCCCGGGCCATCTCGCGGGACTCGGCGAGGGACCAGCGGACTCCGCCGTGGCGGCCGAGGACCGCCGGTTCGTCGGAGACGGCCAGGACGGCGGCGAAGCCGACGCCGAAGCGGCCGACGGTCTCGCCGGAGCCGTCGGTCTCGCGCTTGGCGGAGGCCCGCAGGGTGCTCAGCGACTCCACGCCCGTCGCGTCGAGCGGGGCCCCGGTGTTGGCCGCGGCGAGGACGGCGTGACCGCCCTCGCCGGGGTGCAGGGTGAGCCGCAGCCGGCCGGGGACCTTGGCGCGGGCGGCCGCGTCGGCGGCGTTCTGCGCCAACTCGACGACGAGCCGGTCCCGGTAGCCGCCGAGCGCGAGGTCCTCCTCGGCGTTGGCGTCCTCCCGGAAGCGGGCCGGGCCCGCGCCCCAGGCGTCGAGCACCCCGCGTCGCAGCCGTGCGGTCCCGAAGGGGTCCACGCCACTCTGTGCCGCTGTCACTCGCACGTTCACGCCGCTGCCTCCAAGAACTCGCCCGGCCCGGAACCTTCCGCGCCTGCCCCGAACTGCTGAAGGTATCGCGTGCGGGGCTACGCCTTGCCCGTGAGGTGGGCGAACACGACGACGTTGGCGTCCCAGTGGCGGTCCGGGGTGAGGTCGCCGCCGCAGGTGACGAGGCGCAGTTCGGCCTTGCCGTGGGTGTCGCCGTAGACCCGGTCGGTGGGGAAGGCGTCCTTCTTGAAGGTGTCGACCTCGTCGACGGCGAAGACGGCGGTGGTGCCGTCGGTCCGGTGGACCTCGATCCGCTGGTCCTTCTTCAGTTCCCTGAGGTTGAAGAAGACGGCCTTCGGGGCCTGCGGGGTGTCCATGTGGCCGACGATCGCGGCGGCGCCGGGCTCCCCGGGGGTGGGGCCCTGCCGGTACCAGGCCGCGTCGTCGGGCTTGGCGAAGTCCGGCTCCCGCATGACGCCCTGGGGGTCCAGGCCGACCGTGTCGAGGGGGGCGTCGACCTTGATGCCGGGGATCTTGATCCGGTCCGGTACGGACGGGGCCAGCGAGGAGGCCGCCGTCGCGCGGGCGGGGGCGTCCTTCGCCGTCGCGGCGCCGGCGGAGCAGCCGGTGGCGAGGACGGCGGCGAGGGCCGAGGCCCCCGCCAGGGCGGCCGTGCGGCGTGCGCGGCGGCCGTCCTGGCGGGAGGGGCGGCGGGGGGTCCGGTCAGCCACGGTCGGTCTCGGAGCCGGTGACGGAGCCGGTGACGGGGCCGGCGGGGGCCTGGCCGGTGTTCACGGAACCCTTGGGGATCTTGTGCTCGCTCGGGCGCAGCGGCTGGAGGGGCTTGACGTCCGGCTTGACGTCCGGCTTCACGTCCGGGGTGCCCTTGGCCTCGGTGGAGAACTTCACGGTGTCGAACTTCTTGCCGCCCGCGTAGGCGTCGACGGCGTAGTAGCCGGACTTGACGTCCTGGGCGACGGTGGCGGTGCCGGTGAAGGTGCCCTTGCCGTCGCCCTTCAGGTTCACCTGGCCGCCCGCGAAGGCGAGGGACTTGACGGAGGCGTCCTTTTCGGAGGTCTTCACCGTGACGGTGATCTTGTCGCCGGGGTGTCCGGAGTCCTTGGACAGCTGGAGGGTGGACGGCGCCGGGGTGGGCTTGGAGCCCGCCTCTACGTGCAGCTGCGCGCTCGCCTGGATCTTCTTCCCGTCGGGGCCGGTGCCGACGAGGGAGACGCCGTAGCTGCCGTCCTTGACGTCGGCGACCTTGGCGCTGACACCCCTGCCGTCGGTCATCTTGACGTCGACGAGGGCCGCGGAGGACACGGAGAGGTGCGTCGAGCCGTCCGGGACCTCCATGGACAGGGTGACGGAGTCGCCCGGCTTGACCGGGGAGGCGGGCACCGACAGGGAAGCGCGGGAGGGCTCGGGCGTGGAGCTCGCGCTCGCCGAGGGAGCGGGGGACGCCGGGGAGCCGGCGGCGAAAGCGGTGGCGGCGCCGCCGAGGGCCATCGACGAGGCGAGGGCGATCGCCGAGATGGTGAGTGCCTTGCGCATGTGATTCCTCCTGAACGGGCCGGGCTTTTTCCCGGCACACCAGACATGAGGGACATCCCGTGCGCCTGGTTGCAGGGGGCGTCGCGGGCCGGACCGGGCCCTGCCGAAGGTCCCGGGAGGCAAAGGCGCAGGCCGGAAGGCGGGTGTGGATCATCCGTTGACGGGCTCTTTGCCCCGATTTTTGGGACCAAGGTCCCGGCGTCCCGGCGTGCGTGCGTGCGGGCGTTGCGGCGTGCGGGAACGCCGGAACCCCCGGCGCCTGCGACGGCGACGGGGGTTCCGGATGCTGCGGGTGAGGGGCGTCGGCCCGACCGGTCAGAGCTGCTCGATCACGTAGTCGATGCACGCGGTCAGCGCCTGCACGTCCGCCGGGTCGATCGCCGGGAACATCGCGACGCGCAGCTGGTTGCGGCCGAGCTTGCGGTAGGGCTCGGTGTCCACGATGCCGTTCGCGCGCAGCACCTTGGCGACGGCCGCCGCGTCGATGTCGTCCGAGAAGTCGATCGTGCCGATGACGGCGGAGCGCTTGCCGGCGTCCTGGACGAACGGGCTCGCGTACTTCGAGGCCTCGGCCCAGCCGTACAGGTTGCGCGCGCTGGCCGCCGTACGGCCGGTCGTGAACTCCAGGCCGCCCTGGGAGTTCATCCACCGCAGCTGCTGGTCCAGCAGGAACAGCGTCGACAGCGCGGGGGTGTTGTACGTCTGGTTCTTCAGCGAGTTGTCGATCGCCGTCGGCAGCGAGAAGAACTCCGGGACGTGCCGGCCGGAGGCGTGCACGCGGGCCGCGCGCTCCAGGGCCGCCGGGGAGAACGCGGCCAGCCACAGGCCGCCGTCCGAGGCGAAGGACTTCTGCGGGGCGAAGTAGTAGACGTCGGTCTCGGTGATGTCCACCGGCAGGCCGCCGGCGCCCGAGGTCGCGTCCACCAGAACGAGCGAACCGGCGTCGGCGCCCGCGACCCGCTCGACCGGCGCCGCGACGCCCGTCGAGGTCTCGTTGTGCGTGTACGCGTACACGTCCACGCCCGCCTCGGCGACCGGCTCGGGGTGCGTGCCCGGCTCGGACGAGATCACGGACGGCTCGTCCAGCCACGGCGCGAGCTTCGCGGCCTTGGCGAACTTGGAGGAGAACTCGCCGAAGGTCAGGTGCTGGGACTTCCGCTCGATCAGCCCGTGGGTCGCGATGTCCCAGAAGGCGGTGGAGCCGCCGTTGCCCAGGATCACCTCGTAGCCCTCGGGAAGGGAGAAGAGGTCCCGCAGGCCCTCGCGCACCGAGCCGACCAGGTTCTTGACCGGGGCCTGGCGGTGGGAGGTTCCGAGCAGGGAGGTACCGGTGGCGGCGAGGGCGTCCAGCGCCTCGGTCCGCACCTTGGAGGGGCCCGCGCCGAAGCGTCCGTCGGCGGGCTTGATGTCAGCGGGAATCTGGATCTCAGCCACGAGCGGAGCGTATCGGGTCCCGGACCGGGGACCGGAAGCGCGTCCAGCGGATGAGACACCCCGGCGCGGTGGCAGGGTGGGCGCCGTGACGACATCCGGGGAACTCGAACGGACATTGCGGGAGAACCTGCGCGGGGAGGTCGACTTCGGGGCCGCCGCCCGCGCGCTCGTGACCATGGACGCCTCGAACTACCGGCGCGTCCCGGTGGGCGTGGTCACCCCGCGCGACGCCGACGACGTGACGGCCGCCCTGCGGATCTGCGCGGACGCCGGGGTACCCGTCGTACCGCGCGGCGGCGGCACCTCCATCGCCGGGCAGGCGACCGGCACCGGGATCGTCCTCGACCTCACCCGGCACATGAACGCCCTCGTCTCCCTCGACCCCGAGGCCAGGACCGCCGTCGTCCAGCCGGGCCTCGTCCTCGACCGGCTCCGCGACGCGGCCCGCCCGTACGGGCTGACCTTCGGGCCCGACCCCTCCACGCACTCCCGCTGCACCCTCGGCGGGATGATCGGCAACAACGCCTGCGGCGCCCACTCCGTGGCCTGGGGCACCACCGCCGACAACGTCACCGCGCTGACCGTGGCCGCGTACGGCGGCGGCACCCACCGGCTCGGCACCGGCTGGGCCGGCACGCCCGACGGGCTCCGCGAACTGGTCGCGGGGAACCTCGCGGTGCTCCGTACGGGCCTCGGCGAGACGGCCTTCTCGCGGCGGATCTCCGGCTACGCGCTCGACGCGCTGCTGCCCGAGCGGGGCGTCGGCGCCGCCCGCGCCTTCTGCGGGAGCGAGGGCACCCTCGGCGTGGTGACGCAGGCGCGGGTGCGCCTCGTGGAACTCCCGCCCGCGCCCGTCCTGGCCGTCCTCGGGTACGCCGACGAGGGCGCGGCCGCCGACGCCGCCGCCGGACTGCTCCCGTACCGGCCGCTCACCGTCGAGGGGATGGCCCAGGACCTGGTGCGCGGAGCCGCCGGGCTGCCCCGCGGCGGGGCCTGGCTGTTCGTGGAGATGCCCGACGAGGGCGCCGCGCGCACCCTGCTGCGCGGCGCCGACGCCCTCGACGCGCTGCTGGTCACCGACCCGGCGGGGCAGCGGGCGCTCTGGCGGATCCGGGAGGACGCGGCGGGCACGGCCACCCGGATGCCCGACGGGACGATGGCCTGGCCCGGCTGGGAGGACTGCGCGGTACCGCCCGCCCGGCTCGGGGCGTACCTGCGGGAGTTCCGCGCCCTGCTGGCGGAGCACGGCCTGCGCGGCACCCCGTACGGGCACTTCGGGGAGGGCTGCGTCCACGTCCGGATCGACTTCGACCTGGTCAGCGCCGGCGGCGTGGCCCGCTTCCGCGCCTTCTCGGAGGAACTGGCCGACCTGGTCGCCGCCCACGGCGGGTCCCTGTCGGGGGAGCACGGGGACGGGCAGGCCCGGGCCGAACTGCTGCCGAGGATGTACGGCCCGGAGGTGATCCGGCTCTTCGGCGCGTACAAGGACCTGTGGGACCCGGCGGGCGGGATGAACCCGGGGACGCTGGTGCGGCCCGCCCGCCTCGACGAGAACCTCCGCTTCGCCGTACTGCCGGACACCCCGTTCGCGGGGGAGGTCGCCCGGTGCGTCGGCGTCGCGAAATGCCGTACGCCGGAGCCGGGCGGGCCGGGCGTGATGTGCCCGACCTACCGGGTCACCGGGGAGGAGCGGCACTCCACGCGCGGCCGGGCCCGGCTGCTGCACGAGATGCTCGCCGGGGAGGTCGTCACCGACGGCTGGCGCTCGGCGGAGGTCGCCGAGGCGCTGGACCTGTGCCTCGGCTGCAAGGGCTGCCGCAGCGACTGCCCGGTGGGCGTGGACATGGCCGCGTACAAGGCGGAGTTCCTGCACCGCCACTGGGCGGGCCGGATCCGGCCCCTCTCCCACTACCTCCTGGGCGGGCTCCCGGGCTGGCTCCGGCTGATCGCGGCCCTGCGCGCGGCGCCCCTGGCCAACGCGGCCGCCCGCCTCCTGCCCGTGCCCGGACTCACCCGGGAGCGGCCCCTGCCCCCGATCGGGCGGGTCCCGTTCACCCGCTGGTGGCGGGGGCGCGGGGGCGGGGGCGGGGGCAGTGGCGGGGCGCGTGGTGGCGCGGCTCAGGCGGGGAGTGCGGTGGGGCCGCCGGTGACCGTGACCCTGTGGCCCGACACCTTCACCGAGCACCTCGCCCCCGAGGCCGGGCGGGCCGCCGTGCGGGTGCTGGAGGCGGCCGGGCTCACCGTCACCGTGCCGCGCGGCCGGGTGTGCTGCGGGCTCACCCACGCCTCCACCGGCCGCCTGGACCGGGCCCGCGCCGTTCTGCGCCGCACCCTCGACGCCGTCGGCGAGGTACGGGGCCCCGTCCTGGTCCTCGAACCCAGCTGCGCGGCGGCCCTGCGCGCCGACCTGCCCGCCCTGCTCCCCGGCGACCCGCGCGCGGAGCGCCTCGCGGCGGCGGTGCGCACCTTCGCGGAGACCCTGGAGGAGTACGCCCCGCACTGGACCCCGCCGCGCCTGGACCGGAAGGTTGCCGGGCAGACCCACTGCCACCAGCACGCCGTCCTCGGCGACGCCGCCGACCGGCGGCTGCGGGAGCGGGCCGGGCTCGGCGGGGAGCTCAGCGGCGGCTGCTGCGGCCTGGCGGGCAACTTCGGCTTCGAGCCCGGCCACCACGACGTCTCGGTGGCGTGCGCGGAGGAACAGCTGCTGCCGTCGCTGCGCGCGGCCGGGCCCGACGCGGCCGTCCTGGCCGACGGGTTCTCCTGCCGGACCCAGATCGCCCAGCTGGCCGGCCGCCGGGCCCGCCACCTGGCGGAACTCCTCGCCGAGGCGTTGTAGGGCGCGGGCCGTGCGGGGGAGCCGGGCCACGGGGCGGGCGCGTGCGGGGGAGCCGGGCCGCGTGCGGGCGTGGGCGGGCGTGTGCGGGGCGTGTAAGGAAGGACACCGCGTCACGGCCCTTACGTACCCCTTAGTCTGGATTCATGCCCGCACCCTCCTCGTCCCCGACGACCACCCCCGCCACCCCGGCCGCCCCCGCCACACCCGTGCCCGCCGGTGGCGTCGCCCCGGGGTCGGCCCGTGCCCGGTTCGGGCCGGTGGCACTGGTGGTCTCGGCCGGGATCTCGGTGCAGTTCGGGGCCGCCCTCGCGGTCATGATCATGCCCAGGGCGGGTGCGGCGGGCGTGGTCACGCTGCGGCTGGCCGCCGCCGCGCTGGTGCTGCTGCTCCTGTGCCGGCCCAAGGTGCGCGGCTACACCCGCTCCGACTGGGGCACGGTCGTCGCCTTCGGCGTGGCCATGGCCGGCATGAACGGCCTCTTCTACCAGGCCATCGACCGCATCCCGCTCGGCCCCGCCGTGACCCTGGAGGTCCTCGGCCCGCTGGCCCTGTCGGTGATCGTCTCGCGGCGGCTGGTGAACCTGCTGTGGGCGGGCCTCGCCCTCGGCGGCGTCGTCCTGCTCTCCGGGCACGGCGGGGGCGGCCTCGGGTTCGGCTCCCTCGACCCGGCGGGCGCCGCGTTCGCGATCGGGGCGGGCGCGATGTGGGCCGCGTACATCGTCTTCAGCGCGCGGACCGGCCGCCGCTTCCCGCAGGCCGACGGGCTGGCGCTGGCCATGGCGGTGGCCGCGGTCCTCTCCCTGCCCCTGGGCGTGATCGAGTCCGGCTCCGCCCTCCTGGTGCCCGGCACGCTCGCCCTGGGCCTCGGCGTGGCCGTACTGTCCTCCGTCCTCCCGTACACCCTGGAACTGCTGGCCCTGCGCAGGCTGCCCGCCCCGACCTTCGCGATCCTGATGAGCCTGGAGCCCGCCATCGCGGCGACCGCCGGCTTCCTCGTCCTGAACCAGGCCATGTCGGCGCTGGACGCCCTCGCCATCGCCCTCGTCATCGCGGCCAGCATGGGCGCCGTCCGCTCCCAGATCGGCAAGAAGGCAGGCACGGCAGGGGCCGCAGGGACGGCGGGCACGGCCGAGCGGGCCGCGAAGGCGGGCCGGGCGGAGGCCGCCTGATGGACCCCGTCGACGCCTACCTCGCCGCCGTCCCCGACGCGCGCCGCGCCGCCCTGACCCGGCTGCGGGAGCTGTGCCGCACGGAACTGACCGGCTTCGAGGAGGTCATCGCGTACGGGATGCCCGCGTACGTGCGCGCCGGCGAGCCCGTCGGGGAGATCGCCTGGGCGAACCAGAAGCAGTACGTCTCCTTCTACCTGCTGCGCACCGACGTGCGGGACGCCTTCGCCGAGCGCCTGGCCGGCCACGACATGGGCAAGGCCTGCCTGCGCTTCCGCCGCCCGGACCGCATCGACTTCGACCTGCTCCGCGACCTGCTGCGGGCCACGGCCGCGACGGGCCCGGGCCAGGTCTGCTGAACGTCCGCTGAACCGCCCGGGCGCCGCCGCTTGTCAGCCCAGGAGGAGCTCCAGGTAGGACGGGGTGGCCTCCGGGGAGGTGAGGGCGAGCGTGGCGCGGGGGAGGTTGGCGTCGGCGTAGAAGGCGTCGCGGCCGGCCACGACCAGCAGGACGCGGTGGCCGCGCGGGACGTCGTACGCGGTGGCCTGGAGGTCGATGTCCGCGCTGATCAGGCTGTCCGGGGCGGAGCCCAGGTCGCTGTAGGGGGCGTGCGTGATCAGGCGCGCCGAGCCGTCGGGCGCCAGGTCCAGGAGGTGGGCGACGAAGCTGGAGCCCGGGTTCGCGGCCCGGTAGGTGACGCGCAGGCGCGGGACGCCGCGCAGCCGGAGCGTCTCTCCGGCGGGGGCGCAGGCCCAGACGGCGGCCACCTCGCGGTCGATGTCGCCGGCCGGGTAGAGCCGGGGGCGGCCCGCCATCTCCGCGTACCCGGAGCGCACGACCTCGTGGGCGACGGCCGCCGGGGTGTCGACCCCGCACAGCACGCGGGCGCTCCAGCCGGCCTCGGGGAGTTCGGCCAGTTCCCCGCCGCCGGTGAGGTGCAGCCGGAGTACCTCCCGGGTGAGGGCGTCCCAGGTCGGCCGGTGCTCGACGGTTCCGCTCCACATCACCTCGGCGGCGACCTGGCCCGCGTCCTCGGCGTTTTCGAGGCCCAGGAGGTGGTGGTCGAACCAGCGGTGGGCGTCCGTCCAGACCCGGTCCGGGAGGCCGAGGAGGCCGCCGGTGCCGGGGCCGGCGTGGTCGCCGGCGGACAGGACGATGCGTTTGGGGCCGCTGAGTTCGTCGAACAGCTTCAGGGTCTGGTTCGCCGGGAAGAGCGTCTCGTGCCAGGCGTGGGAGAAGAAGACCGGGACCCGGCGCCGGTTGAGTTCCTTGACGTGCGAGAAGGGGGAACGCTCCGCCGCCCAGCGCAGGACGCCCTCGGTGTCGCGGTGGGCCAGCACGTCCTCCAGGGCACGCTCGGTCGTCGGGCTCAGCCGGGCCCGGGCCGCGGCCGTGAGCAGGGCCTGGACGGCGGCGACGTGCCGGGTGGAGTTCTCGACGAGGGCCTCGCCGAGGTCGCCCCAGGTGCTGAACGCCACCACCGCGTCCACGCGGGTGTCGTGCGCGGCGACGAGCAGGCCGATCCCGGAACCGTAGGAGGTGCCGAGGAACCCGGCCTTGGTGACGGGCCCGGCGGTGCGTTCCTGGAGGTGGTCCAGGGCCCGGCTGCCGTCGGCGACGTCGAGCGGCCCCGCCATGTCGGCCTGCCCGGCGGAGGCCCCGAAACCGCGGGGCGTGTAGGCGAGGACGTCGTAGCCGCGGGCCGCGAAGGCACTGGCCCGCACGGCGTACGCGACCCAGCCCAGGTTCGTCCACGGCGCGGGCATCACCACCACCGGACGCGGCCGGGACCCGGTGTGCCGCCACAGCGCGGCGTCGAGCAGCACCCCGCCCGCGCCGGTCACCTTGCCCCGGCTGAAGACGGCGGCGGCCCGGACGGCCTCCACCTCGGCGGCCCGCGCGGGCGGCAGCCCGGAGGGGTCACCGCTCTCCAGGGCGGCGGCGAAGGACCCGAGGGCGGCCGCGTCGAGTTCGGGGTAGAGGGAGTACGCGGGCGAGGTGGGCGGGGCGGCTCGGTTCACGTCGGTGCATCCTCTTCGTCGAGTGACATGGACGTGTTCGGATGTGGCTGCGCACGCTCGGGTCCCGGAGCGGAACGTCCAGTATCGACGCGTCACCGCAACCACCCCGCGGACTTCCGGCCCCTCGACCGAAACCCTCCATCCCACGCGGAGGCCGGTGGGGCGCCGCCTTGCTGGCGGCGGGCTCGCGCCTCGGCTTCGTTGCGAGGTGGGGGCTTCGGTGCTGCTTGGCGAGAACACACGGCCGCGGTGAGGCCCGACCGTTCAACGGCCAGGCCTCATCGGAAGCTTCTAGGCGAGCTCCAGTGCACGCCTTTCCCAGGTGTCGATGCGATCGACGACGCCGCTGACGAGCTTGAGGGCGCTGGCGATGTCCTTGCCCGGGCCGCGTAGCTCCCGGCTCATGCCGATCATGGAATTGATCGCGGCTCCGAACGCCGTGATGCCTTCCATGGCCTGCCGGGTCCCCTCGGCCGTGCCGATGAGACTGCTGACGAACTGCTTCTCCCCTTCACTGCGTTCGCCGGGCGGGGTGGACTGGTGGTAATTCAGCGCTGCATGCACGGCGGTGTCGATCTCGACCATCCGTTCGGCGAACCGCTTCGCACCATCCTTCAGGTCTGCTGCGGGGCCGCCGATCGATGACGCGTACTTCACGAGCAGCGGCATGCGGGCCTTGAGGGGGAAACCCGGCTGGTTGGCCCGCTCCATTTCCGGTGCGGCCGCCTCGGTCGCCTCGGTGATGCGGACGAGCGCCTCGGTCATGGCGGTCGTGTCCTCCGTCAGCGCATCCATCTGCTCCTCGATCGCGACGAAGCGCTCGATCAGCCCTGGAGCTTCCGCATCCGTGGATCCATCCGGTTCACCGTCTTCCTCCGGTACGGAGACGACGGTCTGCAGACCCCGGTGGATCCTGGCGGGCGTCAGTAGTCCGAACCCCTTGTCGATGCCTTCCTTGAGGGCCTTCTCCAGGTTCCTGCGGGCGTCGACGAGTCCACTGCGTGTGCGGGTGAACCGGATCGTACGGATCGGGGCGATGTCGAACGGCAGCTGCCCGTATTCCCCGATGTGGATGGTGGGCATGCCCGTCATGTGGCGCAGGCCCAGTTCGTACATGACGTTGGGGTTGCCGCCTCCGACGTCCGCGATGACGAGATCGTCCTTCAGGATGTGATGGCAGATCTGCTCGGTGATCTCCCCGGCATCGGCGATCTCGTCAGCCCGGACCGGGTGGATGCCGAAGCGTTCGCACGCGGGCCTGATCACCTTCTCGAAGACGTCGAGAGCGTCCTCGTACGCCTTCGCCGCCGCGCTGCCGGGTTCGGCCAGGTTGTCGCCGATGGGGCCGATGACGAAGCACTTGCCGAGAACGGGGGTCTGGCCGGGCCCGGGTTCGGCCGGGGCGGCCGAGACGGCCGTGGTCATGATGCTCATGGACGCTGCTCCGTTTCGTGGTCTGTGGCGTAGCCGGCACCCGACTCCAGGTCGACGGCGTAGATGGGCCTTTCCTCGATCCCGAGGACGCGCAGGACCGAGGACGTGGGGATGCGGTACCGGCGGCCGAGGCGCAGCACCGGGCACGGGAAACGGCCTAGGCGGATCTGCTTGTAGGCGGTGCCGGGGCAGACTCCGAACGCCCTTGCGGCCGTGCGGAGATCCATGGTCAGGGGAAGGTCGAAGGCCTCCGCGAACGACAACGGGGGGCCTTTGCGCTCGCTCATCGACGTGCTCCGGACGGTCGCAGGGACAAGGTTCCGATCAGCGTTCCCTCACCGGGCCGACGGGCACGGTGGACGATGTGCCGCAGGTCGAGCCGCTGCGCCAGCGCACCAAGCCGCTGTCCCTCGATCCTGGAGGCGGAGGTGGTGAACCGGATCGGTGCGCAGAGCCTGTCGGGAAGAGCGGGCGGCTCGATGTCCAGCTGCCAGGCGTCTTCCGGAGGCAGGTCCGCCGCGGCCGGTACGTCGGCGAGGCGGGCAGCAGCGATCGCCGCGAGGTCCGCCACACACTTCTCCTTGGCGGACTGGGAGGCCAGGGCCCAGACCCGCCGGCTCGCGGCCTTCAGAAGCGTTCCGCCCAGATCGTGCCCGTCCGGGTGGAGCGTTTCCAGTGCTTCGAGGAGCGTCAGCACGGCCTCGGCCTGGAGGTCGGAGTGGTCGGTACGGAAGCGCGACGCCGCCGTGCGGATCGTGCGGTACAGGCCCGGGAGCGCCAGCCACACGGCGAGCAATTGCCAGGGCTCATCGCCCGCCGACCCCTTCTCCTGGGCGGCCAGTACCGCCTGCCGCCAGACGGCGCCGCGCAGTGGTTCGCTGGAATCGGGCCCGTACAGGACGCTCCGTGCCGTCGGGGGTGTGAGCCTCAGAAGGCCCTCGGCGGTGGTCACCTCCAGGATGAGTGGCGCCTGCGAAGTGTCCGTGACGCGCTCCGCGATGGTGTCGAAGAGTTGGTTGAAACGAATCACTGCCATGGGTTCGCTCCTCGGTCGGGAAACACGCGCGACAGCTCCTCCGATGCCTGCAGGCATGCCTGAGCAAGGCGATACAGCGCTGTCGCGAATTCGGTGCGGCATCCTGTCGAGAGCGGGCCGTCCGGCACACTGCCGGACGGCCTGGGCCAGACGTCGCCGGTTCCGTAGAAGACGAGATCGCCGCCGATGTCGCCGTGGATGGCGACACCGTGGGCCACGTGCTGGGTCACGGCTTCCGGGCCTCGGGGACGTAGTGGAAGTCACCCGACACGTTCCCCACGAGGGCCACACCGGTACCCACGTGCTGCGAGTTCCCGGATGCTTGCGGGGGGAGGACTTGTGCTGAGGGAGAGTCCTGGTCAGGCACGCCCTTGTGACTGGTTGCCGCAGGTCGGGACGGTCCCGCCGGGTGGGATTCGTAGTGCAGGAAGGCTCCGGACGGCCGGGGCACGTAGAGCCAGGCGGGCTGGGAGAAACCCTTGTCCGGCACAGTGGCGTCAACCCGGGTGCAGCGGTCGGGGTGCAGTCCGGTGTATCCGCTCAGCACCACGTCTTCGTAGACGCGCTGGGAAATGACCGCCGCCAGGTTGGTGGCCTCCGCGGTCGTGCGTTCAAGGGCCTTCCGGAGCGGAGTGCAGTCCAGCAGCCTGTGGGTGTCGTTGCGTACGGTGCCGTTGCCGTCGCCGGGAAGGCCGGAGTCGGGCAGCGGACCCACGTGGACGGCGGCGCGGAGGCGGATCCGAGATGCGGGCGTGGTGGCGTTGTGTCGCCCGAGCACTTCATCGAACGTGTCGAAGAAAGGCCAGAGGACGTAGGGGAGGAGGTGCGGACCGAAGCCGAACACGACCCCGTCACCGGTGTTCGAGGGAAACCGCCGGGTGTCCCACAGTTCGCCGAGTCCTGCCGTCGCGAGTCCGATCCCTACGAGTTCCTGGATCAGTGCGCTGGTGGAGGCCTGCAGCGAAGCCGGCAGACGGGTGAAACCAACGGCGTCGACGGCCAGTACGGCCACGTGCGGAGGCAGCGGACTGCTTTCGAGCCACGATGCGGGCATGGCGAATCTCCTGGAGGAGGCGAGTGGTGGTGTGTGCCACGAGTGCGGCCGGTTCCGAGCATGCGCGGATGCGCCCAGGGCCAAGGGGCAGTACTGACCACCCGGAGTGTGACGGTGGTCGCACACTCCGGGGTGGTGGATCAGACGCGGGCCGCTCCGGCCAGGGCGCGCAGAGCCGCCGAGTCTGTGACAGTGATCAGACAGCGGCGGGTGTCGATCGCGCCCGCGGCCCGAAGAGCCTTCAACACGGGCTTGACGGCGCCGGGTGAAGCTCCCACCGCCCTGGCGAGTTCCGCATGAGTCCAGCCGGTGATGTGCGGCGAAGCCGAAAAATCGGCGAGCCTGAGAAGGAACACGGCCAGCCTGACCTTCACGGGCACGCCCCGTTGTTCACCCTGCTCGACGTCGAGTTCGTGCTGTTTCGCCAGCAGCTGGCGGTAGAGCACAGAGGCGAGCCGGCCCTGCTCGAAACGACGGAGGAACCGATCGGATCGCACCATGACCGTCGTGCACGGACTGACCGCGATCACATGGGCGTTGCGTACCCCACCGTTGAGTACGGACATCTCACCCAGCAGGGATCCAGGTCCTCGGTGGGCCAGCCAGAGGTCCGTACCGTCCGCCTTGCCCAGCACGATCCGTACGATCCCGCTGGTGAGAGCGAGGAGATGCGTGCCGTCATCTCCCTGGCGCAGCATCCGGGTGCGTGGCGCGTAGAGCCGCTCGACTCCTTCGTCGAGCAACCCCGCCCATGCGCTGTCGATCATGGAGTTCCCCCCGTGCCTGGGACCCCCGGTCCCTCGACGGGAGGTATGTCCGGGACGGGCAGAGGCCATGCCGGGGATCACCGGGACGAGCGAAGGCTGTCTCCAGGCTGACTGTGGAAGGTGTTCGCTGGCTCAATTCACTTGCTGCGAAGACCTGTTGATGTTCTGTAGTGAAGTTGTCCGGGTCCTCAGAAAATCATGCAAGCGTGCTTGATTGTTTCTTTGGCGGGTGCCAGGCTTCCCCTCACGCCGAGCAGGGGAGCGCAAACGTGCCCGATCCGTCCGCCGTCGCCGTCTTCGCCGACCTCCGGGAGGAGGGGCGTGAACTGGACTCCCTGGTAGGGGAGTTGCCCGCCGTCGACTGGGCGAGGCCCACCCCCGCGAGCGGCTGGACCCTCGCCCACCAGATCGCCCACCTGCACTGGACCGACCGGGCCTCGCTGCTCTCCCTCACCGACCCCGACGGCTTCGGACAGCTCGTGCAGGAGGCCCTCAAGGCCCCCGACAGCTTCGTCGACGAGGGCGCGGCAGAGGGCGCCGCGCTCCCGCCCGCCGAGCTCCTCGCCCGCTGGCGGGACGGGCGGGCCGCCCTCGACGAAGCCCTCGCCGCCGCCCCGGCCGACGCCCGCTTCCCCTGGTACGGGCCGCCGATGAAGGCCAACTCCATGGCCGGCGCCCGCCTGATGGAGACCTGGGCCCACGGCCAGGACGTCGCCGACGCCCTCGGCGTACTCCGCACCCCGACCGCCCGGCTGCGCCACGTCGCCCGGATCGGCGTACGGGCCCGCGACTACGTGTACGCGGTACGCGGCCTGCCGGCGCCCGCGGCGGAGTTCCGGGTGGAACTCCTCGCGCCCGACGGCGGCGGCCCCTGGACGTACGGCCCGCCCGACGCCGGACAGCGCGTCACGGGACCGGCCCTCGACTTCTGCCTGCTCGTGACCCAGCGCGCCCACCGCGACGACCTCGCCCTGACCGCCACCGGCCCCGACGCCGACCGGTGGCTGGACATCGCCCAAGCCTTCGCCGGACCCGCCGGCCCCGGCCGCGCCCCCCAGAACGGCCCCCAGGACGCCCCCCAGGACGGCCCCCGGTGAGCCGCCGCCCGCTGCGCATCGCCAACGCCTCCGGCTTCTACGGCGACCGCGCCACCGCGATGCGCGACATGCTGACCGGCGGCCCGCTCGACGTCCTGACCGGCGACTACCTCGCCGAACTCACCATGCTGATCCTCGGCCGCGACCGCCTGAAACACCCCGAACTCGGCTACGCCAAGACGTTCCTGCGCCAGCTGGAGGACTCCCTCGCCCTGGCCCGTGAACGGGGCGTGCGGATCGTCGCGAACGCGGGCGGACTCAACCCGGCGGGCCTCGCCGACGCCGTCCGCGACCTCGCGGCCCGGGCGGGGATCCCCGTCTCCGTCGCCCACGTCGAGGGCGACGACCTGATGCCCTACGAGGAGGGCGCGCTCACCGCCAACGCCTACCTCGGCGGAGCCGGCATCACCGCCTGCCTGCGGGCCGGCGCCGACATCGTCGTCACCGGCCGGGTCACGGACGCGGCACTGGTCAGCGGCCCGGCCGCCTGGTGGTTCGACTGGGCGCCCGACGACTGGGACCGGCTGGCCGGAGCGGTCGTCGCCGGACACGTCCTGGAATGCGGAACCCAGGCCACCGGCGGCAACTACTCCTTCTTCACCGCCCACGACGTCCGCCGCCCCGGCTTCCCCCTCGCCGAGATCTCCGAGGACGGCTCGGCCGTCGTCACCAAGCACCCCGGCACCGGCGGAGCGGTCACCCCGGGCACCGTCACGGCCCAGCTCCTGTACGAGACCCAGGGCGTCCGCTACCTCGGCCCCGACGTGACGGCCCGCCTGGACACCGTCCGCCTCGGCGCCGACGGCCCCGACCGGGTACGCCTCAGCGGGGTCCGCGGCGAGGCCCCGCCGCCGACCCTCAAGGTGGGCGTCACCCGCATCGGCGGCTGGCGCAACGAGATCGTCTTCGTCCTCACCGGCCTGGACATCGACGCCAAGGCCGCCCTGGTCCGCGCACAGCTCGCGGAACTCCTCGCCGACGTCGACACCGCCACCTGGACCCTCGCCCGTACCGACCACGACGACGCCGACACCGAGGAGACCGCGAGCGCCCTGCTGCGCCTGGTGGTCCGCGACTCCTCCCCCGACCGGGTCGGCCGCGCGCTCACCTCGGCCGCCGTGGAACTCGCCCTCGGCAGCTACCCCGGCTTCCACGTCACGGCCCCGCCCGCACCGGCCCAGCCGTACGGGGTGTTCGCCTCCTCCACGACCCCGGCCGCCTGGGTCCCGCACACCGCCGTCCTCCCGGACGCCACCCGCCTCCCCATCCCGCCCGTCGCCGTACGGGACACCCCGGACCCGCGGCCCCCGGAACCCGAACCCGGGAGCCCGGAACCCGCGCCCCCGGCCCCCGGCGCACCGGACGGCGGCGCCACCACCCGCGCCCCCCTCGGCCTCCTGGCCGGGGCCCGCAGCGGCGACAAGGGCGGCGACGCCAACATCGGCGTCTGGGTCGAGACCGACGAGGCCTGGCAGTGGCTGCGCGCCACCCTCACCACCGCCACCCTCCAGGCCCTCCTCCCGGAGACCGCACCCCACCCGGTCACCCGCCACGAGCTACCCCACCTGCGGGCCCTGAACTTCACCGTCCCCGGCATCCTCGGCGCCGGCGTCGCCTCCGGCCACCGCTTCGACCCCCAGGCCAAGGCCCTCGGCGAATGGCTGCGGGCCCGCCGCCTCGACATCCCGACCCACCTCCTGCCCACCCCGGAGGGGACCCGCCCATGACCCGCCTCGGCACCACCGTCGACCCCCGCACCCCCGAGCACGCGGCAGCCCGTACCGCCGCCCTGGAACGCCTCGACGCCCTGAACGCCGAACACGCCAAGGCCCTCGCCGGCGGCGGGGACAAGTACACGGCCCGCCACCGCGACCGCGGCAAACTCCTGGCCCGCGAACGCGTCGAGCTGCTCCTCGACCCGGACACCCCCTTCCTGGAGCTGTCCCCGCTCGCCGCCTGGGGCAGCGACTACCCGGTCGGAGCCTCCATGGTCACCGGCATCGGCACCGTCGAGGGCGTCGAATGCCTGATCACCGCCAACGACCCCACCGTCCGCGGCGGCGCCAGCAACCCCTGGACCCTGAAGAAGGCCCTGCGCGCCAACGAGATCGCCCGCCAGAACCGGCTGCCCTGCGTCAGCCTCGTCGAGTCCGGCGGCGCGGACCTGCCCTCCCAGAAGGAGATCTTCATCCCGGGCGGCGCCGTCTTCCGCGATCTCACCCGGCTCTCCGCCGACGGCATCCCGACCGTCGCCGTCGTCTTCGGCAACTCCACCGCGGGCGGCGCGTACATCCCCGGAATGTCCGACCACACCATCATGATCAAGGACCGTTCGAAGGTGTTCCTCGGCGGTCCGCCCCTGGTCAAGATGGCCACCGGCGAGGAGAGCGACGACGAGTCCCTCGGCGGCGCCGACATGCACGCCCGCACCTCCGGCCTCGCCGACCACTACGCCCTCGACGAGTACGACGCGATCCGCCAGGCCCGCCGCATCGTGGCCCGCCTCAACCACCGCAAGCCGTACCAGGACCCGCCGGCCGCCGCCGAGCCCCTCCACGACCCGGAGGAACTCCTCGGGATCGTCCCGCCGGACCTGAAGACCCCCTTCGACCCGCGCGAGGTCATCGCCCGCATCGTCGACGCCTCCGACTTCGACGAGTTCAAGCCCCTCTACGGCCCCAGCCTGGTCACCGGCTGGGCCACCCTCCACGGCTACCCGGTCGGCATCCTCGCCAACGCCCAAGGAGTGCTGTTCAGCGCGGAGTCGCAGAAGGCGGCCCAGTTCATCCAGCTCGCCAACCAGCGCGACATCCCGCTCCTCTTCCTCCACAACACCACCGGCTACATGGTCGGCAAGGAGTACGAGCAGGGCGGCATCGTCAAACACGGCTCGATGATGATCAACGCCGTCTCCAACTCCCGCGTCCCGCACCTGTCCGTCCTCATCGGCGCGAGCTACGGCGCCGGCCACTACGGCATGTGCGGACGGGCCTACGAGCCCCGCTTCCTCTTCGCCTGGCCCAGCGCCAAGTCCGCCGTCATGGGCCCCCAGCAGCTCGCGGGCGTCCTCTCCATCGTGTCCCGCCAGTCCGCCGCCGCCAAGGGCCTCCCGTACGACGAGGAACAGGACGCCGGGATGCGCGCCTTCGTGGAAGCGCAGATCGAGTCCGAGTCCCTGCCGACGTTCCTGTCCGGGCGGCTCTACGACGACGGGGTCATCGACCCCCGCGACACCCGCACCGTCCTCGGCCTGTGCCTGTCGGCCGTCCACAACGCCCCCGTCGAGGGCGCCCGTGGCGGCTTCGGCGTCTTCCGGATGTGAGCCCGCAGATGACCATCACCTCCCTCCTCGTCGCCAACCGGGGCGAGATCGCCGTCCGGATCTTCCGCACGGCCCGCGCCCTCGGCCTCTCCACCGTCGCCGTCCACTCCGACCCCGACGCAGACGCCCTGCACGTCCGCTCCGCCGACGCGGCGGTACGGCTGCCCGGCGCCGCCCCCGCCGACACCTACCTCCGCGCCGACCTGCTGATCGAAGCCGCCCGCGCGGCCGGCGCCGACGCCGTCCACCCCGGCTACGGCTTCCTCTCCGAGAACGCCGACTTCGCCCGCCGGGTCGGCGCGGCCGGCCTCACCTGGATCGGGCCGCCCCCCGAGGCGATCGAGGCCATGGCCTCCAAGACCCGGGCCAAGGACCTCATGCGCGCCGCCGGGGTCCCCCTCCTCGAACCCGTCGACCCGGCCACCGCCACCCCCGCCGACCTGCCCCTGCTCCTGAAGGCCGCGGCGGGCGGCGGAGGCCGCGGCATGCGCGTCGTGCGCGACCTCGACGCACTCAAGGAGTCCCTCGACGCCGCCTCCGCCGAGGCCCTCTCCGCCTTCGGCGACGGCGAGGTCTTCGCCGAGCCCTACGTGGAACGCGGCCGCCACGTCGAGGTACAGGTCCTCGCCGACGCCCACGGCACCGTCTGGGCGCTCGGCACCCGCGACTGCTCCCTCCAGCGCCGCCACCAGAAGGTCATCGAGGAAGCCCCCGCCCCCGGCCTGCCCGCATCCCTGCGGACCACCCTCCACGAGGCCGCCGTCGCCGCGGCCCGCGCCGTCTCCTACCGGGGCGCGGGCACCGTCGAATTCCTCGTCACCGCCGACGGCCGCCCGTACTTCCTGGAGATGAACACCCGCCTCCAGGTGGAACACCCCGTCACCGAAGCCGTCTTCGGCCTCGACCTCGTCGCCCTCCAGCTGCGCGTCGCCGAGGGCGCCGCCCTGCCCCCGGCCCCGCCCCCGGCCACCGGCCACGCAGTAGAGGCCCGGCTCTACGCCGAGGACCCGGCCCAGGACTGGCGGCCCCAGACCGGCGTCCTGCACACCCTCGACGTCCCCGGCGGACTCCGCGTCGACACCGGCTTCGCCGACGGGGACACGGTCGGCGTGCACTACGACCCGATGCTGGCCAAGGTCATCGCCCACGCCCCGACCCGCGCCGAGGCCGTCCGCATCCTCGCCCACGCCCTGGCCGGCGCCCGCGTCCACGGCCTGACCACCAACCGGGACCTCCTCGTACGCTCCCTGCGGCACCCGGAGTTCACCGCCGGACGGCCCGACACCGGCTTCTACGCCCGCCACCTCACCGCCCTCACCGCCGACGCCCCGGACCCCACCCCCGCGGTCCTCGCCGCGGCCCTCGCCGAGGCCGCCCCCGCCCCCGGCGCCCGCCTCGCCCGCCGCATCGGCGGCTGGCGCAACGTCCGCTCCCAGCCCCAGACCCGCCGCTACACGGTGGCCGGCACCGAGTACACGGCCCGCTACGACCACGGCGGCGTCCTCGTGGACCACCCCGCCGTCCGGCTCCTCGCCGCCACACCCTCCCGCGTCACGCTCGAAATCGGCGGGGTCCGCCGCGAGTTCCACGTGAAACAAAATTCGAACACCGGAGAGGTCCACGTCGACTCCCCGCTCGGCGCGCACACCCTCGCGCCCGTCCCCCGGTTCCCCGCCCCCGAGGACCGCACCGAACCGGGCTCCCTGCTCGCCCCCATGCCCGGCACCGTCGTCCGCGTCGCCGAGGGCCTCGCCCCCGGCTCCGCCGTCACCGCCGGGCAGCCCCTGCTCTGGCTGGAGGCCATGAAGATGGAGCACCGCATCCTCGCCCCCGCCTCCGGCACGCTCACCGCGCTCCACGCCGAGACCGGCCGACAGGTCGAGTTCGGCGCCCTGCTCGCCGTAGTCCAGGAGGAACCGCAGTCATGAGCCCCACCATCGAATCCGACGAGCACAAGGCCCTGCGCGCCTCGGTCGCCGCCCTCGGCCAGAAGTACGGCCGCGACTACCTCGCCCGCGTCGCCCGCGAGGGCGGCCACCCCGACGAACTGTGGGCCGACGCCGCGAAGCTCGGCTACCTCGGGGTCAACCTCCCCGAGGAGTACGGCGGCGGAGGCGGCGGCATAGCCGAACTCTCCATCGTCCTCGAAGAACTCGGGGCCGCGGGCTGCCCGCTCCTGATGATGGTGGTCTCACCGGCCATCTGCGGCACGGTCATCGCCCGCTACGGCACCGAGGACCAGAAGCGCTCCTGGCTCCCCGGCCTCGCGGACGGCACCCGGACCATGGCCTTCGGCATCACCGAGCCCGACGCCGGTTCCAACTCCCACCGCATCACCACCACCGCCCGCCGCGACGGCGACGACTGGATCCTCACCGGCCGCAAGGTCTTCATCTCCGGCGTGGACATCGCGGACGCCACCCTCATCGTCGGCCGTACCGAAGACGCCCGCAGCGGGCGCCTCAAGCCGTGCCTGTTCATCGTGCCCCGCGACACCCCCGGCTTCGGCCGCACCGTCATCGACATGGAACTCCAGGCAGCGGAGAAACAGTTCGAGCTGACCCTGGACGAGGTACGCCTCCCCTCCTCCTCCCTCGTCGGGGACGAGGACGCGGGCCTGCTCCAGCTCTTCGCGGGCCTCAACCCCGAACGGATCATGACGGCCGCCTTCGCCATCGGCATGGGCCGCCACGCCCTCGCCAAGGCCGTCGACTACGCGAAGACCCGCCAGGTGTGGAAGGAACCCATCGGTGGCCACCAGGCCATCGCCCACCCCCTCGCGGCCGCCCACATCGACCTGGAACTGGCCCGCCTCATGATGCAGAAGGCCGCCCACCTCTACGACACCGGCGACGACATGGCCGCGGGCGAGGCCGCCAACATGGCCAAGTACGCCGCGGCCGAAGCCTGCGTCAAGGCCGTGGACCAGGCCGTCCACACCCTGGGCGGCAACGGCCTGACCCGCGAATACGGCCTGGCCTCCCTGATCACCGCGGCCCGCGTCTCCCGCATCGCCCCGGTCAGCCGCGAGATGATCCTCAACTTCGTCTCCCACCAGACCCTGGGCCTGCCCAAGTCGTACTGATCACATCGCGCGCCCGCGGACCGGGGGCGGGGACGGGGTGGGTGCCGTCCAGGATGTAATACGGGATGGGTCGGCGCCCGTTGCCGCTTGCACACTCAGAGGCGGATCACCGCCGTGCATCACGCCCGTCCCGGACGGCACCCCACCCGTCCCCGCCCGTACGTCCCCGCCCGGCCAGGGCATCCGTACCCGCCCCCTCCGGAGGAGAAATGCCCCCACCCGTACGAGCCGCCCGGGCCGACGGCCTCACCACCCTCACCCTGGACTCCCCGGCCAACCGCAACGCGCTCTCCGCCCAGCTCGTCACGGAGCTCCGCACCGCCCTCGCCGACGCCGCCGCCGACCCCGGTACGCGGGCCGTGGTGCTCACCCACACCGGCAACACCTTCTGCGCGGGCGCCGACCTGAAGTCGCCCTGCGACCCCGCGGACTTCCTCGCCCTGCTGCGCGAGACCGCCGGACTCCCGAAGCCGGTCGTCGCCCGCGTCACCGGGCACGTCCGCGCCGGCGGCCTCGGCCTGCTCGGCGCCTGCGACATCGCCGCCGCCGGGCCGCAGTCCTCGTACGCCTTCACCGAGACCCACCTCGGCCTCACCCCCGCCGTGATCTCCGCGAGCCTGCTGCCCCGCCTCGACCCGCGCGCGGCCGCCCGCTACTTCCTCACCGCGGAGCCCTTCGGCCCCGCCGAGGCCACCCGCATCGGCCTCCTCACCCTGCACGCCGAGGACGACGTGGACACCGCCCTGGCCCCCGTACTCGAAGGCCTGCGCAAGGCCGCCCCCCAGGCCCTCGCCACCACCAAGGCCCTCGTCACCGCCGGGGTGCGGGAGGCCCTCGACCGGGACGGCGCCCGCCTGACGGAGCTGTCCGCGGCCGTCTTCGCCTCCGCCGAGGCCCGCGAGGGCATCACCGCCCGCTTCGAACGCCGGGACCCGTCATGGGCACGGTGACCGGCCCCAAGCAGGCCCGCAGCCGGGTCACCCGCCGCCACCTCCTGGAGGCGGCCGTCTCCTGCCTCGCCGAACACGGCTGGGCCGGCTCCACCGTCGCGGTCGTCGCCGAACGCGCCGGGGTCTCGCGCGGCGCCGCCCAGCACCACTTCCCGACCCGCGAAGCCCTCTTCACGGCGGCCGTCGCCCACGTCGCCGAGGAACGCTCCACCGCCCTGCGCGAGCTGTTCCACACCGCCCCCGCCCCCCGCCCGGCGGTGGTCGAGGCCATCGTCGACCTGTACACGGGCACGCTCTTCCGCGCCGCCCTCCAGCTGTGGGTCGCCGCCTCCAACGAGGAGCAGCTGCGCCCGCAGGTGACCGACCTCGAAGCCCGCGTCGGCCGCGAGACGCACCGCATCGCCGTCGAACTGCTCGGCGCCGACGAGTCCGTCCCGGGCGTACGGGAGACCGTGCAGGGCCTCCTGGACATGGCCCGGGGCCTGGGCCTGGCCAACGTCCTCACCGACGACACGGCCCGCCGCGCGCGGGTCGTCGCCCAGTGGTCCCGGATCGTCGAAGCCACGCTGACCTGATCCGCCGCACCGCGAAGGCGCGCAGGCGCGAAAGGCCCCCGCGAAAGGGCCCCGTGAAAGGGCCCCGTGAAAGGGCCCCCGCACACGCGAAAGGGCGCCGCGCCCCACCCGGGACGCGGCGCCCCCACCACCCTGCGGTGCCCCCGGTCAGGCCGTCTCGGCGATGTCGGCGTAGCCCGCGATGTCGCGCGGGTCGCGCCGGCCCGGGCCGGTGTAGCGGGCCGACGGCCGCACCAGACGGCCCGTCCGCTTCTGCTCCAGGATGTGCGCCGACCAGCCGGCGGTACGGGCGCAGCTGAACATCGAGGTGAACATGTGCGCCGGGACCTCCGCGAAGTCCAGCATGATCGCGGCCCAGAACTCGACGTTCGTGGCGAGGACCCGGTCGGGGCGGCGCGCGTGCAGCTCCTCCAGCGCGGCCTTCTCCAGCGCGGCGGCCACCTCGTAGCGCGGGGCGTCCAGTTCCTTGGCGGTGCGGCGCAGCACGCGCGCACGGGGGTCCTCGGCCCGGTACACGCGGTGCCCGAAGCCCATCAGCCGCTCGCCCTTGTCCAGGGCCTTCTTCACGTACGCCACGGCGTCGCCGGTCCGCTCGATCTCCTCGATCATGCCGAGGACGCGGGACGGGGCCCCGCCGTGCAGCGGCCCGGACATCGCGCCGACCGCGCCCGACAGCGCCGCCGCGACGTCGGCGCCGGTGGAGGCGATCACGCGGGCCGTGAAGGTGGAGGCGTTCATGCCGTGCTCGGCGGCGGACGTCCAGTAGGCGTCGACGGCCTTGACGTGCTTGGGGTCGGGCTCTCCGCGCCAGCGGATCATGAAGCGCTCGACGACGGATTCCGCCTTGTCGATCTCTCGCTGCGGCACCATCGGCAGGCCCTGGCCGCGGGCGGACTGGGCGACGTAGGACAGCGCCATGACCGCGGCCCGCGCCAGGTCGTCGCGCGCGGTCCGCTCGTCGATGTCCAGGAGGGGTTTCAGGCCCCAGACGGGGGCGAGCATGGCGAGCGCGGACTGCACGTCGACGCGGATGTCGCCCGAGTGGACGGGGATCGGGAAGGGCTCGGCGGCCGGCAGGCCCGGGTTGAACGCTCCGTCGACCAGCAGGCCCCAGACGTTCCCGAAGGAGACGTGTCCGACCAGGTCTTCGATGTCCACCCCCCGGTAGCGGAGCGACCCGCCCTCCTTGTCGGGTTCGGCGATCTCGGTCTCGAACGCGACGACCCCTTCGAGTCCGGGTACGAAATCGGACATCAGGCGGCTCCTCAGATAGTGCGAACACGCGCGGCTCCCGGCGTGATTCGCGGTCCGGCGCGGTCATCCCCGTTGATGCCCGGCACGGCCGATGGTCACCCGTACGGGGACCGTCGGACCGGCCCCAAGATTTTGTCCGTTCCGGATGGCCTGCGGAAGCGTGACATACGGCACACCGCCGGCCGGCGTCCTGCGGCAGGATGGCCGCGTGAGCGATCAGGACCTTGACCCCGCCGTCATGCGCAAGCAGTACCGTTCCGAGATCGTCCGGGAGGAGAGCCTCGCGGACGGGCCGATGGAGCAGTTCGCCCGCTGGTTCCAGCAGGCCGCCGACGCGCACGTCTTCGAACCCAACGCGATGGTCGTGGCCACCGCGACCGCCGACGGGCGGCCCAGCACCCGCACGGTGCTGCTGAAGCGGTTCGACGAGCGGGGCTTCGTCTTCTTCACGAACTACGGCTCCCGCAAGGGCGTCGAGCTCGCCGCGAACCCGTACGTGTCGCTGCTGTTCCCCTGGCACCCCATCGCCCGCCAGGTCGTCGTCACCGGCACCTGCGCCCGCATCGGCCGCGACGAGACCGCCGCCTACTTCCGCTCCCGGCCGCACGGCTCCCAGCTGGGGGCCTGGGCCAGCGAGCAGTCCCGGGTGATCGGCTCCCGCGAGGAGCTGGACCGCCGTTACGCGGAGCTCGCGGAGCGCTACCCGGAGGGCGAGCAGGTTCCGGTGCCGCCGGAATGGGGCGGGCTGCGCGTGGTGCCCGACGCGGTGGAGTTCTGGCAGGGGCACGAGAACCGCCTGCACGACCGGCTGCGCTACGTCCTGGACGGCGACCGGTGGCGGGTCGAGCGGCTCTGCCCCTGAGCCCGCCGGGCCCCGGGTCCTCCGCCTCCCCGGGTCCTCCGCGCCCTCGGGCGGGGGCGGGAACGCAGGCGACCCGCGGGCTCTGGTTCCTCTCCTGCAGTGAGAGGAGCCGGCCGGACGTACCGGCGAGCCCGCGGGTCGGGTGACTGCTTGGGATTGGCGCCTGGCGGTCCGCCGGGCACCGCACTGGGTGCGTGCGACGACGGGCCGTTAGCCCGCAGCCACCTCACGCGTCCGGTTTCCGTACATTTCGGGAACCACCTCCCTTCTCGTGTAATGCAGAGCCTAGGCCTGCTTTCCGGGGGCCTCAACTTATTTACCGGACCGTCTTTTGGGGCCTGCAACGTGCCTATCGCGTAAGGGAGTTGCTTCCTACACTGACATTCCCGGATCGGGGGAGGGGCGCGTCAGGGGAGGGGCGTCATGGGCGCAGGGCTGCTGCCGCGCGACTACCGGGTCCGGGCCGAGCGGATGACCGGCGCGTACACCGCCGTCGGCATCGGCGCTCCCGGCGTGCTGCTGTCCGTGCTGACCATGGAACACGTGGCCCCCGGCGTGAAACCGCTGATCGCGGCCCCGGTCCTCGCCCTGTTCGGCTGGCTGGTGTGGGCTTCCCGGCGCTGCTCGACCCTCCTCGACCGCGACGGCATCCGGGTCCGCCGCCTCACCGGAAGCCGCCGGCTGGCCTGGGCGGACGTCCAGGAGATCCGGGCCGCATCCCGGCCGGGTGCGGCCGCGGCGAAGGGCCGGCCCCCGGCCCTCGCGTACGCCCACGACCGCGCCGGGCGCCGGCTCCGGCTCGTGTGCGTGGACGACGGCCACGTCGACGTCGCGCGCGAGGTCGCCCTGATCCGGACCGTCTGGAGGGAGCTCCGCGGCCCGGACTGGGCGCCCGATCCCGAAGCGCGGCGCGCGATCGGGCGGCAGGTCGCCCGCGAGCGCCGCGGGGCGGCGGCCCAGACCTGGGGCCGGGGGGCCCTCTGCCTGCTGTTCGTCGCCGGGATGGCGCTCCTCGCCCTCGGGGACTGAACGGTCCGGCGGGACCCGGGACGGCCCGGCGGCCGGCGGCGAGGACATTCCGGGACGATTCCGGGAAGTGGGTGTGGCCTGCGTCACGTTCCAGTTCAATGATCTGACGTGCCGCACACGCGAACACCTGCAGGGGGTGCCAGGTGAGTGCTTCCGGTCGTGGTGAGACCGCCGACGATCTGCTCGCAGCGTTGCTGGACGGGATGGACGCCGCCTTGTGCGCGTTCGACTCCGACGGCGTGATCACCCACTGGAACCGCGAGGCCGAGCGGATCCTGGGCTGGTCGGCCGTCGAGGCCGTGGGCCGCAAGGGCTTCGCGGGCTGGGCCGTGCGCGCCGCCGACGCGGACGACGTCCAGGACAGACTCATGTCCGCCCAGGACCAGCCCGGCCGGCACGTCCACGAGTTCGCCCTGCTGACCAAGGACGGCGGACGGATCCTCGTACGGACCCAGTCCGCCGGGGTGCCGGGCGCCGACGGGAAACCCGCCGGCGTCTACTGCGCCTTCAGCGAGGTCCACGCCCAGATCGACCTCGAACGCTCCATCGCGCTCAGCGAGGCCCTGATGGACGACGCCTCCTGGGGCGTCGTCCTCGTCGACGTCGACCTGCGCCCCGCGGTGGTCAACACGCACGCCGCCCGCGCCTTCGGGGCGGGCCGGAGCGCGCTGCTCGGCCGGCCCCTCGGGGACCTGCTGGTCCAGGGCGTCGAGGAACTGGAGGGCGCGCTCCAGCACGTCCTGGCCGAGGGGGCGCCGCCGTCGCCGCTGGAACTGTGGGTGTCGGTGCGCACCCCCGAGGGCGTGCGGCGACGGTGCTGGCGCAGCGGGTTCCTGCGGCTGGCCTCGCCGCTCGCGGAGGAGCCCGTACCGCTCGGCGTCGGCTGGCTGTTCCAGGACGTCACCGAGGCCCGGCAGGCCGAGCTGGACACCGGGCAGCTGCGGTTCCGGGCCAACCAGCTGCACCGGGCGGGGCGGGCCGCCGCCGAATGCGCCGACCCGGCCGAGGCCGCGGCGGTCCGGCTGGACTTCGCGCTGGCCGGCTTCGCGGACCACGCGCTGGTGGACGTACTGGAGGGCCCGGACGGGCCGGACCGGGGCAGGCGGCTCGTCCGCTCGGCCGTGTCCCCCTCCGGCCTCGCCCTGCTGCTGCCGGGGCCGGGCGCCATCCCGGTCCGCTACGAGAGCGCCCACCCGGCGCTCCAGGCCCTCGACCGGATCGGCCCGGTACGGGCCAGCGCCCCGGGCGGCGGGCAGGGCGGCGGGCCGGACGAGGACTGGGCCCGGGCCCGCCAGTGGCCGCCGGGGGCCGCGCACGCGCTGTGCACGGTGCTGCGCAGCCGGGGCCGGACCCTGGGCGCGCTGACGTTCCTGCGCGGCCCCTCCCGTCCGGCGTTCGAGCGCGCGGACGCCGTGTACGCGGAGGAGGTCGCGGCCCGCGTCGCCGCCGACCTGGACCTGGCGGGCGCGGGGTGAGCCGCCGGGACGCCGGGCTCAGTGCCGGTTCTCGCCGACCTGGGTGGGGGAGGGCAGCGTCCACACGTGGTCCGGGGTGACGATCTCGGTCACCGCCCGGCCGATCTGGGTGCTGAGCGAGCCGCCGCGGTCCACGTCGGAGTTGATCAGCACCACCAGCACGGCCCCGTCCTTCCCGTCCTTCCCGGGCAGCCCGGCGGCGACGGTCTCGTAGCCGGGCAGTTCGCCGTTGTGGCCGAGCCAGCCGTTGACCCCGGCGATCCCCAGTCCGTACGAGACGCCGGGGTACCCCACGGGCCCCAGCTCCAGCCGCTCGGCCTGCGTGGCCGGCTTCAGCAGCCGACCGCCGACCAGCGCCGGGACCCAGGCGCGCAGGTCCTCCAGGTCCGAGACGACCGCTCCGGCGGCCCACGCCCAGGACGGGTTCCAGTCGGTGGCCTCGACGACGGCGCCGGACGGGCTGAACGAGGTGTAGCCGCTCGCGTGCGGCTCGGGGAAGGCGCTGCCGGCGGGCAGCGAGGTGGAGTCCAGCCCCAGCGGCGCGAACACGTGCTCCCGCAGGTACCCGGCCAGCGGCTGCCCCGACACCTTCTCCACCAGCAGCCCCAGCAGCACCGTGTTGGTGTTGCTGTACTGCCATTCGGCGCCCGGCGCGAACACCGGCGGGTGCGCGAAGGCGTACGCGAGCAACTGGCGCGGGGTGTAGGAGCGCCGCGGGTCGGCGCGCAGCGAGTCGAGGAACTTCGGGTCGGAGGTGTAGTCGTACAGCCCGCTGCGCATGGCCGCGAGCTGGCGCACGGTGATGCCCCCGCCGCCGGGGACGCCGTCGACGTACTTCGCGATCGGGTCGTCCAGGCCGACGAGGCCCCGGTCCACGAGCTGGAGGACGCCGGTGACGGTGAAGGTCTTCGTCACGCTGCCGATCCGGGAGTACATGTCCGTCTTCAGCGGGGTCCGGTCGCGCCGGTCCGCGACGCCGAAGGACCTGACGTAGTCGCCGCGCCCCGGGATCCACACGCCGACGTTCACGCCCGGGATGCCGGCCTTCTCCATCACGGCGGTGATCGCCGCGTCGAGCCGGGCCACGGTCCCGGGGTCCAGGTCCGCGCGGCCGGGCGCGGCCGCCGCCACGACGGCACCGGGCACGGCGGCCGGGGAGGCGGGGGCGGCGGGGGCCGTTCCGGCACCGGCCAGGACGAGCAGGAGCGCGGCGGCGCAGGCGGGCAGGGCCCGCCGCCGGAACGCCGGATGCGTGGAGGTCATGCCCGGTCACCTCTGCTCGCCGTAACCCCGAGACCCCGAGCCCACTTCCCCATGCTAGGAAGGCGCATCCGCCCCGGCGAGCGGAACGGGCGGGCCCGGTGGCGAGCGGCGGTGTCGGCGACGGCCTCAGCTGCGGCGCCGGCGGCGTCAGTGGCGGAAGAAGATCCGGTCGCCGTACTCCTGCATCACGCGGCCGTTCCACTCGTGGCCGCCGTCCACGTTGCCCGAGCGCAGCAGCGGGGGCTCGACGCCGCGCGCGACGAGTTCGCCGGCCGCCGCCGCCATCACGGCCTGCATGATCGCGCTGGTCACGACCGTGGAGGCCGGGGCGAAGGGGGCGTCGATGCCGTCGAGACTCAGCTCGGCGTCGCCCACCGCGATCTTGCTGTCGAGCACGATGTCGCAGTGGTCCTTGAGGTAGGTGCCCGACACGTGCCGCGACCGGGTGCCGGTCGCGTACGCCAGCGAGGTCACGCCGATGACCTTGAGGCCGATCGCCCGGGCGTTCATGGCCATCTCGACCGGCAGCGCGTTGCGCCCGGACAGCGAGATGATCACCAGGACGTCTCCGGCGGAGGCCGGGCTGCTGTCGAGGACCGCTCCGGCGAGGCCGTCGACCCGCTCCAGGGCGCTGCCCAGGGTGGCGGGCATGACGTCGACCCCGGCGGTGCCGGGCACGGCGAGGAAGTTCATCAGGGCGAGTCCGCCGGCCCGGTAGACCACGTCCTGGGCGGGCAGCGAGGAGTGTCCGGCGCCGAAGGCGAAGAGCCGGTTCCCCGAGGCGACGGCCTCGGCGATGACGGTCCCGGCCTCGTTGATGCGCGTGGCCTCCTCGTCCCGCACCCGCTCCAGCAGACCGATGGCGGCGTCGAAGAACTGCCCGGCCAGCTTGCTCTCGCTCATACGCCGAAGGCCCTTCCGAAGTGGGGGTGCGATGGGTACGTCGGTGTCCGCCGCTCACCGTGCGGTCTGGACCAAGCGCGTGTCAATACGAGCGTCAATCCCCGGGACCAAAGCCCCGCCGGAGGACTCCTGAGATGTCCCGTACATGCCTTGACGCTCGGCGCGGGACGGTTGTCGGCGCGATGCGTCAGAATTGGGGGCAGGGCCAGCGCACGCAATCCGAGGGGCACGAATGTCCGGACTGATCGATACCACGGAGATGTATCTCCGCACCATCCTCGAGCTGGAAGAGGAAGGCGTGGTCCCCATGCGCGCCCGGATCGCCGAGAGGCTCGACCAGAGCGGTCCGACGGTCAGCCAGACCGTGGCGCGCATGGAGCGCGACGGTCTGGTGGCGGTGGCCAGCGACCGTCACCTGGAGCTGACCGACGAGGGCCGCAAGCTCGCCACCCGCGTGATGCGCAAGCACCGGCTCGCGGAGTGTCTCCTCGTCGACGTCATCGGCCTGGAGTGGGAGCAGGTGCACGCAGAGGCCTGCCGCTGGGAGCACGTCATGAGCGAGGCGGTGGAGCGGCGCGTACTGGAGCTGCTGCGCCACCCGACCGAGTCCCCCTACGGGAACCCGATCCCGGGCCTGGAGGAACTGGGCGAGAAGGCGGAGGCCGATCCGTTCCTGGAGGACGGCATGGTCAGCCTGTCCGAGCTGGACCCGGGCAGCGAGGGCAAGACGGTGGTCGTCCGCCGGATCGGCGAGCCGATCCAGACCGACGCCCAGCTGATGTACACGCTGCGGCGGGCGGGCGTACAGCCCGGCTCCGTGGTGAGCGTGACGGAATCCCCGGGCGGGGTGCTCGTCGGCAGTGGCGGCGAGGCCGCCGAGCTGGACGAGGAGACCGCCTCGCACGTGTTCGTGGCGAAGCGCTGACGGATCCCGCGGAGCAAGCGGAAGTGGGTGGTCCCGGCGCCTCGCGGCGCCGGGACCGGTCCTCCCCTTGCTGACCTGGAGCCCCGAGCTCTCAAGGTCATCCCCTTCGGACCGTCTTCCCCGAGCGGCCCGCCTCCCTGCTGAAAGGATCTCCATCGGCAGCGGCGGCCAATCCTTGAGCAAGGTCACTCGAAAGAGCGGTGTTGTCGGCGAGACGCCTGTTTTCGAATGCGGGTTCGATAGTCTGGCCGGGAGCGAAGGGGGTGCATCTGCGGTGGTACAGCGCATCGATGTGACGGGGGCCGACGGGGTCCGCCTGGCCGCCTGGGAATTCCGCGAACCGCCCGCGGAGCCTCTGCGTCCGGCCGTCCTGTTACTCCACGGCCTGATGGGCCGCGCCCTGCACTGGGCCGGAACCGCCCGCTGGCTCGGCGAGCGCCACCGCGTCGTGGCCCTGGACCAGCGAGGCCACGGCCAGAGCGCCCGCCCCTCGCCCGGGCCGGGCTTCTCGACCCCCCTGGGCCGCGAGGCCTTCGTCGCCGACGCGGAAGCCGCCGTCGACCAGCTCGGCCTCGCCCCCGTGATCCTCGTCGGCCATTCCATGGGCGCCCTCACCGCCTGGCAGCTCGCCGCGCGCCGCCCCGAACTCGTCCGGGCCCTCGTCATCTGCGACATGCGGGCCTCGGCCCTCGGCGAGGCCTCCCAGCAGGAGTGGGAGGAATGGTTCCGCCACTGGCCGCTGCCCTTCCCCACCCAGGACGCCGCCCGCCGCTGGTTCGGCGAGGACGACCCCCGCGTGGAACGCCCCGACCCCGGCCGCGGCGCCTTCTTCGCCGAGGTCATGCACCAGGCGCCGGACGGCTGGCGCCCGCTCTTCTCCCGCCGCCAGATGCTGACGGCCCGGGAGACCTGGGTGCACGACGCCCACTGGGAGGAGCTCGCCCAGGTCCGCTGCCCCACCCTGGTCGTGCGCGGCCTGGACGGCGAACTGGGCCGGGCGGAGGCCCAGGAGATGGTCCGGGTCCTCCCGGCGGGCCAGTACGCCGAGATCCCGGACGCCGGCCACTACCTCCACTACGACCAGCCGGACGCCTGGCGCGCGGCCGTGGAACCGTTCCTGGAGGGAGTCACCGCCGACGCCCCCTGACACCCGGGCGTACGCAGGCGCGAGCGCGCTCCAGCGGTACGCGAGCGCGCTCGTGTGGACTGTGGGTATTCCGGCCGGTGCCCGCCCGCCCTGACAGAGCGCACGGTGGCGGCCGGAGCGCCCCCGCCGACGTCCCCGTACCGCCAGGAAGCAGGAGCGCCGCCATGCCCGCCCGCGGTCCGCTACGGGGTGTTCGGGAGCCAGCCGCGCTGGACCGCCCGGACGCCGAACTCGAATCGGCTGGCGGCACCCAGACGCTCCATCAGGCCGTTCGCGAGGCGGCGCGCCGTCCGCGGGGAGACCGCCAGTCGCTTGGCGATGGCCTCGTCGGTCAGGCCCTGCGCCAGCAGCCGGATCACGGTGCTCTCCTGGGCGCTGAGCGTGCCCTCGTCGCGTCCCTGCGGCGTGCCCAGGGGCTGCGCGCCCGACCAGACGTTCTCGAAGAGCGCGCACAGCGCCGTCAGCGTGCCCTGTCCGGTGAGGATCACCGCACCCGCCGCGCTGTCCTCGCTGCTGACCGGGATGACCGCCGTCGTCCGGTCGAAGATCATCAACCGGGTGGGCAGATCGGGCGCGGTCCGTACCTCGCCCCCGAGCTCGCTCAGCCACGTCGCGTACGCCACCGTCGGCAGGCTGTTGCGCACGCTGTCCTGGAACAGCGAACGCATCCGCACCCCCCGCCCCAGCAACGCCATGTCGTTCGGCTTCGACGCCTCCAGCGTCTGCGGCTGGTGGCCGCCGCCCGGCGCGAAGCTCATCAGCTCCGTCTGGAGCCCGTGCGCCAGACCGCCGATCCGGGAGCGGATCTCGTCCAGCCCCACCAGCTGCTCGACGCCCGGGCTCTCGGCGGACGGGCTGAGGTCCGCGTACTCGGCGATGAGCTGCGCGGCGGCCGCCCGCGAGGCCTCGATGCGCAGCTGCTGCGCGGCGAGTTCGGCCTGCTGGCGGGCCATCAGGATTTCCATGCCGACCTCGGGCGAGACCGCGCGCAGTTCGCCGGCCCGCTCGTAGGAAGGCCGGATCAAGGCCAGTTCGCTGAGCGTGTCGAGGCTGCGCCGGACGTCGTCCTCGGGTACGCCGAGACGTTCGGCGAGGGCCTTCACCCCGTCGCGCGGACAAGCGAGCATGGTGCGGTACACGGCCTCGGCAGTCGAATCGAGGCCAAGCGTGGCTAGCACAGCGGTTCCCCCCGTGTGTGCCTTATTGATCAAGGTGCGCAGATCATCGCACGCAGTGATCGGCCGAAACCAGCCTATGGACGCTTCCGGCCAGGGCCCGAAGTGTCCACTCTGATCACTTTGTTCGGGCTTCCGCTTCCGGAAGAGTCGACTTCATGTACCTGATCCACGCGGCCCTCCGCGCGCCGTCTCCCGACATCCGGCTTCCTTCGAGCACGGCCGAGTTCATTCGTGGCCTGCCCGGTGCGGCGGACCTGGTGGAGCACGTGTCGGCCCATCCCGGCGCCCTGCCGGATCCGGTGGTCGGGGTGTACGTCCTCGCGGACGGCCTCGACGAGGCGGAGCGCCGCACGGAGAGCCTCTGCCGGCGTGCGCTGGAGGAGGTGCGGGCCCTGCGCGGCTGGACGGTGACCCGCGTCGGCGTGCCCCTCGTGACGCCGTACTACGAGCAGCTCCTCCAGGCCTCTTCCGGCCTCCCTGGCCGGATTGGGACAGGACCGTTTCCGTCCACCTGAAAGCCCTTCCACCCATCCTGACCTGCGACGAAAGTAGTGAGTGCCAGCAGGGAACACCACCCGGCGGGCAACACCGGAGGAAGCGTCACCGCGGGACGCCAGACCGGAACACCCACTCGTTCCAGCTCGGGAAAAGGACCACCCCATGCTTCGCACCACGATCGTCAAGGCCGCCGCGGTCACCTCGCTCGCCCTCGCCGCCCTCACCCCGGCCCTCGTCGGCCAGGCCTCCGCCGGCGAGACGCACGTCACCGCCACCACCGCCTGGGAGTAGCCGCCCCCGGGGCCCACCGCCTCGCAGCAGCCCGCACCACAACGCGTCACCGCACCACCGCTCCACCGCCCCGCCTCCGGGCCTCCCGTACGCCGCCCCCGACCGCTGCTCCTGCAGGACAGCCGTCCCGGCCGCGACGCGCCCGATCTCCTCCGGCCCGCACCAGGGCCCGCCCGCGGCATCCCGCGGCGCCCCAGACTTCCCGACACGCCCCCAGGAGCTTCGCCATGTCCCGATTCCAGTCCGTCGCCGTCCGCATCGCCGCCGTCTCCGCCCTGGCCGCCGCCACCCTCACGCTGGGCGTGGCCGCCCAGTCCGGCGCCGACGACACCCGCGTCACCACCGCCACCACGGCCTGGGAGACGGCTCCGACCGGCAAGAACACCACGGCGTGGGAGACGGCTCCGACCGGCAAGAACACCACCGCCTGGGAGTAGCCGCACCCGGGGCCCGACACCCCGCCACAGACACCCCGGCACCACCGGGAACCCCCGCACCACCACGAACTTCCGCACCACCAGCGCCTTCGCGCGACCCCGTGCCCCCGCACGCCCCGCGCCCCGTCCGCCGGCCTGACAGCTGCTCCTGCAGGGCAGCCGTCCCTTCGCCTCGGCGCGCTCGATCACTTCCGGCCTGCACCCAGGCCCGTCTGCGGCACCCCGCAGCACTTCACAGACGTCCCGTCACGCCCTCAGGAGCTTCGCCATGTCCCGCTTCAAGACCATCGCCATCCGTGTGGCCTCCACCTCCGCCCTCGCGGCGACCGCGTTCACGATGGTCGTCGCCAGCCCGGCCAGCGCCGCCTCGCTCGGCGAGAACATCGCCGCGACGGCCCGCGCCGAGAACGGCAACGGAGCCTGCGCCCACGGTGGTTACGTCGGCGGTTCGAACCAGAACAGCAGCTGTAGCGGCGGACAGCGGACCCACGCCTGGTGCGCCGACTTCGCCGGCTGGGTCTGGGCCCGCAACGGCGTCAAGGGCCTGTCCACGCTGAACGACATGGCCCTCAGCTTCTACACGTACGGCGAGAAGAACGGCACCCTCTCCAGCACCCCGCACGTCGGCGACGCCGTGGTCTACAACTACGGCGGCGGCTACTCCGACGACCACGTGGCCATCGTCACCGCCATCAACGGCAACAACGTCACGATCACCGGCGGCAACCAGGGCGGGTTCCCCGGCCACGTCAGCACGAACACCACCACCAACTGGCAGGTCGGCAAGTCCCCGTGGGGCCAGAAGATCAGCGGCTACATCTCGCCCGCCGGCAGCAACACCCCCACCTACCCGAGCCCCGCGTCGCTGCCGGCCGGCACCCTCGTGAAGTCCCCGAACGGGCCTGACGTCAAGGTGATGATCGACGGTGCCGGCGTTCCGGTGGCCGCGTCCGACGTCGCCCCGGGCAAGTACGACCTGAGCAAGATCGTGGTGGTGGACGACAGCGCCTTCCGTTCCCTGGCCAGTGCCCCGAACTCCGGGACCGTCGTCCACGACCAGGCCGGTGGAGCCGACCGCTACGTCATCATCGACGGCGCCGCCCTCAAGATCGGCGCCGCGGACTGGACCGCCGCCGGCTACAACGTCCGTCCCGACATGGGCGTCCCGTCCGCCTGGCTGAACGCCGCCAAGCAGCGCAACATGGCCTCCGGCCTGGTCGTGATGGACCAGACGGGCAAGGACCCGTCCCGCTACGTGGTCGTCGACGGGGCGGCGCTGCACATCTCGGCCGCCGAGTGGACGTCCGAGGGGTACAACGAGCGCTCCCTGATGGGCGTTCCCGGCGAGTGGCTGAAGGCGGCCACGGCCAAGACCCCGGGCAACGGCATCGTGGTGATGAACCAGAACGAGCAGGACCCGTCGCGCTACCTGATGGTCAACGGCTCCGCGGTCCCGATCGGGGGCGCCGAGTGGACGGCCAACGGGTACGACCAGCGCACGCTGATGGGCGTTCCGGGGACCTGGCTCGCCTCGTCCGTCGCCAAGCAGGTTCCCAACGGCACGGTCGTCAAGGACGGTTCGGGGGCGGACGCCACGGTGTACGTGATGGCCGGTGGCAAGGCCGTGACCCTGACCTATGCGGACTTCACCGGTCTGGGTTACGACAAGCGTCCGCTGGAGCAGGTCCCGGGTGCCTGGCTGAACACGGCCAAGGGCAAGGCGGCTCCGGCGGACGGCACGATGCTGCTCTCGCAGGACGGCAACACCGTCTGGGAGGTCCTGGGCGGCAAGAAGCGGGCGATGAGCGGCACCGAGTTCGGAGAGGGCAAGCGCAGCTTCGACGACGTGGTCAGCGTCCCGGTCGCCCTCACCGCGGCCCTGCCGACCGTCACCCCGCCCACCGCCCCGTAGGCCCCGGCGCGCCACCCGAGTACCACCACCCCCCCCCGAGCCGCCCGGCACCCCCAGCCGGGCGGCTCGCCCCCGCCGCCACCCGCCCGGACACCCCGAGGAACCCACAGCCATGAGCTCCGCCGTCCGCAGGAAGTCCGCGATCGCCGTCACCGCGACCGCCCTGCTCGCCCTCGCCGTTCCGCTCCTGACGAGCGGCCCCGCCTCGGCCGCGTCCGTCGCCACCTGGGACAAGGTCGCCTCCTGCGAGTCGACCAACAACTGGAAGGCCGTCGATCCGACCGGCACCTACTTCGGCGGCCTCCAGTTCTCGCAGCAGACCTGGAACGCCTTCGGCGGCCAGTCGTACGCCTCCCGCGCCGACCGCGCCACCAAGGAACAGCAGATCCGGATAGCCGAGAAGGTCCTGGCCGTGCAGGGCGAGAGGGCCTGGCCGCACTGCGGGCCGAAGTACAACCTCGGCGCCGACCACGCCGACCCGTACCCGGCGGGCCCGACCTACCCGAACCCCGCCTCGCTCGGCTCCGGCACCCTCGTCAAGTCGCCGAACGGCGCCTCCGTCAAGGTGATGATCGACGGAGCGGGCATCCCCGTCGCGGCCTCCGACGTCGGCCCCGACCACTACGACCTCGGAAAGATCGTGCTGATCGAGGACTCGGCGTTCCACGCCCTGCCGGGCTCCCCGCCGGCCGGCACCGTGGTCCACGACCAGGCCGGCGGCAACAACCGCTACGTCGTCGTCGACGGCGCCGCCCTCAAGATCGGCGCCGCCGACTGGACGTCCGGCGGCTACAACATCCGGGCCGACCTGGGCGTTCCGACCTCCTGGCTGCACGGCGCGGCACAGCGCACCGTGGGCAACGGCCGCGTGGTGATGAACCAGAACGGTCAGGACCCGTCGCGCTACCTGATGGTCAACGGCTCCGCGGTCCACATCTCCGCCGCCGAGTGGACGGCCAACGGCTACAACGAGCGGTCCCTGATGGGCGTCCCCGGCGAGTGGCTGTCCTCCACCGTGGCCCGGCAGGTTCCCAACGGCACGGTCGTCAAGGACGCCTCCGGCGCGGACGCCACGGTGTACGTGATGGCCGGTGGCAAGGCCGTGACCCTGACCTATGCGGACTTCACCGGTCTGGGTTACGACAAGCGTCCGCTGGAGCAGGTCCCGGGTGCCTGGCTGAACACGGCCAAGGGCAAGGCGGTCCCGGCGGACGGCACGATGCTGCTCTCGCAGGACGGCAACACCGTCTGGGAGGTCCTGGGCGGCAAGAAGCGGGCGATGAGCGCCACCGAGTTCGGTGAGGGCAAGCGCAGCTTCGACGACGTGGTCAGCGTCCCGGTCGCCCTCACCGCGGCCCTCCCGACCGTCACCCTGCCGACCGCCGCCTGACCCGCGCCGCACGCGCGAAGGGCCGGCCCCCACCGGGGACCGGCCCTTCCCGTCGTGCTCGGACGCTCAGCCCTTGCTGACCGCGTACAGGATCTCCGGGAGCTTCCGCGCCACCACCGGAGCGGCCAGCCGCAGCCCCGCCCAGGTGGCCAGGGCGCCCCAGCCGACGCCCAGCGGGAGCAGGATCCACGTCAGGTCGTGGTGGTCGGCCACGTGCAGGTAGACCGTCAGGGCGATCACCGGCGCGCAGATCAGCGCCGAGGCGAGCATGCCGAGGCCGATGCCCATCCAGGCGAGCCCGCCCTGGCCCGGGGCGACGTTCTTGAAGGCGCCGTCCGTCGGAATGGAGTACGGGAAGTGCGCCGAGGCCAGCGCGCCCGTGCACAGCATCGACCCGACGAGCGCCAGCGACATCCCCAGACCGGCCGGGAGCGCACCCCAGTCGCCGATCAGCCCGGCCGTGACCGCCGTGACGACGGCGGTGTACGGGACGGTCACCAGGGCCAGCGCCCCGGCCCGGGCGCGCAGCTCCAGGTAGGCGTCGCGCGGGGTCGCGATGGTCTGGGCGACCATCCAGAAGGCGGAGGTGTCCTGGCCGAACTGGTTGTACATCTGGACGCCGAGCATCCCCGCGCCGAAGCAGGCGAGGTACACGGAGCCGGCGCCCTGGAGGGCGTTGAAGACCGGCACGATCAGCCCGATCGCCAGGGCCGTCACCCAGGCCGACTTCGTCTTCGGGTCCCGCACCACGTAGCGCAGGGTCCGCTGCATCGCGGCGCCCGTACGGCCCTGCGGCAGCAGCGGCCAGGAGCCGCCCGCGCCCGGATCCTTGCGGGGCTTCGACGCGGCGATGGTCGAGCCGTCCGGGGTGACCATCAGCCGGGTCAGGGTCCGCTCCCAGAACCACAGCAGTGCGGCCAGCGCGGCGAGGGTGATCAGGAGCTGCGCGGCGGCGTCCCCGTAGGCGCCCTTGCCCGCCGAGTCGACCATGCCGACGGCCGTGGCGGGCGGCAGCCACCGCACCACCGCCTCGACGGGCTCCAGCTGGGTCAGGCCGCCCGACTGGAACAGGCGCTGGCTGGCGAAGTTGGCGACCTGCGCGCCGACCGCGATCAGCAGACCGCTGAGCAGCGCGAGGTCACGGCCCTTGCGGCTGGACAGCAGCCGCACGTTCGCCGTGGCCACCGCGCGGGCGAGCGCCACGCAGCCGAGGAGCAGCAGCGGTACGGCCAGTACGGCGGCCGCCGCGCCCGCCGCGCCGCGGGCCACCGCCACCACCGAGCCGACGGCCAGGCACAGCGTGAACAGCGGCCCGATGCCGACCAGCGAGGACGCGAGGAGCGCCCGTACGAGGGGGCGGGGACGCAGCGGCAGCATCACGAGCCGGCTCGGGTCCAGGGTCTCGTCGCCGGCCGGGAAGAACAGCGGCATGAACGTCCAGCCGAGCGCGAGGATCGCGGCCAGCAGTACGACGACGGTGCCCGCGTGGGCGTGGCCGCGCAGCAGGGCCAGGCCCAGCGTGACGAAGCCGGCGACGACGAGCGCGAAGACGAGGCTGACGATCCAGACGGCCTTGCGCTTCGAGGAGCCCTTCAGCCCGTTGCGCATCAGGGACAGCTTGAGGCGGACGAACAGCGGGGTCAGCGCCACGTCCGCGACGGCGGGGGCGGTGCTCATCGGGCGCCGCCGAGCCAGTCGAGGGAGTCGCCCGAGGCCCGGTCGTGGGCGCCGACGAGTTCGAGGAAGGCGTTCTGAAGCGAGGGCGCGCCGCCCCGGACGTCGGCCAGCGGGCCGGCGGCGCGGATCTGCCCGCCCGCCATGACGGCCACCCAGTCGCAGAGCGATTCGACGAGCTCCATCACGTGGGAGGAGAACACGACGGTGGCCCCGGAGGTGGTGTAGCGCTCCAGCACCCCGCGGATGGTCTGCGCGGACACCGGGTCGACGCCCTCGAACGGCTCGTCCAGGAAGAGGACTTCGGGGTTGTGGAGCAGTGCGGCGGCGAGACCGATCTTCTTGCGCATGCCCGTCGAGTAGTCCACGACCAGCTTGTGCTGCGAGCCCGCGAGGTCCAGGACCTCCAGCAGCTGCGTCGCCCGCTTGTCGGTCTCCTCGCCGGGCAGTCCGCGCAGCCGGCCCATGTAGCCGAGGAGTTCGCGCCCGGAGAGCCGCTCGAAGAGCCGCAGTCCCTCGGGCAGGACGCCGATGCGGGACTTCACCTCGACGGGGTCGGCCCACACGTCGTGCCCGGCGACGACCACCCGGCCCGCGTCCGGGCGCAGCAGTCCGGTCACCATCGACAGCGTGGTCGTCTTGCCGGCGCCGTTCGGCCCGACGAGACCGATGAACTGCCCCGCGGGCAGCTCCAGGTCGATCCCCGCGACGGCGATCTGCTCGCCGAACCGCTTCCACAGTCCCTCTACGCGTACGGCGGCGGGCGGCGCGGATCGCGCGCCGTCCGTTCCGCCCGTGCCGCCTGCCGCATGAACCTGGTCCGGCATGCGCCTGCCTCTCGTTCTGTTCCCCGTGGTCGTACTTTTCTCACCATAGGAGCAGGGGCGCAGGCCTGAGCAGTTACTTATGTCATGAACTTGAGGACGGGCGGCGGACGGGCGGCGGGGGAGCGGGCCGGCCTCAGGCCCCCCGGCGGCCGCGGGCGGCGGCGGCCTCGCTGCCGCACGCGTACGCGAGGGCGTCGATCAGCTCCTCGGTGTCGGGCAGCCACCGGTTCGCGGGCGTGGGCTTGCGGGCCCACTGCACGGGCCCCTTGCCGCCGTAGCGGGTCGGCGGCGCGGCCACGTACTCGCCCTCGCCGCGCGCGGCCAGGTCGATCGCGTGCGGCAGCCAGCCCAGTTTGCGCACCAGGTCCGCCATCTTCGCCCCGGCGCCCGGCAGTACGAAGAACAGCATGCGGTGGTCGGGGGTCAGGGTGACCGGCCCGAGGGTGCGCTGCATCCGCTCCAGCCGGGCCAGGGCCAGGAAGCCGGCGGAGTCCGGGACGTCCAGCACGTCGAACGTCCGCCCGGTCGGCAGCAGGATCGACGCCGCGGGGTGCTTCGCCCAGATCCGGCGGACCCCCACCGCGCTGCCCGAGGCCAGGGCCGCCCAGTCCTTCACCGCCGGATGGGCGCCGGGCGCGGGGCAGTCCGCCGCGCCGCAGGAGCACAGTTCCCGGCCGTCGCCGTGTTCCAGCCACGTACCGGCGAAGACGTCCCAGTGCCGTTCTTCCACGTACCGCACGGCATGGTCGAGCAGCTGATCTCCACGCTGCTGGGGGATGGGCGCGGTCTCCGTGACTCCGATGGTCTCTTCCACGCCCATCACAACTCCCGGGGTCACGGGGGGTTACGGGCGTAAACCAGCCGGTGGACGGTGCATCGATCCTGCATACGGGGCGCACCGGTGCACGGGCGGGGGCGCGTAGGAGGCCGGGGCGCTGTCGTTGGGTAGCGACAAGCGGCAGAGGGGAAGATTCTCCGCACATCAGGCGGGAAGTGATCATTCCAACGATCACCCGCGGCTTCAGGGGGTTTTCATGGCAGCCAGGCCTCTCGTCGCCCGCCAGCCGAACGAACGGCTGCAGGCGCTCATCCAGGAAGCCGGGTGCTCCAATGCCGGGCTCGCCCGGCGGGTCAACATGTGCGGGGCCGAACACGGCCTCGACCTGCGCTACGACAAGACCTCCGTGGCCCGCTGGCTGCGCGGCCAGCAGCCCCGCGGCCGGGCTCCCGGCATCATCGCCGAGGCGCTGGGCCGCAAACTCGGCCGGACCGTCACCATCGACGAGATCGGCATGGCCAACGGCAAGAACCTCGCCTCCGGCGTCGGCCTGCAGTTCTCCCCGACCGTCATCGGCGCCATCGAGCAGGTCTGCGAGCTGTGGCGCAGCGACGTCGGCCGCCGCGACTTCCTGTCCGGGTCCAGCGTGGCGGCTTCGGCGCTGGTCGAGCCCAGCCGCGACTGGCTGATCACCGGCGCCGACCCGCAGGTGGCCCGCAGCGGCGGGGCCCGCGTCGGCATGTCGGACGTGGAGGCGGTACGGGCGACCACCCAGGCCCTCACCGAACTCGACCACCGCTTCGGCAGCGGGCACGTGCGGCCCGTGGTCGTGCACTACCTCAACTCCGTGGTGTCCGGGCTGATCGGCGGCTCCTACCGGGAGCCGGTCGGGCGGGCGCTGTTCGCGGCGGTGGCCCGGCTCACCGAACTCGCCGGGTACATGGCCGTGGACACCGGGCAGCCGGGTCTGGCGCAGCGCTACTACATCCAGGCCCTGCGCCTGGCCCAGGCGGCGGGCGACCGGGCGTACGGGGGCTACGTCCTCGCCGCGTCGATGAGCCACCTCGCCGCCGAGCTGGGCAACCCGCGGGAGATCGCCCAGCTGGCCCGGGCCGCGCAGGAGGGCACGCGCGGGCAGGTCACCCCGAGGGTGGAGGCGATGTTCTACGCCGCCGAGGCGCGCGGGCACGCGCTGCTGGGCGACGCCCGGTCGACGGCGGTGCTGTCCGGGCGGGCGGTCACGGCGCTGGAGCGGGCGGAGCCGGAGTCGGGGGACGACCCGGTCTGGATCCGGCACTTCGAGCACGCGTACCTGGCGGACGAGCTCGCGCACTGCCACCGGGACCTGGGGCAGGCCGACGCGGCGGCGCGGCGTGCGGAGGAGGCGCTGCGGGCCCTGCCCGAGACGAAGGCCCGCCGCCGGGCGATCGGACTGCTGCTGCTGGCGGCCGCGCAGGTCCAGCAGCGGGAGGTGGAGCAGGCCTGCCAGACCGCGACGAAGGCGGCCGAGCTGCTGGAAACGCTGCGCTCGCGCCGCGGCGCCGAGTACCTGGAGGACTTCCGGGTGCGACTGGAGCCGTACCGGGAGGAAGCGGCCGTCAGGGAGTTCGCGGCGCGGCTGGAGGTTCAGGTGGCCTGACACCTGCGCGGAGGGACCGGGTAGCGTGACCCGACGGCTGCCGTAGTTTCGGGAGACGTCGGAGAAGGCAGAAGGAGTCCCGGTGACGCAGAACGGACAAGGGGGCGTCCCCCAGCCCGGGACGCCGGATCCGGCTTCGGGGTACCCGGAACAGCCGTACCCGGAGCCGTACGCCGACCAGTACGCCGACCCGTACGCCGGGCAGGTCCCGCACGGCCCGCAGGTCCCGCAAGGCCCGCAGGGGCAGCAGGCGCCGGGGGCCGGGGAGCCGTGGGGGCCGCCCGCCTACGCGTACCCGCAGCCGGAGCAGTACGGGCAGGGCGACGCGCACGGGCAGGGGGCGCGGCACGAGCCGCAGGAGTACCCGTCCCCGCCGTACGGGCAGCCGGCGTACGAACCGCACCCGCCGCAGGGCCACGTCGTCGGCCCCGGCTTCGAGGGACCGGGGCAGCCCCACGGCTACGGCTACCCGCCGCTGCCCGACGCGGTCACCCAGTACATCGCGCCCGTCCCGGCCCACCCGGCGGAGGACGCGACGCAGTACGTCCCGCCGGTCCCGGCGCAGGGCGGCGAGGACGCGACGCAGTACATACCGCCCGTCCCCGCTCAGGGCGGCGAGGCCGCCACCCAGTACATCCCGCCCGTCCCGGCGCACCCGGGCGAGGACGCGACGCAGTACATTCCGCCGGTCCCGGCCGCCCCGGCGCATCCCGCGCACGCCGCCGAGGACGCCACCCAGTACATCCCGCCCGTCCCGCCGGGCCCCGCGCCCAATGCCGCCGAGGGCTTCGACGGGCTGTTCCGCGGCGACGCGGACACCGCCGGGCACACCCAGCACCTGCCTCCCGTCCAGGAGCCCGTGGCGCGTCCGGCGCCGCGCCGGGCGGCGCCCCCGCCCGCGGCCGCCGCGCAGCAGTTCGCCCCGCGCCGGCCCCAGCCGGGGCAGCCGCAGCAGCAGTACGCGCCCCCGCCCCCTCCGCCGCCCGCGCCGACCGCGCGCCGGATACCGCCGGCGGTCATCGCCGCCGGGGTCATCGGGCTGGCCGTGGCCGGACTCGGCGTCGGCTCGCTGTTCGCCGACGGGAAGGCCCAGAACAACGACCCGGGTGCGGTTGCGGCCCCCGCGCCGGCCGGTTCCGCCGCCTCCGCGGCCGGTGCGGCGCCGGTGGACCCGGCCCGCCCGCAGGCCGTCCAGCTCGACAAGCTCCTCGCGGACAGCAACGACAGCCGGGCCGCCGTGATCAAGGCAGTGGAGGACATCAAGACCTGCAAGAACCTCGACCAGGCGGCCCAGGACCTGCGCGACGCGGCCCGCCAGCGCGAGGGCCTGGTCACCCGGCTCCAGGAGCTCAAGGTGGACAAGCTCCCGGACCACGCGAAGCTCACGGCCTCCCTCAACAAGGCCTGGAAGGCCTCGGCGGACGCCGACAACAGCTACGCGGACTGGGCCGACGACGTGGACGAGGACACCGGCGGCCGCGGCGACAAGGACGACAAGGGCTGCAAGGACGGCAAGGCGAGGTCCACCGACAACGCCGCCGACGGCAACCGTTCCAGCGGCGAGGCGACCAAAGCCAAGGAGTCCGCCGCGACCCTGTGGAACAGGATCGCGGCCAAGTACGCCCTCACCCAGCGCGACAAGTCCCAGCTGTGAGCCGAAGGGCCGTATGGGAGGCGCTGTTCGGCGCCCGGCCGGCGGAACCCCGGCCGGGCCCGGACGCGGCGGAGCCGCTGGACCTGACGAAGATCACGGCGACGCTGGGCCGGAACATGGACCGGCTCGACGGGGACTTCAGCGCGGAGGCCATCCGGACCCTGGGGAACCCCGTCCCGATGCTGGTCGAGAACAGCGGGACGGAGCTCCTGGAGCTGTGGCTGGAGCCCTTCGGACAGGACTACTGGCTCCGGCCCGGCGAGGCCTTCCTCGTGACCTCGTACGGCTCCTGGGACGACCGGCCCTTCGAGATCGCCCACGAGCCGGACCGCATCCAGATCTGGGCCTCCTCCTGCTTCGCCACCGTCACCTTCCGCGACGGCACCGAGGTGCCGGGCGGCCACCAGCGCCCCCGCGAGGAGTACTAGGGCCTGTCGTCAAACTCCCGTCTGCCCCGCGACGCCTGGCACGCGCTCTCGCCGCACCGGGCGAAAGCCAAGTACGTCCAGTACGCGGGCTTCCGCCCGGCGCACCGAGAGCACGCACCAGACGCCGCAGGGCCGCCCTCCGGGCGACGACGGGAGTTTGACGACAGGCCCTAGTTCCGGTCCGGCACCAGGGGAGCTGACCCGGCGCGCGTCAGGTGGAGCGGGGAGCCCCTTCGAGCGTCGGGGTCATGTCCAGGGACTGTTCGCCGGGCTGGGCGACGAGGCGGCCCGCCTGGACGATCTGGAAGGTGACCCGCCCGTTGACCAGGCGCGGGAAGCCCGCGACGGCGCGCATGTCCTGGTAGCGCCAGCTCAGGTCGGGGGTCAGGCCGCCGGTCCCGACGCTCTCGGACTGGTTCAGCGCCCGGGCGACCTTGCGCGCCGTGACCGCCTCGTCGTCCTCGAAGCGCTTCAGGACCTCGTTCAGCACCGTGTACGCGATCCAGGTGGTCTGCGCCCCGCTGTCGTCGGGGTCCACGCTGTCGTCACCGAAGGCCTGCTCGGAGATCACCTTGCGCATCGGCGCCCAGAGCGGGTCGCTGGACACCGGGTACCAGCTGGTGAGGTACGCGCCCTCGAAGGGGCTCTCCTTGCCGCCGGTGCGGTCGACCAGGGCCTGGCTGACGCTGCCCAGGACGGAGGAGATCTGCGGGTTGCGGTGCTGGCCGTCGATGCGGCGGAAGGCGTCGAAGAAGGTCTCGGTGCGTTCGCCCAGGACCGCGGTCACGCAGTTCCGGTTGTCCTTGCCCTCCGCCTTCTCGCCCTTGTCCGCCTTCTCCTTGGGGTCCTTCGCGGTGGCGCCGCCGGACGGGGTGCCGGAGGGGGTGCCCGACGGGGCGGGTGCGGGGGAGCCGGACAGGGCCTCGCGGGCCTGCGGCGTGAGGTCGGCGGAGTCCTCGGCGGCCCGGATGTCGGAGGCCTCCGGCATCTTGTTGGCCTTCAGCCCGGCGTTGAGCAGCACCGGCATGCTGTCCCCGGCGAGGGTGTCGGGACGCACCAGGGACACCTGGGCGCAGGCCCGGCCCAGCTGGTGGCCGGCGCCGGCCAGCAGGACGGGCTGGCCGCCGTTGACCGGGTAGGACAGGGTGCTCTGGAACTCTTCGGCGGAGACCCCGTAGCCGCCGATGAAGGGGATGCCCTCGGCCTCCAGCGGGGCCATGAAGGCGCGCCCGTGCTGACTGTAGGAGCCGACGACGGCCACGGCCTTCTCGGAGATGGCCTTGCGGGCGCAGTCGGCGGCGCCCGTCGGGGTGTTCTTCTCGTTGCAGGTCAGCACCCGCAGCTTGCGGCCGTTGATGCCGCCGTTGTCGTTCACCCAGCGCTCGTACGCCTTGGCCATGCCCGGCATTCCGGGCATGTTGGTCGCTTTGGTGTCGATGGGGGCGAACGTCATGACGGTGAGGGTGTCCCCGGAACCCCCCGGCCCTCCGGGGACCACCCCGCACGAGACGGTGAGACACGCGCCCGTCGCCACGGCAAGAAGGGTCCGGGAGAAGGGGGTTGGGTTTCGCCGTCTGGTCATGTCCACCGACCATTCCGCCCCACGGGGAACTCGGTGGTGAGGTGTACATAACATCCGGTGACGCGGAGGTGAATTACCGGGAGACACGGCCGGACGCGGACCGGACGCGGGCCGGGCGCGACCCGGACCCGGGCCGGGCGCGGGCCGCCCCGGGTGCTTCAAGATCGCGCCAAGGGGGAACGTACGATCGAAAGCGTGACATTCGCCCAAGGTTCGAAGAACTCTTCCCGCCGCGGCGGCCGCTCCTCCACCATGGGCGGCATGCCCCTCAACGACATGCCGTGGTGGCGCTGGCGCGGAAACGTGCGCTCGGCGCTGCACATGCTTTCCGACCCGCGGTTCCAGGAAGAGGTCTGGCTGGCCGGTGCCGAAGGGTACGGGGACGTCACCGACGCCGTGTACCGGCTCGTCGAGGACACCTGGCTCGACAGCTGGTCCGCCGACAAGTACGTCGGCACGATCTTCCGCGACGCGCAGGAGGCGGCCGCCGTCGACCTCGCCGTGCTGCGGGTGCTGCGGATCCTGCACCAGGTCGGCCCGGACGCGCCCGTCTCCGTCTACCTGGAGCACCCCGCGTGGCCCGAGGCGGTACAGGCGGCCCGCGAGGCGCACGTACGGATGGCCACCTCGGACGGGGACGATCCGGACGAGCGGCCCAGCTCCGTGGAAGTGCTGAGGATGCTCACCCGCCTGGTGTGAAAGGCTATGCGGTCATGAGCGACCCGCAGCCCGAGGCACAGCCCCAGCAGTACGTCCTGACCGTGTCCTGCCCCGACAAGCAGGGCATCGTGCACGCCGTGTCGAGTTACCTCTTCATGACCGGCTGCAACATCGTGGACAGCCAGCAGTTCGGAGACCGGGAGACCGGCCTGTTCTTCATGCGGGTGCACTTCGAGGCCGAGCCGGCGCTGACCGTCGAGAAGCTGCGCGCCAGCTTCGCCGCGATCGGCGACTCCTTCCGGATGGAATGGCAGATCCACCGCTCCGACGAGCGCATGCGGATCGTGCTGATGGTGTCGAAGTTCGGCCACTGCCTGAACGACCTGCTGTTCCGTTCGCGGATCGGCGCGCTGCCGGTGGAGATCGCGGCGGTCGTCTCGAACCACACCGACTTCGCGGAGCTGGTCGGCTCGTACGACGTGCCGTTCGTGCACATCCCGGTGACGAAGGACACGAAGGCGGCCGCCGAGGCGGAGCTGCTGGAGCTGGTGCGCGCGCAGAACGTCGAGCTGGTCGTCCTCGCCCGCTACATGCAGGTGCTGTCGGACACCCTGTGCAAGGAGCTCAGCGGGCGGATCATCAACATCCACCACTCCTTCCTGCCGAGCTTCAAGGGCGCCAAGCCCTACCACCAGGCGCACGCGCGCGGCGTGAAGCTGATCGGCGCGACCGCCCACTACGTGACGGCCGACCTCGACGAGGGCCCGATCATCGAGCAGGAGGTCGAGCGGGTCGGCCACGAGGTGACCCCGGACCAGCTGGTCGCCATCGGCCGCGACGTGGAGTGCCAGGCGCTGGCCCGCGCGGTGAAGTGGCACAGCGAGCACCGCGTCCTGCTGAACGGCTCCCGCACGGTCGTCTTCGCCTGAGCCCCGGCCGGGCGGCCCCCGGCCTTCCCCGGGTCCCGGGCCGGGACCCGGGGCCGACGACGCTCCCTAGAGCCGGCTGAGGGAGGCCGCGGCGAACAGGACGTCGCGGATCGCCTCGCGGTCGCCGGTCTGGCCCACGGCGGCCTCCTCCGGGGAGATGTGCCCGGCGGCCAGCTGACAGAACTCGATGCCGTCCAGCGCCACCTCCGCCACCGTGTGCTCCCGCGAGGGCTTCGCGGCGGGGGAGTCCAGGGCGATGTCCCAGCCACCGCCGCCCGCGCCCTCGATCTCCAGGTGCAGCGTCCGCCCCGGTGCGCCCGCCGCGACCAGCCCGCGCGCCGGACCCGCCAGCCCCGAGCGGCGCCGGTCCGCCAGGGCGCCCGGCAGCAGCCGCGCCGCGAGGTCGATCATCCCGTACAGGTGCGGGCCCGACGGCGGCTCGTACGGGTAGTCCACCGCCTCCGCGATGTCCCAGGCGTGCACCCAGCACTCGAAGGCCCGCTCCAGGAACGCGTCCCCGAGGGGCAGCGCGAACCCGCCGTAGTCCACGGCCAGTTCGGCGACGCCCCGGCCCGCGAAGGAGACCGTACGGACCAGGGTGTGCCCCTGCTCCCGCCACGGCTCGCGGACCTGGCGGGTGGCCGGGTACGGGGAGGAGTTCCAGAAGTGCTCGGTGCGGCCCACCGGATCGCCCGGCGGGGCGTCCCGGCCCAGCGGGTCGTCGAGGCCGAGCGCGGTCGCCACGAGCCCGTCCACCGACATCAGGTGGCCGATCACCCCCGCCACCGTCGTCCGGCGGGAGCGCCGCTGCTCCTCCTCGAACCACTTCAGCCGCACGGGCGTGTGCCACTCGGAGTCCCCGAAGTCCCGCAGCAGCGCGTCGAGCCGCGCCGTCTCGGTGTCGTACGGGTTCGCCCACACCGGCACCGGGATCCGCGCCGGGCGCTTGCCCAGGCAGTCCTCCAGCACCCGCGAGCGCAGCAGCGGCTTGAGGTCCAGGCTCTCCTCCGGGTGCAGCAGCCCGACCGCGTCGCGCAGCCGCAGCGCCTCCTCGGCGCAGGGCGCGCACTCGGTGAGGTGGTCCTCGACGGCCTGGGTCTCCTCGGCGGAGCAGGCGGCGAGCGCCCACGCCCCGAGCAGGGACTTCAGTACGGCGTGCGAGGGCGCGGGGGCGGGCGGCGCGGGCGGCGGACCGTCGGCCGGCTGCGGCAGCGGGTGGGGCGGGCGCAGGTCGTCGCCCGCCGCGCGCGGGCCGGGTATCCGGGCCGGACCGCCCGCCGGGCGCTCGTAGGCGTCGTCGGGGAGCTCTTCGGAGGGGCCGGTCATCGGGGCGTTCCGTATTCGCGTGAGCCGCAGGGCGGGGCGGTGTCCTCCCGGGGGAGGACGTTGGCGGTCGACAGCAGCTGGAGGCCGAGCCGCAGCCGGCGCCGCGCCTCGTCCTCGCTGATCTGCAGGTCGGCGGCGGCCTGCCGGTAGTCGCGGCGTTTGAAGTAGGCCAGTTCCAGGGCGGCCCGCAGCGGGGCGGGCATGGAGGTGACGATGTAGTCGGCGCGGGCTGCCGCGTTGGCGCTGCGGACCTTCTGCTCCAGCTCCTCCCGGGAGCCGCGGCCGAGCTCGGCCTGCCGCAGCCGGGCCACGGCCTGGCCCTGGGTGATCCGGGCGACCCAGGACCGCATGGAGCCCTGTTTCGGGTCGTAGGCGTCCGGGTTCTCCCAGATGTAGCCGAAGACCTCGCGGGTGATGCGGTCGGCCGCGACCTCGTCGCCCAGCACCCGGTGCGCGAGGCTGTGCACGAGGGAGGCGAACCGGTCGTACAGCTCTCCGAGCGCCGCCGCCTCTCCGCGGGCGAGGCGTTGCTGCATGCGTCGGTCCCAGCGCGGTGGAACGTCCTTCGCCATGAGGCCCCCTGCCGTGTGTCGACCCGTCGAATGTAGTGCGCACCTGCCGGAGCGCGCCTGTTTTGGCGGAAGCCCGCCCCGGAAGGGTGGACCGTGCTACGCCGTCGACCGGCCCGCCGTCCGTGCCGGCGTGACACCTACCCCGCGCTGGCACACGCATACGCGCCCCGCCGCGCTCCCCGTGCGCGGGTTCGATGCGGCCACCTGCTTGACCGCTTCGCTTAACGCTCAGGCCACCGAGGGCTTACGCTCCTGCCTTGTCTTGAACTGCACCCCATCGCACACGTGAAGGCGGAACGCCGCATATGGACAGCGCAGAATACGAGCGCAAGATTGCCGCCCGATTCGCCACCTTCGACCAGGACGGGTCCGGCTACATCGACCGGGAGGACTTCAGTACGGCCGCGAAGGCAGTGCTGGCCGAATTCGGCACCACCGCACGGTCGGACAAGGGCCAGGCCGTCTTCAACGGCGCCGAGGCGTTCTGGCAGGGCATGGCCGGGATCGCCGACGTCGACGGGGACCAGCGGGTGTCCCGCGAGGAGTTCGTCACCGGCGCCGCGAAGCGGCTGCGGGACAGCCCGGACCGGTTCGCGGAGATCGCCCGGCCGTTCCTCGCCGCGGTGATCGCGGTCGCGGACGAGGACGGCGCGGGTCCCACCCCGGAGGCCGCGGCCCGCGTCCTGCGCGTCCTCGGGACCCCGGCCGAGCTGGCCGGCCAGGTCGCGTCGGCCCTCGACGCGGACGGCGACGGCCGCATCTCCGAGGACGAGATCCTGCGGGCCTTCGCGGGCTACTGCGGGGTGGACCCGGACGCCTAGACCGTGTCGCCCGGCGGCCGTCGCCGGGCGAGCCGACGGACCGGCGCTCGCGTGACCTCCTCGGGGGTCACGCGTAGCGCTCGCGCAGTTGGTACTTGAGGACCTTGCGCAGGGCGTCGTTGCGGGGGAGCGCGTCGACCAGTTCCAGCTGCTCGGGCAGTTTGTGGGGGGCGAGCCCCTGGGAACGCAGGTGGGCGGTCAGCTGGGGGAGGGTCAGCGGAGCCGCGCCCGGCGGCTGTTCGACGACGGCGCAGACGCGCTCGCCGCGTTCGGGGTCCGGCAGTCCGATGACGGCGACGTCGCCGACGGCGGGGAGGGCGTGGAGGAGGTCCTCGATCTCCTTCGCCGAGATGTTCTCGCCCTTGCGGATGATGACGTCCTTGCTGCGGCCGGTGAGGACCAGGTGGCCGTCGGCGGTGAGGTGGCCGAGGTCGCCGGTGATCAGGTAGCCGTCGGCGTCGAAGACCCCGGCGGTGTCCTCGCGCCCCAGGTAGCCCTGGCAGACGGCTTCGCCGCGCAGCCGGACCTCGCCGTCCGTGCCGGCGGGCAGGAGGGCGCCGTCGGGTCCGGTGATGCGGATGGACATGCCCGCCGGCGGGCGGCCCTCGGTGGTGGCGAGGTTCTCCGGGGTGTCGTCCGGCGCCCCCATGGTGATCATGGGGACCTCGGTCATGCCGTAGCCGTGGGTGAGCTGGCACCCCAGTTCGCGGACCACCGCGTGGTAGATCTCGGGGGGTTTGGGGGCGCCGCCGCCCGCGAGGAGCCGCAGGCTGGGGATGAGCTTCGTGCCGGGGTCCTTGCGCTGTTCGGCGAGGAACATCGAGTAGAAGGCGGTGGAGCCGCCGGCGACGGTGACGCGGTGGCGGCGGTAGCCGTCGAGGGCGTCCGGCATCGCGAACTTCTCGAACAGCACCGCCGGGAACCCGTACAGCAGCAGCATCACCGTGTAGTCCGGCCCGGCTATGTGCGCGAAGGGGAAGGCCATCGAGCCGACGTCGGCCGGGGTCAGGCGCAGGGCGTCCGCGAGGCAGGAGCCGCCGGCGATCAGGGAGCGGTCGGTGTGCAGGACGCCCTTGGGGTCGGAGGTGGTGCCCGAGGTCCAGTAGATCCAGCGTACGGAGGTGCCGTCGACGGGCGGCGGGGGCAGGACGGCCGGGTCGTCGTCCGGGAGGCGGTCGTAGGCCTCGAAGACCCCGCGGGCGCCGAGGCGGGCGGCCAGCGCGGTGTGGTCGAAGCCGCGCCAGACGCCGGGCACGGCGAAGAAATCCGCCTTGGACTCGCGCAGCGCGAAGCCGACCTCGCGGTCCCGGTAGAAGGGGATGACGGGCGACTGGACGGCGCCGATCCGGGCCAGGGCGAGGGACAGCAGCACCGTTTCGATGCGGGTGGGCAGCTGCCAGGCGACGACCGTGCCGGGGCGCACCCCCATGGAGTACAGGCCCGCGGCGACGCGTTCGGCGCGGTCGCGCAGGGCGCCGAAGGTGAGGGTGCGGTCGTCGGCGGGGCGGTCGGCGGCCTCGATGAGCACGGGGGCGCCGGGGGTGAGCGCGGCCCGGCGGTCGACCAGCTCCCACAGGGTCCGGGACCGGCTCAGTTCCGTCGCGGTGTCCGTCATCCGGGACCTCCCTGGGGTTCATTCCTGACGGATGGTCAGATCTGGCGGAGAGCGTAGGGCGCCGACGCTTGCCGGTCCAGAGGTGGCGGGGCTAGCTTGTTTCTGACGATCCATCAGATTGGGCGATTGGGGAGACCGAATGGAACTGCCTCGGATCATCAGCGTCGACGACCACGTGATCGAGCCCGCCCACCTCTTCGACGTCTGGCTGCCCGCCAAGTACCGCGACCGCGGACCCCGGCCCCTCACCGCCGGCATCGGCGAGCTGGAGTACACCGGCGGCAAGTACGTCATCACCATGGACCCCGACGGCCCCCCGACCGACTGGTGGATCTACGAGGACCTGAAGTTCCCGTACAAGCGCAACATCGCCGCCGTCGGCTTCGACCGCGACGACATGACCCTGGAGGGCATCACCCGCGACGAGATGCGCCGCGGCTGCTGGGACCCCAAGGCGCGCCTCGCCGACATGGACCTCAACCACGTCGAGGCCTCCCTGTGCTTCCCCACCTTCCCCCGCTTCTGCGGCCAGACCTTCGCCGAGGCCCACGACAAGGAGGTCGCCCTCGCCTGCGTGCGCGCCTACAACGACTGGATGGTCGAGGAGTGGTGCGGCGACAGCGGCGGCCGGCTCATCCCGCTGTGCATCATCCCCCTCTGGGACATCGGCCTCGCCGTCGCCGAGATCCACCGCAACGCCGCCCGCGGCGTCCGCGCGGTCACCTTCTCCGAGATCCCCACCTACCTCGGGCTCCCCTCCATCCACTCCGGCTACTGGGACCCCTTCTTCGCCGCCTGCCAGGAGACCGGCACCGTCGTCAACATGCACATCGGGTCCAGCTCCCAGATGCCCGCCGCCTCCCCCGACGCCCCGCCCGCCGTCCAGGCCTCCCTCAGCTTCAACAACGCCATGGCCTCGATGATGGACTTCCTGTTCAGCGGCGTCCTGGTGAAGTTCCCGACGCTCAAACTGGCCTACAGCGAAGGCCAGATGGGCTGGATCCCCTACGCCCTCGAACGCGCCGACGACGTCTGGCGCGAGCACCGCGCCTGGGGCGGCGTCAAGGACCTGATCCCCGAGCCGCCGTCCACGTACTACTACCGGCAGATGTACTGCTGCTTCTTCCGGGACAAGCACGGCATCGCCTCGCTCGACGTCGTCGGCCGCGACAACGCCACCTTCGAGACCGACTACCCCCACGTCGACTCGACGTTCCCGCACACCAAGGAAGTCGCCCTCGACCACGTCCGCGGCCTCGACGAGGAGACCGTCTACAAGCTCATGCGCGGCAACGCCATCCGCATGCTCGGCCTCCCCCTCGACCAGGACCGCCGGGCAGCCCGCTGATGGACCTGACCTACACCGAAGAGGAACGGGACTTCCGGGCCCGCCTGCGCGAATGGCTTGCCAAGACGCTGCCCGACCTGCCCCCCAAACCCTCCCCGGACGACTGGCCCGCCCGCCGCGCCCACGACCTCGGCTGGCAGCGGCGCCTCCACGACGCCGGCTACGCGGGCCTGCACTGGCCCGTCGACGCCGGCGGACGCGGAGCCACCCCCACCCAGCACCTGATCTTCCTGGAGGAGACCGAACGCGCCGGCGCCCCCTACGTCGGCGCGAACTTCGTCGGGCTCCTCCACGCCGGCCCCACCATCGCCGCCGAGGGCACCGCCGAACAGCGGGCCCGCTGGCTGCCGCCCGTCCTGCGCGGCGACGAGGTCTGGTGCCAGGGCTTCAGCGAACCCGACGCCGGATCCGACCTCGCCGCCCTGCGCACCCGGGCCGTCCGCGACGGCGACGCGTACGTCGTCACCGGCTCGAAGATCTGGACCTCGCACGCCGAGATCGCCGACTGGTGCGAGCTGCTCGTACGGACCGACCCGGCCGCCCCCAAACACCGCGGCATCTCCTGGCTGGCCATGCCGATGGACGCCCCCGGCGTCACCGTACGGCCGCTGCGCACCCTCGCCGGATCCGCCGAGTTCGCGGAGATGTTCCTCGACGAGGTCCGCGTCCCCGTCGGCAACCGGGTCGGCGCCGAGAACGACGGCTGGCGCGTCACCATGGTCACCCTGTCCTTCGAGCGGGGCACCGCCTTCGTCGGCGAGGTCGTCGCCTGCCGCCGCACCCTGGGCGAGCTCGCCCGCGCCGCGCGCGCGAACGGCCGCTGGGACGACCCCGTGCTCCGGCGCCGGCTCGGGAGGCTGTACGGGGAGTTCGGGGCGCTGTGGCGGCTCACGCAGTGGAACGTCAGCGAGGCGCAGCGCTCGGGCGGCGTCCCCGGCACCGGCGGAAGCGTCTTCAAGCTGGCGTACTCCCACGCCCGCCAGGAGCTCTACGACCTCGCCGCCGAGGTGCTGGGCGCGGACTCCCTCGTCCTGGAGGAGGAGTGGGTCCTGGAGCGGCTCTCCTCCCTCTCGTACACGATCGCGGCGGGCACCTCCCAGATCCAGCGGAACATCGTCGCCGAGCGGATCCTCGGCCTGCCGAAGGGGCGGTGAACGGCCGTGGACTTCCAGCCGACCGAGGACCAGCGGGACCTGCGGGCGGGGGTGCGCGAGCTCCTAGCCGGACGGTACGGGAGGGAGCGGCTGCGGGCCGCCGCGGACGGCGGACCGGTCCTCGACCGGGCGCTGTGGCGGGAGCTCGGCGAGGCCGGCCTCTTCGCGCTGCGGCTCCCCGAGGCGCGGGGCGGGGTCGGCCTCGGCCTCCCCGAGGCGGTCCTCGTCTTCGAGGAGGCCGGGCGGGTCCTGCTGCCGGGCCCGCTCGTGGCCACGCACCTGGCCGCCGGGACGGTCCCGGGAGCGGCCGACGGAACCGCCGTGGTCACCGCGCACGACCTCGGCGGGGGCCTCGTGACGTACCTGGCGGAGTCGGACGCGGTCCTGGGCGCGCCCGGCGCCCCGGCCACCCTCTCGGCCGGCGAGGCGGTGCGCTCGGCGGACCCGCTGACCCCGCTGCACCGGGTTCCCGCGCGGGCCGTCCCGGCGGCGGGGACCGACGGGTACCGCGACGCGGGAGCGCTCCTCACGGCGGCGCTCCAGGCGGGCAGCGCGCTGGAGACGCTGGAGCTGGCCGTGCGGTACGCGGGCGGACGGGAACAGTTCGGACAGCCGATCGGCGCCTTCCAGGCCGTCAAGCACCTGTGCGCGCAGATGCTGGTCCGGGCCGAGCTGGCCCGTACGGCGGTGTACGCGGCCGCGGTGACGGCGGAGTCCGCCGGTGGCGCGCCGGCGGAGATCGCCGCGGCCAAGCTGCTCGCGGACGAGGCGGCCGTGGCGAACGCCCGCGACTGCCTCCAGGTGCACGGCGGCATGGGCTTCACCTGGGAGGCGGACGTCCACCTCCACCTGAAGCGGGCCTGGGTGAGGGCGCGGCAGTGGCGGACGGCGGCGCAGGCGGAGGAACTCCTCGCCGCGGACCTCCTGGAGGGGGCGCCGTCGGATGCGGGACCGTCCGGCGGGGGGCTGCCGGAAGCGGGGCCGTCCGGTGCGGGGCCGCTCGTCCCCGGGCCGTAGCGGTCGCTCGCTGTGACGAGAAGGCACGGGAGGGACAGGGCGGGACGCATGTCCGATTACGGAGAGTTGATATCGGTTTGTGTCCTACGCCCACCCCGATCCGGGCCGGAGGCAGGGGTGGGCTCCGGTACGCTCCCACGAATGCGAGCGGTTGAGCGGCGCGAGCGTCGCACAGTATGCACCACGCCTACTTCTTCGCGCTGGAATATGCCCGAAGCGCTTGTTGTGGTGACTGTATGTCAACCATGCTGCACAGCACGGGGATCACGGTCGGTGATCCCATCCCGTCGCGAGGCGAAGTGTCCGCCGGTTCGGATGGTGTGAGCGGTGCAGGTGCTTCAGGTACAGCTGGAGGTAGGACCGGACCCCGCCGAGGTGGGCCGGGCGCGCCGGTGGGCGCGGTCCAGGCTGGCGGGGTCCGGGATAGGGGACGACGAGCCGCTCGCCGAGACGCTGATCCTGCTGATCTCCGAGCTGGTCACGAACGCGGTCGTGCACACGGGCTGTCCGGCCGTGCTGCGGATGCTGTTCGGGGGCCCCGGGGTGCGGGTCGAGGTGGCCGACGCGAGCGACCGGGCGCCGGCCCGGCGGCAGGCCGCCGGGGACGACACGGGCGGGCGCGGGCTGGAGCTCGTGGACGGGCTGGCGGACCGGTGGGGCTGGCAGCGCGAGGGCGCGGGCAAGCGGATCTGGTGCGAGATCGACCGGGCGGAGCCGCGCGAGGCCGGACCCGGCGAAAACTTTGCCCGCCACCGGGAACCGCGCGTGTACCTCTAACGAGGTGTTGACGGTTCGTCACGGGTTGATCACCCTTGTGGTGAGCGATTCGTCGCGAGGGGACGCCAAGGGTCCAGCCTTGACGAGTGCGGGTCGCGGGGTGGCGGCTGCCGTGCCGCGCTCGGGGCGTGCACGGAGGCACGCCGCCACCCGCAGGTTCCCGGCCCCTGCGCCGCGCGGGCCGCGCCGTACGATCGGGCCCATGGCCGACCTTTACGCCCTGGAACTCGCCCTCGACCTCGACGCCGCCACCCCGCAGTGGGTGCTCGACCTCGTCGCCCGCCACCTGACGCCGGAGCCCGACGGCGACGCGTACGCCGACGCGTCCGATGACTGGGACGAGGGGCCGGAAGGGGCGTACGCCGTCAACGTGCTCCAGGGGCGCGGCCCGGCGTACCGGGTCGGCGGGACCTGCCACGCCGACCTGACCCGCACCCCGGACGGCTGGCGGCTCACCGCCCGGCAGGAGATCCACGCGGAGATCCGGCCGGACGTGGAGGGCTTCCTCGCCGCCCTGGCCCCGCACGTCCCGGGCCCCGCCGGCCCGGTCGGCAGCCTGCGCTTCTACGAGGACCCCGACCCGGAGCCGATCGTCCTCGACGCCGCCGGGGCCATCCGGCTCCCCTGACCCGGGACGGGCCGTACGCGGCCGGCCCGGCCGGAACGCATAGGCCGTGGCCGGAAAGGGCTTTGGAGATCGAGACATAAAGATTCAACACCCATTGATCCAAGGCGAGTTGCATGTCTATGGTGGCCGCGCATTCTCAACGGGGCGCCGCCGGACGACTCTTCCCACCGGAAGGGCGGAATTCGACGCCGCTCCGCGACCCGTAATACGGCCACGAGCCATACAGAGGGAAGGGGTACCGCGATGAAGATGCTTTTCGCCATCCGTCACGCTGTTTCCGGTCGGCAGAGCCTCAAGAAGAGCGCCTGGTACATCTGGTACTAGACCGGCACGGCCGCCCCGGCCCGCGCGCGGCCGGGGCGGCGCCGACGGCCCGGAACCGCGCCGGCCGGGCCCCCTCCACCGGTCGCCCCCATCGGAGTTCCCGCATGTCCCTCACCTCCCTGCCGGCCGTGCGCACCACCGAGTTCGCGCCCCGGCTGGCCGCCCTGCTGCGCGAGCACACCGGCAAGGACGCCTTCCGGCTGGAGCCCGACACCATCGGCGTCGCCGGCCCCGGGCTGTCCGACCGGATCCTCGCCGCCCGCCGGGCCACCGAGACCGAACGGCCCACCTTCAAGCCGCTGCACGGCCGCTCCATCGAGCGCGGCGAGGCCGCCGCGCTCATGCGCCTCATAGGCCGCGACGTACGGGAGGCACTGGAGAAGCCCCTCCCGAAGGACGTGGAACTCGCCGGATCCTGGCCGCACACCGGCCATTACTTCCTGCGCGACCTCATTCTCGGAAGCGACCCGCGACGGCTCCGCATTCTCATGAGCCGGAATCTCGAACTCACACCGCTGCTCACCTGGTCCGTCATCGCGGCCGGCGCGGCAATTCCCCGACGCGGGCGGACCGGCGGGAAGCCCAGCGGAATTTCCGCACTGCTGGAAGAAGCCGACGGCTACCAGGACCGCCGGCACGCCATGGGGATGTACCGCAGGACGGCGGCCCCGGTCTGCTTCACCGTGTCCACCCTCGTCGCCAACGCCCTCTGGCTCGGCGCGCCCTTCGACGACGCCGTCCCGAACCGCAACCTCATCCACGAGTCCGCCCGGATGCTGCCGCCGTCCTGGAACATCCTGCGCCTCGCCTCGCCCGAGTACCCGGCCCTCGACGCGCGGATCGGCCCCGGGGACGACGTGCTCGTCCTGCCGCTGCTCTCCCACCGGGACCCCGCGCTGTGGGACGACCCGGACGTGTTCCTGCCCGAACGGTGGGACCACCTCGACCCCGAGACCGCGCCCGGCTACCTCCCCTTCGGGCACTCCTCCGAGCGCTGCTGGGGCCGGCACATGGTGATGCCGCTGGCGGAGCTGCTGCTGGACCTGGTGCGCGGCGCCGGACTGGAGGTGGACCCGGCCCAGCGCAGGGCGAAGGTGCCGCAGGTCGGGCTCCTGGGGGTGGCGGACGTGCGGCTCGTGCCCGGAGGGTGTCGCCGTGCCGGCTGAGGCACCGCCCCCCGAGGCCGTGCCCGAGGGGTTCTTCCAGGACCCGCACCCCGCGTACCGGAACTGGCGCGAGCGCGGCGGCGTACACCGGGTGCTGATCCCCGGCGAGGTCCCCCTGGAGGGCTGGATGGTGACCGGGCACGCCGACTGCCGGGCCGCCCTCACCGACCCCCGCCTCCACAAGAACGCCGCCACCGAGGCGTACGCCGCCCGCCGGGGCGGGGGCGACGGGCCCGGGCGGGCCCTGACCTCGCACATGCTCAACTCCGACCCGCCCCGGCACACCCGGCTGCGCGGACTGGTCCAACGGGCCTTCACCGCGCGGCGGGTGGCCGGACTGCGGCCGGTGATCGAGGGCCACGTCGAACGGCTGCTGGACGGGCTGGAGCGGCGCGGCGCACCCGGGGAGGCGGTGGACCTCGTCGGCGGGTTCGCGATCCCGCTCCCGCTCGCCGTGGTCTTCGACCTGCTCGGGGCCACCGGCGGAACGGAGGAGGTCCTCGGCGCCTGGGCCGCCCAGCTGTCCGGGGAGGAGGGCGACGGGGAGGTGTCACCGCAGACGGCCGTGGCGATGGCCGGCCACATCCGCGACCTGGTCGCGCACAAACGCGCCCACCCCGGCGACGACCTGCTGTCCGCGCTGGTCCACGTCCACGACGGGGCGGACGACCGGCTCGGCGAGCAGGAGATCACCTCCATGGCGTTCCTCCTGGTGGTCGCCGGGCACCAGACCACCGCCAACCTGATCGCGAACGGCGTCCACGCCCTGCTCACCCACCCCGGCCGGCTCGCGGCCGTACGCGCCGACCCCGCCGGAACCGGCCCGCTCCTCGAGGAAGTGCTGCGCCACGAAAGCCCGTTCGCCGTCGCCACGACGCGCTACGCCGCCGAGGCCGTGACGATCGGCGGAGTCACCGTCCCGGCCGGCGACTTCGTACAGATCGGCCTGCTCGCGGCCAACCGGGACCCGGCCGTCTTCGCGGCGCCGGACCGGTTCGACCCGGCCCGCCCAGACGCGGGCGGCCACCTCGCCTTCGGACACGGCATCCACCACTGCCTCGGCGCGCCCCTGGCCCGCCTCCAGGCCCGCATCGCCTTCGACGCGCTGCTGCGCCGCTACCCGGACCTGCGGCCGGCGGACCCCGCGGTGGGCCCGCGGTGGCGGAGCAACCCCCGCCACCGCGGGCCGCGCAGCCTGCCGGTGCTGCTGCGCTGACTGCGCCGACCCGGCCGTTGTGCGGCTGGGCCGTTGCTCAGGGGGTCAGCAGGGGCGGATGTGGTAGACGGGGGTCCAGGAGGCGGTGCCGGTGTCCTTGGCGACGTTCGACCAGCGTTCGCTGCCGTTCTCGTTGTAGAACCGGGCCCGCGTGCCCGGGGTCTGGTTGTTGTTGAAGGTGCCGTCGCCGATGCCCCAGAAGTCGTAGTACCCGCACCTGTAGAAGTCGTAGGTGTCGCCCCGGCCGTCCGTGATGCACAGGTGGCCGTTCCCGCAGGCCAGCGCCGTGTCGGGGGCGGCCAGGTCGCGGGCCTCCGGCCGGCCCGGGGCGGCGAGGGTCAGGGTGCCGCCGGCGGTGGTGAGCCGGTTCGCGGAGACCTGGCGGGCCGCCGGGTCCTTGGCGAGGACGGCGTCCACCTGCTGCTGGAGCCGGGCCGCTTGCGGGGCGGTCAGCCCCGCCCCGCGCGCCTGCGCGGCGTAGACGGACCGGGCGGTGGCGGAGGCGGTGTCGGTGGCGGTCACGGAGTCGGGGGCCGAGGTGGAAGCGGAGGCGTGGGCGGTCAGGACGGGGCCTGCGATCAGGGCCGCGGTCGCGGTCATCATCGCCAGGATCTTGCGCGGTGACATGGTGGAACCCCTCTGATTCGGCGGTCCGGAAGCCACCCGCTCGTAGCGGTGGCCTGGAGACGCGCAACCCATCCTTTCGAAGGTCACCACTGGTCTTGAAGGGCGGAATCAGCCTCCATGGGGCTCTTGTGTGCATACCTCAGGGGGTCCCCCGCCCCAGGAACCCCGCCCGTGACCCGCCCGCCCGCCGCCCGGAGCGTCGTACGCCCGCCGGCCCGGCCCCGCTCCCCTTGCCGGGCCCGGGTTCCCCCGCCCGCCGGCCCCCTCGCGGGCTCGCCGCCGGTCCCGTGGCGCAAACCGGGCATCGTGGGCGGTCGTCGCGGGGGTGGGTCAGAGGACGGCCACCGGGGCGACCGGGGTGCCGGTGCCGCCGACGAAGGGTTCGGGCATCGCGGAGAGCAGGAAGGAGTAGCGGGACTCTTCCGCACAGGCTGTGGACAACTCCTCCAGGTTCCAGTTCTGGCCCTGGTGCATGCCCATCTCGACCAGGTCGAGGGCGTGCACCGGCAGCCACAGGTTCTCGATCTCCGGGGGGAAGATCTCGAAGGTCAGGGTGTCGTTGGCGACGGCCGCCACGTCGCGGGCGTGGAACCACTGCGGGGTGCGGACGGACAGGCCGGGCGAGGGGAAGCCGTAGCCGTGCTTGTCGCCCGCCAGGTAGACCTGGATCTGGCCGGTGCGGACGAGGACGACGTCGCCGGCGCGGACGGTGACCCCGCCGAACTCCTCCGCCTCCGCCAGGTCCTCGGGGGTCACCGCGTGACCCCCCTCCAGCCAGTCCACGCCCTTCGCCCGCGCCACGTCCAGCAGGACGCCCCGCGAGACGATGTGCCGGGCCTTGTCGATGCCGCTGAACTCGGAGCGCGCGTGCGCGGTGATGGAGGAGGCGGGGCGGCCGTTGTAGATCTTCCCCGAGTGCGAGACGTGGGTCAGCGCGTCCCAGTGCGTGGCGGACTGGAGTCCCATCGTCACGGCGTCGTCGCTACAGGCCACCGTGCCCGGGCCGAAGATCTCCTGGTTGATCTGGACCATGGTGTGCAGCGGGTTGATCCGGCCCGGGATCATGCCCGCCTGGACGCCGTCCTCCTTGAGCGGGAGCGCGAGCGGGATCCGGCGGCCCGTGCGGATCTCGGCGGCCGCGGCCCGGACGACCCCGTCGGTGATCAGGTTCAGCGTGCCGATCTCGTCGTCGGCGCCCCAACGGCCCCAGTTGTTGACGCTCTTGGCGATGTCGTGGAACTCCGGGGGCAGGGACATGGGCCTCATCAGCTCCTTGTGAAAGGCGAGGGGCAACCGGGTCTTGTGCTGGTGCGTCGGGCTGCCCCTAGAATCTAACGGTCCGTCAGAAAACGCGGGAAGGGGCCGGCATGGGGAACTTCTTGGCAGGAAAGGTCGTCGCCGTCACCGGCGCCGGCCGGGGCATCGGACGGGCCGTGGCACTCGCGGCGGCCGCCGAGGGCGCCCGGGTCGTCGTCAACGACTACGGCGTCGGCATCGAGGGCGGCGAACCCACCAGCGAGGTCGCCGCCTCGGTGGTGAAGGAGATCACCGCCGCCGGCGGGGAGGCCGTCGCCGTCGCCGACGACATCTCCACCATGGCGGGCGGCCAGCGCATCGTCGACACCGCCCTCGCCCGGTACGGGCGCATCGACGGCGTCGTCTGCGTCGCCGGGATCCTGCGCGAGCGCATGCTCTTCAACATGTCCGAGGAGGAATGGGACCCGGTCGTCGCCACCCACCTCAAGGGCACCTTCACCGTCTTCCGCGCCGCCTCCGCCGTCATGCGCAAACAGGGCACGGGCACGCTCATCGGCTTCACCAGCGGCAACCACCAGGGCTCCGTCGCCCAGGCCAACTACAGCGCCGCCAAGGGCGGGATCATCTCCCTCGTCCGCAGCGCGGCCCTCGGCCTCAACAAGTACGGGGTCACCGCCAACGCCGTCGCCCCCGTCGCCCGCACCCGGATGTCCGCGAACGTCCCGATGGAACTCAAGGAGATCGGCGAGCCCGAGGACGTCGCCGCCCTCGTCACCTACCTGCTCAGCGAACGGGCCCGGGCCGAGAACATCACCGGCCAGGTCTACACGATCGCCGGCCCGAAGATCGCCGTCTGGGCCCAGCCGCGCGAACTGCGCGCCGGGTACGCCGAAGGCGCCTGGACCCCCGAGAAGATCGCCGACTTCCTGCCCGGCACCGTCGGCACCGACCCGATGCCGATGCTCGCGCAACTGGAGGCCATGGCGAAGGCCGCCGCCGCCAAGGACCGCCCCAATGCCTGACCCCACCCGCCCCTGAACGCCCCGACGCCCGACAGACGCCCGACAGGGGAGACCGCATGGACTTCGGCTTCGGAGCCGGCGACGAGGAACTGCGCGGCCGCGCCCGCGCCTGGCTCACCGACCACCTCACCGGCCCGTACGCGGACCTCCGCGGCCTCGGCGGACCCGGCAGCGAACACGAGGGCACCGCGCAACGCCGGGCCTGGGAAGCGGAACTGGGCCGCGGCGGCTGGATCGGCCAGGGCTGGGACGTCCCCGACGGCACGTACGGACAGCAGCGGCTCTCCCTCACCGGCCAGGTCGTCTGGGCGGAGGAGTACGCGGCGCTGCGCGCCCCCGGCCGCGTCGGCCACATCGGCGAGAACCTCCTCGCCCCGACCCTGATCGCCCACGGCACCCCCGAACAGCAGGCCCGGTACCTGCCCGGCATCGCCCGCGGCGAGGAGCTGTGGTGCCAGGGCTACAGCGAACCGGACGCCGGATCGGACCTGGCCGGCGTCCGCACGGCCGCCGTGCGCGACCCGGCGGACGGGCTGCTGCGCGTCACCGGGCAGAAGATCTGGACCTCCCTCGCCCAGGACGCCGACTGGTGCTTCGTCCTCGCCCGCACCGAGGCCGGCTCCCGCCGCCACCGGGGACTGTCGTTCCTGCTGGTCCCCATGGACCAGCCCGGCCGCATCGAGGTCCGCCCGATCCGGCAGATGTCGGGCACCGCCGAGTTCAACGAGGTCTTCTTCGACGGGGCGGTGGCGGCGGAGACCGTCGGCGGGGAGGGCAACGGCTGGACCGTCGCCATGGGCCTGCTCGCCCTGGAACGCGGCGTCTCCACCCTCGTCCAGCAGATCGGCTTCGCCGCCGAACTGGAACGCGTCCTCGCCGCCCACGCCGCCTCCGGCCCACCGGACCCGGTCCTGCGCGAACGCCTCGTACGGCAGTGGGCCGAGCTGCGCACCATGCGGTGGAACGCCCTGCGCACGCTCGGCTCCGCCGGGGATCCGGGCGCGCCGAGCGTGGCCAAGCTGCTGTGGGGCGGCTGGCACCGGCGGCTCGGCGAGCTGGCGGTCGCCGTACGGGGCGCGGAGGCGACGGCGGGGCCGCGGCCGTGGTCGCGGGAGGTCCCCTACGAGCGGGGACTCGACGAGGGGCAGCGGCTCTTCCTGTTCACCCGGGCCGACACGATCTACGGCGGCTCGGACGAGATCCAGCGGAACATCATCGCCGAGCGCGTGCTCGGCCTGCCTAAGGAGCCCAGGTGAGAGGCGTCGTGTTCGACGGCAAGCAGGCCCAGGTGGTCGACGACCTGGAGATCCGCGATCCCGGGCCGGGGGAGGTGCTCGTCGCCGTCAAGGCGGCCGGGCTGTGCCACAGCGACCTGTCGGTGATCGACGGGACGATCCCGTTCCCCCCGCCGGTGGTGCTCGGGCACGAGGGCGCGGGGGTGGTCGAGGCGGTCGGCGCGGGGGTCACGCACGTGGCTCCGGGCGACCACGTCTCGCTGTCCACGCTCGCCAACTGCGGGGCGTGCGCGGACTGCGACCGCGGCCGGCCGACGATGTGCCGCAAGGCGATCGGCATGCCCGGGCAGCCCTTCTCCCGGGGCGGGAAGCCGCTGTTCCAGTTCGCCTCGAACTCGGCGTTCGCGGAGCGGACGATCGTCAAGGCCGTCCAGGCGGTGAAGATCCCCGAGGACGTGCCGCTGACCTCGGCCGCGCTCATCGGCTGCGGGGTGCTGACGGGCGTCGGGGCCGTCCTGAACCGGGCGAAGGTGGACCGGGGCGAGACGGTCGTCGTCATCGGCACCGGCGGGATCGGGCTGAACGTCCTCCAGGGCGCGCGGATCGCCGGGGCCACGACGATCGTCGCGGTGGACGCGAACCCGGCGAAGGAGGCGGTGGCCCGGCGGTTCGGGGCCACCCACTTCATCGACGCCTCGGCGGTGGCGGACTCCTCGGCGGCCGTGCGCGAGATCCTGCCGACGGGCGCGGACCACGCCTTCGAGTGCGTGGGCAGCGTGAAGCTGATCCGCCAGGCCGTCGACCTCCTGGACCGGCACGGGCAGGCCGTCCTGCTCGGGGTGCCGGGCTTCAAGGAGGAGGCGTCGTTCCTCGTCTCGTCCATGTACCTCGACAAGACGATCATGGGCTGCCGGTACGGGTCCTCCCGCCCGCAGCGCGACATCGCGCTGTACGCCGAGCTGTACCGGCAGGGCCGGCTGCTGCTCGACGAGCTGGTGACGGAGGTCTACCCGGTCGAGGACTTCGCCAAGGCGGCGGACGACGCCCACCACGGGCGGGTCGCGCGCGGAGTGCTCACCTTCTGACACGGGCTCCGGTCCCGCCGCACCCTTCGCGGAGGCGGCGGGACCGGGCGCGCGGTGCCCGAGGTCAGGGGGTGAAGCGGCCGAAGCGGCCCTGGTGGAAGAGCAGCGGGTCGCCCTCGCCGTCGGCGCCCATGGCCGCGACGCGGCCGACGACGATGAGGTGGTCCCCGCCGGTGTGGACGGCGTGGATCCGGCAGTCGATCCAGGCGGGCACGTCGTCGAGCTGCGGCGATCCGGTGACCGGCGCCGGGCGGTGGGCGACCCCGGCGAACTTGTCGGCGCCGCTGACGGCGAAGGCCCGGCACAGCCCGCCCTGCTCGGCGCCCAGGATGTTGACGCAGAACACCCCGGCGCGGGCGATCCGCGGCCAGGTGGTCGACGTACGGGCCACCATGAAGGTGACCAGGGGCGGGTCGAGGGAGAGCGAGGCGAAGGACTGGCAGGCGAAGCCCGCCGGGCCGTCCCCGCCCTCGCCGGGCGGCGCGGTGATGACCGTGACCCCGCTGGCGAACCGGCCGAGGACGGCCCGGAACTCGGCGGGGCTGACGGGCGCGCGCTCGTCCCTGCCGACGGCCCGCAGGTCGGGCCGGGGCAGAGCGTCGACGGACTCCGGGGCCGCGGATGCGGGGGCGCCGGCTGACCTGAGGTATCGGACGACGGTGGCCGCCATCCCTGCGTGTCCCATCACCCCACCGATTGAACCTGACGGCCCGTCAGATGGGAAGGGCCGTGCGCGCGGGCCCGGCGGCCGGGGGGTAGGGTGCCGATTGCTTGAACTTGTTCAAAAAATCGGTGGGCGGGGGCGGAGCCATGGGCAACGACGGAACGGACGGCCCGACGGCCACGGTGTGGGCCAGAGAGCTCCCCGCCGCGGCGGCCACGGCCGCCGGGCAGCTCCTCCTGCTGGGGGCGGGCGCCTTCGTCCTGGCCGGCATCACGGACGAGTACGGCCCCGAACACGGCGAGGGGGCCTTCGGAACCACCCTCGTCTCCTGGCTCCTCGTCATCGCGCCGGTCCTGCTCCCCGTACTCGGCCTCCTCCACACGGCCCTGTTCGCCCTGCCCGTGGCGGGCCCCGCGCACGCCCTGGGCCGCCGGAGCCGGGTACCGGGCGGCGTCTGGGCCGCCCTGCTGACGATCGCACTCGCCGCGCTCTACGCCGCCGCCGGCCGCTGGTGGTACGACCTGCCCTACGGGGCCACCTGGGCGTGGGTGGCGGGCACCGGACTGCTCCCGGTGGCCGCAGCCCGGTACGCCCGTACCCGTGACGTCCGGCCGTGGGGCACGGTGGTCCGGGCCGCGGCCGTGACCGGGGCCGGGCTGCTGCTCCTCGGCGGCGGGCTCGCGGCGGACCGGGCCGGGCTCCTGCCGGAGTACCGGCCGCCCCGCCTCGCGCCGTCCCAGTACGCCGGGGAGTGGACCGGCGACGGGGCCCGCCTGGTGCTCCGGCCGGACGGCACGGCGCGTGCCGAGGGGCTGCCCGTGACGGGCCCGGACGGCGGGGTGGCGTACTGCACGGGCGCCGGGACGTGGACGTTCGACCCCGAGGCGGCAGCGCCGGCCGGGGCCCCCGCCGAGCCGGCGCACCGGGACGGGGTCTGGCTCGACGTCAGCCCCTGCGCGGACTCCGCACCCGCCTGGCGGATCGCGGGCACGACCCGGCGGCCCGAACTGTTCGCGCTGCTCGGGGATCCGGACGCCGGGGTGCGGAAGGTCCTCCGGAGGGAGGGCGGGGGCTGAGGGGCCGGGCCGAGGGGCCGGGCTCGGGCGTCCGGGTGAACCGGGGGCGTACGGGGCGGCTCGTGCCGGGTCGCTCCGCCGGGCGGGGGCATCGTGGCCCGGGACCGTGTAGCGACGTACCTCAGGGAGGAACCCATGCTCGGCACCGACTTCCGTACCGGCTCGCCCAACTGGCTCGACCTCGGCAGCCCCGACACCGCGGCGGCCGCCGTCTTCTACGAAGCCGTCTTCGGGTGGCGGTTCGTCTCCGCCGGGCCCGAAGCCGGCGGGTACGGCTTCTTCCAGGTGGACGGGAAGACCGTCGCCGCGCTCGGGCCGCTCACCGAGGAAGGGGCGTCGTCCGCGTGGATGCTGCACTTCATGACCCCGGACATCCGCGCCACCGCGGAGGCCGTGCGGGACGGGGGCGGTGTCGTGCGGATGGAGCCCATGGACGTCATGGGCGAGGGCTGGCTCGGTCAGTTCACCGACCCGCAGGGCGCGGAGTTCGCCTGCTGGCAGCCGGGGAAGACCGCCGGGTTCGGCATCGCCTCCGCCGAGAACACCCTCGTGTGGGCGGAACTGCACGTACCCGACCCGGTCGCGGCCATCGGCTTCTACGCCGGGCTGTTCGGGTGGCGGAGCGCCGAGATGCAGGCGCCGGGGATGACGTACCGGGTACTGAGCACCGCCGACGGCGATCAGGAGGACGGCTCTTTCGGCGGGGTCGCGCCGCTGGGCGAGGGCGGCGGGGAGGAGGCGCGGTGGGTGCCGTACTTCCACGTGGCGGACGTCGACGCCACCGTCGCGTCGGTGCGGGGGGCGGGCGGGGCGGTGCTCATGCCGGCCGCGGACGTCCCGGAGGTGGGGCGGATCGGCTGGGTCGCCGATCCGGCGGGGGCGGTGTTCGCGCTGCTGAAGCCCGATCCGCGGATGTGAGGGGGGCTTGTGGGTGGGGGGTGGGGTGGGGTCGCTTTGCGGGTGCGGGTGCGGGTGCGGGTGCGGGTGCGGGTGCGGGTGCGGGTGCGGTTAGCGGCCCAGGTATTTGGGGGTGCGGCGTTCCACGAAGCTCGCCACGCCCTCGTTCGCGTCGGCGGTGGTCATGTTCAGCTCCTGGGCGGTGGCCTCGGCGGCCAGCGCGGAGGCCCGGTCTCCGTCCAGGGAGGCGTTGACCAGCTGCTTCGTGAGGGCGAGGGCGCGGGTCGGGCCCTGGGCGAGCCGCTCCGCCCAGGCGCGGGCCGTCGCCTCCAGGTCCTCGGCCGGGACGACCTTGTTGACCAGGCCGAGGCGGGCGGCGTCCGCCGCGGGGACGGCGTCGCCGAAGAACAGCAGCTCCTTGGCCTTCTGCGGGCCGAGGAGGCGGGGGAGGAGGTACGCGCCGCCGCCGTCGGGGACGAGGCCGCGGCGGACGAACACCTCGATGAAGCGGGCCGATTCGGAGGCGATGACGAGGTCGCAGGCGAGGGCGAGGTGGGCGCCGATGCCGGCGGCGGTGCCGTTGACGGCGGCGATGACGGGTTTCTCGCAGTCCAGGACCGCCGTGATCAGGCGTTGGGCGCCGAGGCGGATCATGCGGGTGACGTCGCCGGCGATGCGGTCGCCTCCGGCGGTGGGGCCGGTGCTGCGGAGGTCGGCGCCGGCGCAGAAGCCCTTGCCGGTGGCGGTGACGACGACGGCGCGGACGGCGGGGTCGGCGGAGGCCTCGGTGAGCAGCGCGATGACGCGTTCGCGCTGGTCCCAGGTGACGGCGTTCATGGCGTCGGGGCGGTTGAGGGTGATCCAGGAGACGCTGCTCTCGATGCGGTGCAGTACCTCGTCCGAGGGGGTGGCGGGTGTCATGGGCGCGGGGGCTCCTGTCGGGGGGCGTTGGGGGTTCGGGGCGGGGCGGGGCGGGGCGGGGCGGCTGCGGCTGCGGGTGGGCCGGGGGGGGGGGGGGGGGGGGGGGCCCGCGCGGGGGCGCCGGGGGGGGCGGGGGGGGGGGGGCGGGGGGGGGGGGGGCGGGCGGGGGGGGGCCGGCGGGGCGGGGGGGGGGGGGCGGGTCGTCCGGGGCGGGCATGATTTATGGCGCCTTGTCCGGAGTGCTTTGGCGGGCGGGGCAGGGCGCCAACACATCACGTTTTAGCCCCGGCCGACCCCCCACCCCGCCCCCGCCCCCGGCCCGGGACGGTTCCGGCCACTGGCCCCGGCCCTGATCTGGCCCCGCCGGTGTTCGTGGTGCGGAGCCGTTTCCGGCCGGGTCAGCGGCAGATGGCCAGGGCGTCCAGGGCTACCGCCCCCTGGCCGCGGGGGAGGACCATCAGGGGGTTGATGTCCAGTTCCGAGAGTTCGTCGCCGAGTTCGAGCGCCATCCGCTGGACGCGGAGGATCACTTCGACGAGGGCGTCGACGTCGGCCGGGGGTGCGCCGCGTACGCCCTCCAGGAGGGGGTGCCCGCGCAGTTCGGTGAGCATCGCCCGGGCCTGGTCCTCGCCGAACGGCGGTACGCGGACGGCCGCGTCCCGGAGCACCTCCACGAGGACGCCGCCGAGGCCGACCGTGACGGTGGGGCCGAAGAGGTCGTCCTGGGTGACGCCGACGACCATCTCGACGCCGCGTTCGACCATCTGGCAGACCAGGACGCCGTCGAGCGGGACGTTTTCGTAGCGGGCTATGTCGGTGAGTTCGCGGTAGGCGTCGCGGATCTGGCTCGCCGAGGTGAGGGCGACCTTGACCAGGCCGAGTTCCGTCTTGTGGGCGAGCTGCGGGCCGGAGGCCTTCATGACGACCGGGTAGCCCACCAGCCCGGCCGCCCGGACGGCGGCGGCCGCGCTGGTGACCAGCTGTTCGCGGGGTACGCGGATGCCGTAGGCGCGCAGGAGCTGTTTCGCGGAGTGTTCGCTGAGCTGCTGGCCGGGCCGCATCAGGGCCTGGGCCTTGCGGTACGAGGGGGAGGGGGTGCGGGGGGCTTCGTCGAAGGGGGAGCGGTAGGCCGCGGTGAAGCGGTGGTGGCCGAGGTAGGCGCGTACGGCGGTGATGCAGTTGCCGAAGGTGCGGAAGGTGGCCACGCGGGAGGAGCCGAGGAGGGTGGTGCGGTAGGCCTCTTCGGTGCCGACCGGGGAGCCCCAGATCACGCAGACGAGCTTGTCGGTGTGTTCGGCCGCGTCCACGAGGTCCTGGGCGAGCTTGTCGCTCATCGGGGGGAAGGGGCCGGTGATGGGACAGATGAGGACGCCGACGGAGGGGTCCGCGAGGATCGCGTCGATGATCTTGCGGCCGCGCCAGTCGCCGACGGGGTGGCCGCCGTTGTCGACGGGGTTGGAGACGCCGAGGTAGGGCGGGATCCACTGGTGGAGTTCGTCCTGCTTGGCCGGGGAGAGGGTGGGCAGGGTGAGGCCCGCCTCGGTGGCCAGGTCGGAGAAGTGGGCGCCGGTGCCGCCGGAGATGGAGTAGACGACGACCCCGTCGGCCCGGGGCGGGCGGGCCCGGGCGAGGAGGGCGGCGGTGTCCTGGAGTTCGTCGAGCCCGTCGACGCGGATGACCCCGAACTGCCGCATGGCGGCGTCGACGACGGTGTCGGCACCGGTGAGCTTCCCGGTGTGGGAGGCGGCCATCCGGGCGCCGGTCTCGGTGCGGCCGACCTTGACGGCGACGACGGGGACGCCGTTGCGGGCGGCGCGGTCGGCGGCCAGGAGGAAGGAGCGGCCGTCCTTGAGGCCTTCGACGTAGCAGGCGATGGCCCCGACCTCGGGCTGCTCGGCGAAGTAGGAGATGAAGTCGGAGGTCTCCAGGTCGGCCTCGTTGCCCGTGGGCGCCCAGTGGGAGAGCCGGATGCCGAGTTCCTGGAGGGTGTAGACGGGCCGGCCCTGGTGGCCGGACTGGGTGATGAGGGCGATGGCGGGGCCGTCGAGGTCCTCGCGGAACTCCTCGAAGGCGTTGAGGTTGGTGTTCGGGCCGAGGAGGCGCAGGCCGGAGCGCTGTACGGCGGCGGCGAGGCGGGCCTGGGCGGCGGCGCCGGCCTCGCCGGTCTCCGCGAATCCGGACGCGAAGGCGACCGCGAACTTCACCTTGGCTTCGGCGAGTTCCTCCACGACGGGGAGCGGGTCGGCCACGAGGAGGACCGCGAGGTCGACCTGTTCGGGCAGGTCGGCGACCGACGCGACGCAGGGCAGTCCGAAGACGCTCGTACGGGTCGGGTGCACGGGGTGGACGCGGGCGCCGACGCGTTCCGCCCAGGCCATGAGCTGGCGGGTGATGCCGGTGTTCGGTCTGCCGTCGGCGTCGGAGGCGCCGATGACGGCCACGGACTCGGGCCGGAAGAACCGGTCCAGGTCGGGCACATCGGAGTGCAGGGGCCGTCCGCTGACGTCCAGGGCGGCCGCGTCCTCGGCGGAGGGCGCGGCCGTGGAGTGGACGGCCGTCCTGGGGGTTTCCCCGCAGGCCTCGACTCGTGCGCGGAAGTCGGTGGTGAGGGTGCCGTGAGTAGATCCAAGCATCGTTCCGCCCGCTCCTGCTCGATGAACCTCGATGGAATCCATAGCTGACGCGTAGTCAGATTACTGAACTGACGCGCCGTCAGGAACAGGCCTGCGCAGGAAAAGGTGGTGGAGGTGGTGTGCCTGAACGGTGGCAGATCCGTTCGAGTGAGGTCCAGAGCGGTTTCGGCCTACCGCCGAGTACGCCGGGCCACCGCCTTGGCGATCTTCTCGGCGTCCAGGGCCAGTTCGCGCAGCATGCCGCTGATCGGGTTCGTGTACCCGGTGAAGTACAGCCCCGGAGCACCCTCCGGGCAGCGCCCGCCGTGGACGACCGGCCGCCCCCGCCCGTCGAGCACCTCCAGGTCCCCGACCAGGCCCTCCAGGCCGCGCCGGTAGCCGGTCGCCGCGATCACCGCGTCCGGGGTGATCCGCGACCCGTCGGCGAGCACCACCTCGGCCCCGTCGAAGGACACCACCGCCCCGACCGGCTCCACCCGTCCCCCGCGCACCGCGTCGATCAGGCCGACGTCCTGCACCGGGATCGCCCCCTCCCTGACCCTGCTGTACAGGCCGGTCGCGGGGCGCGGCAGCCCGTACGCCGACAGGTCCGGTACGGAGGCCTTCGCGACGAGCGCCGCCAGCCGGTCCACGAGCCGCACGGGCAGCCTCCGTACGAGGATCCCCGTGCGCTGGGCCGGCCAGCCCGCCGTCGAGCGCCGCAGCACGTGCGGGGGCGTGCGCACCGCCAGCCGCACCCGGGCCGCCCCGCCGTCGGCGAGGTCCACGGCGATCTCGGTGCCGGTGTTGCCGACGCCGACGACCAGCACGTCCCGCCCGGCGTAGGGCCCCGGCTCGCGGTACGCGGCGGCGTGCAGCAGCTCCCCGGTGTACCCGTCCCGGCCGGGCCAGTCGGGGAGCGCCGGGGTGTGGTTGAAGCCGGTGGCCACGACCACCGCCCCGGCCGCCAGCAGCCGGCCGCCGCTGGCGTGCAGCGTCCAGCCCTCGCCGTCGTCGGCGCGTTCGATCCGGGTCACCTCGACGCCCGTCACCAGCTCCAGCTCGTGGAACTCGGCGTACTTCTCCAGGTACCGCACCACGTCGGCGCGTGCGACCCAGCGCCCGAACCGGCGCGGTATCGCGAGGCCGGGCAGCGCGGACAGGCGCCGGGTGGTGTGCAGGCGCAGCCGCTCGTAGTGGCCCCGCCAGGAGGCGCCCACCGCGTCGGACTTCTCGACGACCACGGCGCGCACCCCGCGGGCGCGCAGTGCGGCGGCGACGGCGAGGCCACCGGGACCGGCGCCGATCACGTACACGGGGCGGGGCTGGGTGCTCATGTCGGGCTGCTCGGGCATGAGGGGTGAGCGTATCGACACTCAGAGTTGATGGGTCTCGGACAAGGAGTGAATCGATTGCGGAACGATCACGGGCGACCGTCTTCACCCGCTACGCCGGAAACGCCCCCCGCAGGACCGGCTCCACGAGCGCGACGAGTTCGGCCGCGTCCGGCGCCGTCGCCTCCGCGTGGCCCGCCCATCGCAGCAGGCCCAGGGCCGCCCGCGGCCCGGCGGGCCGGCCGGCGCACCACGCCGCCGCGACCGGGTCGAGGCCCGCCAGCAGCGCGCGCACCAGCACGCCCTCCCCGTACTCCGCCTCCATGGGCTCCGGCAGAGCGCCCAGCCAGCCCAGCAGCGCCACCGCGCGACGCCCCTCGTCCGGCTCCGCCGCAGCCAGCAGCCCGCGCAGCTCCGCGACCCGCGCCCCGTCCAGCCCGGCGCAGTCGTGCCCCGAGACCTGCGCCAGCGCGGGCCGCAGCACCCGGGGCACGCCCCTGGTCTCCAGCAGCCGTGCCCCGTGCGGTCCGTGGCCCGCCTCCCGGAACTGGGGCCGCCCCTCGCGCAGCCCGAGGGCGTACGCGAGCCGGGTGGCCAGGCCCGCGAGCCGCCGGGCGGCCCCGTACCGGGCCAGGAACAGCGAGAGCCCGACCGGATCGGCCGCTTCGAGGAGCCCGCCGAAGCGGCCCCCCTCCCACAGCACGCCGTCCGTACCGTGCAGGCTCGCCCGGCCCAGCAGCCCGCCATCGGCGTCGTGGAGGGCGAACGTCACGCTGCCGTGGCAGCGGCACAGGTCACCGGTGTGCGTGCCCGTCGTCGACAGGGCCCGCAGCTCCGCCAGATCCCCGGCCGACTCCACGCGGCCGAGCAGCGGCCGCCGCTCCAGCGGCCCGCCGTCCTCCCCGCCCGCCAGTACCCGCACGAGGGCGGCCGCGCCCCACACCCCGTCGAACCACTCCTCCGCCCGATGCCGCATGGCCGTACTCTGCCCGACCGGTCGGCGTTGCCTCCCGCCGGGGCGCTGTGCCGCTGTCACAGTGGGGAGGCGGTGACCCCGTGAGTGGTGGTGGCCCCGCCCGCGAAGGGAACCTGGGAGGAGCGCGCGATGTGGCAGCCCGACGGGTGGGACGTGCGCGTCCGCCTCGGCATCCTCACCCCCCACGCCGACGTCGGCCCCGAATCGGAGCTGCGCGCCATGGCCCCGCCCGCGGTGGGCCTGCACGCCGCCCGGGTGCGGTTCGCCGCCATGGGCGCGGGCGGGGCGATGGACCCGACGATCCCGCTCGCCCCCGTACGTGCCTTCGCCGAACCTCCGCACGTGGACGCCGCCGCCGAACTCCTCGCCGCCGCCCCGGTGGCGGCGATCGCCTACGCCTTCACCAGCTCCGCCTACGTCATCGGCGCGCGTGGCGAGGCCCACATGCTGGCCCGGCTCGGGGAACGCGCCCACGGGCTGCCGGTCGTCGCCACCTGCGCCGCCGTCGTCGAGGCGCTGCGCGTGCTCGGGGCCGCGCGGATCGGGCTCGTCGACCCGCCCTGGTTCGACACCACCCTGAACGACCTGGGCCGGGGCTACTACGAGGAGGCCGGGTTCGAGGTCCCGTACGCCGCCCCGTGCGCCCTGCCCGGCGGGCAGGGCCTGATCGGGCCGCGGGCCCTGCACGACTGGGTCGCCGCACGGCTGCCGGACACCGCCGACGCGGTCGTGATCGGCGGCAACGGCTTCCGGGCGGTCGGGGCGATCGACGCGCTGGAGACCACCCTCGGCCGCCCGGTCCTGACCGCCAACCAGGTCCTGCTGTGGGCGGCTCTGAGGGCGGCGGGAGCTTCCCCCGAGGGGATCTCCGGGTACGGGAGGCTGTTCGGGGGCGGGTAGGGGGGCGTGGTGGGGGTTGGGGGGTGTCGGGGGTGTCGGGGGTGTCCGGGGTGTCGGCGGGCTCCTGGCCGTCCGGGGCCCCGGCCGGTCGTCCGGAGCCTTGCCGTCGGAGGCCTTGCGCGATCGGCGCCGATCCGCTGAACTGACGTACCGTCAGATCGGGTGGATGGGTGAGGGGTGGAGGGCTGCCGATGCAGACCATCTGGCTCAGTGGAGCCGAATGGCTCGCCGTGCTCCGGATAGGCCTCGGCCTGTGGTGGCTGGAGAGCTGGCGGCACAAGGACAAGAAGGGCTGGTTCGAACGCGGCACCGGCATCGCCTGGGCCGCCGACGTCGCCGGCAAACACCGCTGGCCGTTCGTCAAGACCGGCTTCGAGAAGGTCGTCCAGCCCCGCCCCCGGCTGATGGCGTACGTCGTCGTCTACGCCGAACTCGCCCTGGGACTCGGCCTCGTACTCGGCTTCCTGACCCCGGTGGCGCTCGCGGGCGGACTGCTGCTGAACCTGCTCTACCTCGTCCTGATGATCCACGACTGGGCCGAGCAGGGCCAGAACGCGATGATGGCGCTCATCTCGCTCGTCGCCCTCTTCGCCATGAGCTGGCAGGCCTGGTCCCTCGACGCGTCGATCGGACTCTTCCTGTGAATCCCGTGAATCCCGCGCATCCTGTGAATCCCGTGGATGCCACGAATCGCGTGCCCGCTGCGTCTTCAGCGCCTTCCGCGCCCGTTGCGGCCTCCGCGCCCGTCGCGCCCTCCGCGCCTGCCGTGCGCTACGACTTGCCCGAGGCGGACGACTTCACCCGCCCCTACTGGGACGCCGCCGCCGACGGACGCCTCCTGCTGCGCCACTGCGCCGACTGCGGGCGCCCCCACCACTACCCGCGCGAGTTCTGCCCCTTCTGCTGGGCCGGCGAGGACCGGGTGACCTGGCGGGAGGCGACCGGCCGCGCCACCCTCTACACCTGGTCGGTGATCCACCGCAACGACCTCCCGCCCTTCGGCACCCGCGTCCCGTACGTCGCCGCCGTCGTCGACCTCGCGGAAGGACCCCGGATGATGACCGAGGTGGTCGACTGCGCCCACGAGGACCTCCGCATCGGCATGCCCCTGCGCGTCACCTTCCGGGAGGCGTCCGAGTCCGTACGGGTACCGGTCTTCGCCCCTGCGGCGGCCACCGGGGACAGCTCTGGGGCAGGCCGGGGACGGGACGACGCCGAGGGCGGCTACCAGGGCGGGGTCTCGCTGTAGGCGATCGGCCGGAGGGCCGGCAGCGGCCGCCTCAGTACGGCCACGGCCTCCCCGACACGGCCCAGCTCCAGGAGGAGTTCCGCGAGGGGCTGCCGGTCGTCCGGGCGTTCCGGGTCCAGGACCGCGACGGCCTCCGCCACCCGTCCGGCCCCGGCCAGCAGCCCTGCCACCGCCTCCGCCGCGTACGCACTTCCGCCCTCCGGGTGCGCGCGGAGCTCCGCCACGGCCTCGTCCACACGGCCGAGGGCGGCGAGGAGCGTGGCCCGCATCCGCAGCAGGTCCCACTCCTCGCAGCCGGGCGGGTCCACGATGCCGGCGAAGTGGGCCAGCCCCTCCTCGGCCCGGCCCCGGGCGACGTACAGCGCGCACAGCGGGTCCAGCACCCAGTCCTCGTGACCGCCCCGCGCGGCGGGCAGCGCCACCAGTACCCCGATCGCTTCGTCACCCCGGCCGTGCCGGGCCAGCAGCTCCGCCAGCCCCACCGCCGCGTGCGGCGAACCGGCCTCCGCGAGCGGCCGGTACACCCCGACCGCGCCCGCGACGTCCCCGCGCTCCTCCAGCAGCCCGGCCAGGAAGCGCGCCGCGTTCCCGCCGGACGCGGCCGCCGCGCAGGCGCGCAGCTCCTCCATCCGGTCGTGCCGCGCCAGCATCTCGGCCAGCGGGTCACGGCAGTTGACGTGCGCGGCCCCGTGCGTGCGCAACAGCTCGAACGCCTCGTCCGTCCTGCCCTGCCGCTCGCGCACGGAGGCCAGCAGCGCCACCGCGTTGTGCGGCTCGACGTACCGGGCACCGCACTCCGTGGTGCCGCAGCGGGCGCAGGCCCGGTCCGGCGCGATGCGGGCGGCCAGCAGCGCCGCCACCTCCTCGTCCCGGCCCAGCCCGGCGCTCACCTCCACCAGCGGCCCGGCGAGGTACCAGTCCGCGACGTGATGGCGCAGCAGCTCGTACGCCTCCCCGCCCCGCCCGGCGCGGCCGAGCAGCAGCGCGAACTCCCGGAGCGCGGAGCGCTCCCCGGCCTCCGCGTACGGGCGCACGAGGTCCAGGGCCTCCTCGACGCGACGCCACGCGCCGAGCAGTGCGGCGGCCTCGTCGACCGCCGTCCACCAGCCCGTCGCGACGTACGGGTCCAGGACCTCCAGGGCCTCCTCCTGCCGGTCCTCGTCGGCGAGGGCCCGCGCCAGGGCGCGGGCGCAGAACCACTCCCCGTCCCGGGCGAGTTCGTGCACCGTGCGGGCGTGACCGTGGTCGAGGAGGTACGTGACCAGGTGCGGGGGTACGCAGCCGGCCTCCACGCGGGCCCGGCGGTCGAGTTCGGCGGGGTCGAGCGGGGTGGCCGGGGTGGTGGCGAGTTCGGTGGGGTCCACGGGGCGACCCTAGAGCCGGGGGCGGCACGGGCGGGAGGCGGCTACGGCCAGAGCAGCTCGCGCACCCAGCCCGTACCGTCGGCGGCCCGCCGGTAGCGCAGTCGGGTGTGGCGGCGGGCGGCGTCGCCCTGGAAGAACTCCACCTCCGCCGGGGCCAGGACGTACCGGGTCCAGGTCGGTGCGGGAGCGTCCGGCTCCGTACCGGCCCGCTCCCACGCCCGCTCCGAAGCCTCGACCAGCTGCCGCGGCGACTCCAGCACCTCGCTCTGCCGTCCCGTGAGCGCCGCGGCCAGCGCCCCGCGCGAGCGGACCGCGAGGTCCGCCCGGCTCTCCTCGGGCCCGCAGGCGGTGACCCGGCCGCGGACCCGGACCTGCCGGCCCACCAACGGCCAGTAGAAGCCGAGCGCCGCGTCCGGGTGGGCCGCCAGCTGACGGCCCTTGGCACTGGTGGCGTGCGAGGCGAAGTGCCAGCCCCGCCCGTCGGCCTCGTGCAGCATCAGCGTCCGTACGTCGGGCCGGCCCTCGGCGTCCACCGTGGCCAGGCTCATCGTGTGCGGCTCCGGCTGCCCCGCCCCGGCGGCGTGCACGAACCACTCCCGGAACAGGGGCAGGGGCTCGCCCGGCGCGGACGCGGTGTCGAAGGAGGGAAGCGGGGTGTCCCACACCCGCAGGGAGTGCAGGGCCTCGTGGAAGTCGCTGGTCATGCCGACAGGCTAGGGGGGTGGGGTCGGGGTCGGGGGGCGGGGTTCTAGCTGGTCCGTATCAGGGAGGGTTTGGTGGTTTCCCGTCAGTCTCATCGTCTCTCCGGGGTGGACCGGTCCCTCAAGGGCGCTCACTTCGTTCGCGTCGCTACGCGATGGCCTTCGGCCACCCTTGACCGACCGCCCCACCCCGGAAAGCCGAAGACCGACGGGAACCCCCCAAAAGAACGGTCACGGGGACGGATAAACAGGAGCGGCCCCGTCAGCGATGAGCCGAGGGGCCGGGGGTCGGCCGACCGGGCACACGGCCCCCTCGCGGCCCCTTCCGGGACCAGACCGCCGCCTACCCACCCGAAATGACGACCACAACGACCTGCGGAGCCGTCAGGCGCGTCAGATCGCTACGCGCTCCTCTCGGCATAGCGTCTGCGGGCCGTCTGGGGTTGTCACCAGACGAGGATGCCTCCGTCCACGGCCTTGGCCCGCAGAGCGGCGGTGACGATGTTGCCGAAGCGCTGGGTGACGTAGTCGGCGTCATAACCGCCCTGTTCGGCCAGGTGGCCGAGGTGGGGGCGGAGGGCCTCGCACTCGGCGAGGAAGTCATCGAGTTCCTCGCGCTCCACGCGGAGGTCACAGCCGTCGAGGCGCGGAAAGAACCGGGCCCCCAGGGCCCGTATCGCCTCGGACCCCCACAGCCGGGTCCGTGTGCTCTCGAACCCTGCCAGGGTGTCGCCGTACTCGGGATCCTCCAGGAGGTCGTGACCGCCGTCGGCGTCGTAGACGAACGTGTGCACGAGAAGAGTCATGGACGCATTCTCCCGAGCGGCTCGCTCACGGGCACCAGGATTTCGGCGGGTTCCCGATGCGGTCACCACAGCATTCAGTGCCGGCTTTCGCGACGGGCCCTCACGGCGTCGGTGTACTGCTCGCGCGTCAGGTCTTCCGCACCGATGCCGAGCTCGGCGAGGACCTCGCGGACGTCGTCAAGGGCACCGGCCACGTCCTTCTCGGCGACCAGGGTCTCCAGTTCCAGGAACGTGCCGTCCACCTCGGGAACGCGGACCAGAGTGGCGAGCATCTTCCGGCCTCGTGCTTGGAAGACGTAGTTCCTGCACCGCTTCTCGAAGGCGACCGCCGGTACGTACCCAAGGCCGCACAGCATGGCGTGTACGGCTTGGGCATCCTCTACACGGGTCTCGTGCTCCGGCTTCGACCCGGACTCCTCGTCCACCCGTGCGCCTTTGTACGTGAGGACCGTGCGGGTTTCGTCCTCCCCGTGCACGGTCCGCACCCGAAGCTCTTCGTCCCGGGCTCCCAAGGCCCCGTCCGCCGTGTCGTAGTAGGTGTCCTGGTACACCTCGGCCCGCCCCACGGCTCGCTCGTCGAGCCGTCGCAACGTCTCCTCCGGCGCGTGCACCCGCGCCTTGAGCTCCGCTTCGATCATCCGCCCGTCCCCTCTCAAACCGTACGTTCGGCACTCTCTGCCCCACCGGCTCCTGCGGCGTCGCGTGCGCGATGTCGCGTCCGGCGCCGAGGGGGAGCTGATGGCCGTGGTCAACGAGAACGTCTCGGATACGGGAGTGGAGCGCTGGGTGGAACTGGCTTATATCCGGGGCGCGTCCGGGCGTGAGTTCAGCACTGCGGTCGCCAACGTAGAGGCTGCCGGGCATCAGCCCCAGACGTTCGTCGGACGCTGAGCCGAGAGGAGCGCGTAGCGATCTGACGCGCGCCTGACGGCACCCCAGGACGTTCTGGTCGTCATTTCGGGTGGGTAGGGAGTGGGTGTGGTCCCGGAAGGGGGCGCGAGGGGGCCGTGTGCCCGGTCGGCCGGCCCCCGGCCCCTCGGCTCATCGCTGACGGGGCCGCTCCTGTTTATCCGTCCCCGTGACCGTTCTTTTGGGGGGTTCCCGGCTGTCTTCGGCTTTCCGGGGTGGGGCGGTCGGTCAAGGGTGGCCGTAGGCCATCGCGTAGCGACGCGACCGCAGGGAGCGCCCTTGAGGGACCGGTCCAGCCCGGAGAGACGATGAGACTGACGGGAAACCGCCAAACCCTCCCTGATGCGGACCAGCGGGACCCCGCCCCATACCCCCGGCTTACCCCCGCCCCAGGATCAGGGTTCCCGAGGAGCAGAACCAGCCTCCTGTGCCCGAGGCGAGGGCTACCTCCGGGAGGCGGTTGCCGGGTTTGGTGACCTGGCCCGGGCCGGCTTCGCCGCGGAGTTGGCGTACGGCTTCGACCAGCAGGAACAGTCCGCGCATCCCGGGGTGGCAGGCCGACAGGCCGCCGCCGTCGGTGTTGACCGGGAGTTCCCCCTCCCGCAGCAGGCGGCCCTTCTCCACGAAGGCCCCGCCCTCGCCCTTGGCGCAGAACCCGAGGTCTTCGAGGGTCACCAGGGTCATGTAGGTGAATGCGTCGTAGATCTCGGCGAGGTCCACGTCGGCCGGGGTGAGCCCGGCGCGTTCGAAGGCGATGCGTCCGGAGACGGCCGCGGGGGAGACGGTGAAGTCCTCCCACTCCGACATCGTGGTGTGCGAGACGGAGGTCCCCGCGCCCAGCACCCAGACCGGGGCCTTCGCCGTGTCCGGTACGTAGTCCTCCGCGGCCAGGAGCACCGCGCAGCCGCCGTCCGAGCGGATGCAGCAGTGCAGCTTCGTGAAGGGGTCCGCGATCATCTCGGAGCCGAGGACCTCGTCGACGGTCAGTGGGGTGCGGAACATCGCGTCGGGGTTGGTCGCCGCGTTCGCGCGGGCCTGCACGGCCACCGAGGCGAGCTGTTCCAGGGTCGTCCCGTACTCGTGCATGTGGCGGCGGGCGGCCATGGCGTACTTGGAGATCAGCGTGTGCCCGTACGGGACCTCGAACTGGAGCGGTCCCCGGGCTCCGAAGGAGAGGTTCGAGGTGCGGCGGCGGGCCTTGATGTCGGCGCGGGCGGTGGATCCGTAGACGAGGAGTACGGCGTTCGCGTGACCGGCGGCGATGGCGTCGGCGGCGTGGGCGGCCATGACCTCCCAGGTGGAGCCGCCGACGGAGGTGGAGTCGACCCAGGTGGGGCGCAGGCCGAGGTACTCGGCGACCTCGACCGGTGCGAGGGTGCCGAGGCCGGCCGAGGCGAAGCCGTCGATGACGGAGCGGTCCAGGCCGGAGTCGGCGAGGGCCCTGCGGGCGGCTTGGGCGTGCAGGGCGTACGGGGTCGGGCCGTCGACCCGGCCGCAGTCGGAGAGGGCGACGCCGACGACCGCGACCCGGCGGCGGGGCGTGGGGGAGGGGAGGGGGCGAGGCTGTCCAGACGGTCCAGGCATGGGGCGACGGTATATCTGACGGTACGTCAGACGCTAGTGGGGGACACCCTCTCTCCCTCCTGCTCCCCCTCCCCACCCCCACGCCCCGCCCGTTGTTCTCTTTCGTCGCTGCCCCCCGCGACGGAAGGCCGATGCGGGCCGCACCCCTCCCCCTTACCGTCGGGGGATGACTTCCTCACCCTCCGCGAACGCCCGGCCCGGGAACGGGTTCGGTGCGCTCGGTGGTGTCCTGCTCGTGGCGGGCGTCTCCGGGCTGCTGCACGAATGGTTCGGGTTCGTCAGGTTCCTGGGGTTCCTGCGGTACGTCATCCCCGACGGTCACGAGGTCCTCGGCTACGCCCTCATGACCTGCGCCGGCTGCGGCCTCCTCGCCGCCGCCGTGGTGGCCCGCGCGCGGGGCCGTGGCTGACCCCTCGCCGCGGGCGGCCCGCCCCCTCCGCCCCCCAGCCCCCGTCTCCCTGCCCTGAACCCCCCGTCCCCCGCCCCTGTGCATCTCGGCGCCGCCGCCCTAACATGACGACCCGTCAGATACGGGGAGGAGCCCGACGATGGACGCCGCCTTCACCGCGGAGCAGGACGAGATGCGCCGCACCCTGCGCGAGATCCTGGGCAAACGCTGCGGCCCGGACGAGGTCAAGGCCGCCGTCCGCACCGCCGCCGGACACGACCGCGAGCTGTGGCAGCAGCTCGCCCACCAGCTCGGCCTGCCGGGCATCGCCATCGCCGAGGAGTACGGGGGCGTGGGCTGCACCCCCGCCGACCTGGCGCTGGCCTGCGAGGAGACCGGGCGGGCCCTGCTGCCCTCGCCGCTGCTGGCCACCGCCGTACTCGTCGCCCCGCTGGTCACCGCCCTCGGCACCGCCGCCCAGCGGTCCGCGCTGCTGCCCGCGCTGGCCTCCGGCGAGCTGGGCGCCGCCCTCGCCGTACCCGGGCCCGCCCTGGCCACGGCCCTCGCGCTGACCGGCGACAACACCCCCGGCGACTGGGCCGGCGGCGGTCGCGCCGGCGGGGTGCAGGCCCGCGCCGACGCCGGTGCCGCCGGCGGGTGGCGGCTGTACGGGGAAGTCGCCCAGGTACTGGACGGGCACAGCGCGGGCCTGCTCCTCGTCGCGGCGCACACCGGCGGCTTCGCCCGCGGCCGGACCCTGCTGTTCCTGGTACGGGAGGACGCGCCCGGCCTCGTACGGTCCCGGCAGGCCACCCTCGACGAGACCCGCCCGCAGGGCCGCGTCCAGCTGCGCGACGTACCGGCCGAGCTCCTGGGCGAAGACGAAGGCGGCCGCGGCGAAGGCAACGGGCACGCCGAAGGCAACGGGCACGCCGAAGGCAACGGGCACGGCGAGGGCAACGGGATGGGCGGAGGCAACGGGAAGGGCGAGGGCGCGGCCGGGGGAACCGCCGCCGCCGTCCTGTCCGCCCTCGCCGCGACAGGGCGTACGGCCGCCGCGGTCCTGGCCGCCGAAGCGGTCGGCGCGGCGGCCCGGGCCCTCGACCGCACGGTGGACCACGTCCGCCGGCGCGAACAGTTCGGCCGGGCCGTCGGATCCTTCCAGGCCGTCAAGCACCGGCTCGCCGACCTGTACGTACACCTCCAGGCGGCCCGGTCGGCCGCCTACTACGCCGCCTGGGACCCGGAGCAGGGCCCCCTCGCCCTCGCCCAGGCGCTGGAGGCCCTGCGGGTGACGTCGGGGGAGGCCATCCAGCTGCACGGTGGGATCGGCTTCACCTGGGAGCACGAGGCGCACCTCTACTTCAAGCGGGCGGCCGCCGACGAACTGCTCTTCGGCCCCGTCCACCGGCTGCGGGCACACGCCGCACACCGCTCCGGCCTGTTCGCCCCGCACCCCGCGGCCGCCGACCCCGAAGCCACCGGCCCCACCGCACCCGTCACACCCCCCGCACCCACCACACCCGCCGCACCCCCCGCGCAGTCCCCTACGGAACCAGTGAAGGCGGCCGTCTGATGGCTGTGGCCCAGGGCGTCGGCGTCAAGCTGATGCAGAAGGTCTCCTCGACCGTGCTGTTCGCCAAGCTCGCACCGCACTTCATCCCCGCGATGGACAAGACGGTCCACCGGCTGACCCGGGGCAAGGTGCTGCTCAGTGCCCGGATGCTGCCCGGGGTGATCCTCACCGCGAAGGGCGCGAAGAGCGGCGAACCGCGCACCACGCCGCTCGCGTGCATGCCGGAGGACGGAGGTACGAGCTGGCTGCTGATCGGATCCAACTTCGGCCGCCCCGGCCACCCGGCCTGGACCGGGAACCTGCTCAGGCATCCGGACGCGGACGTGAGCTGGCAGGGGCGGGACATCGCCGTGCGGGCCCGGCTGCTGGAGGGGGCGGAGCGCGCGGAGGCGTGGCAGGCGGTACTGAAGTTCTGGCCGCCGTACGCGACGTACCAGGCGCGCATCGAGCGGGAGATCAGGCTGTTCCGCCTGGAACGGCGCTGACGGCAGCAGGCGGGACGGGACCGGCGGACCCCGGGAAGGGGTCCGCCGTCACTTGGTGGGCTTCTTGCCGGTGATGCCCAGGTGGACGAGCAGCGCCAGGTTCGGCTTGAGCTCGGCCTGCTTGACGCCCCAGGTCTGGAAGCCCTTCTGGTGCGAGGCGACCGCGGCGAGCATCGCCACCAGCGAGCCGGCCATCGCCGCCGGGCTGAGGTCCTTGTCGACCTTGCCCTTGGCCTGGAGCTCCTTCATCGACTCCGTGAGGGAGTTGGTGACGGAGTTCAGGATCTTCATGCGGATCTTGTAGAACCGCTTGTCGCCCTCGGCCGCGCCGAGGTCGACGACCCGCAGGATCGCGTCGTTGCGCCGCCAGAACTCCAGGAAGCCCTCGACGAGTTCCTCGGCGGCCGCCCAGCCGGCCTTGCCGACCCAGTTGCGGCCTTCGACGAGCGCCGTCAACTGCGCGCCCTCGGTGGCCATTTGCTCGGCGATCTCCAGGACGGCGCCTTCGACGTCCGGGAAGTACTGGTAGAAGGTCGCGGGGGAGGTGCCGGCCTTGCGCGCGACGTCGATCACCTTGACGTCGCGGTACGGCGAGGAGCTGAGCATCTCGCTGAGGCAGTCGAGCAGCTTCTGCCGCGTCGCCTGGCCGCGCCGGCCGGCGACACGCCCGTCGACGGTGCGTACTTGTCCTGTCATGCCGTCAGCTTACCGAGGGGGGATCGGCGCGCTATTCGGCCGCCTGCAAATGGGGCTACGGCCCCCCGGGCCTGCGGGGGAGCGGCCCCGCGCGGGCTCCGGGGGCGGATTCCGGCCGGGGGCGGCCCGGCCCCGGCGGGGGTGTGACCGCGCACGTACCGTGGCGTATCCCCCGAATAGTCTTATGAACAGGCTGTGGACAACTTTTCGGGCGGATCATTGCGGAGAGGTGTGAACCGCCTCGATCCGCACGATGTCCACGAGGCCGGAACACGAGGCCGGAACGCGAAGCCGGCACGCGAGACCGGAAAACGCCGCAGACCACCATAAACCCAGTGCCCGCGCACCCCGTACACCCCGTACACCCCGTACGCCCCGCACGACGGAAGGACCCGGCTCATGGCCGCATTCGCGGAAGGCTCGCCCTGCTGGGTCGACGCCTCGCTCCCCGACGTCGAGGCGGGCAAGCGCTTCTACGGTGAGCTCTTCGGGTGGACCTTCGGGGACGACGCGGGGGCCGCGTACGGCCACTACACGCAGGCTTACAGCCGCGGCCGCAACGTCGCGGCCCTCGCCCCCAAGCCCGACGGCCGCATGCCCACCGTCTGGGGCGTGTACCTGTACACCTCCGACGCCTACGCCTGCGCCGCCCGCATCCGCGCCGCCGGCGGCCAGATGGTCATGGATCCGCAGCCCGTGGGCCCGTACGGGACCGCTGCGATGGCCGCCGACCCCGGCGGGGCCGTCTTCGGCCTGTGGCAGCCCGGCACCCACCACGGCTTCGACGCCCAGCAGGAGCCGTACACGTACTGCTGGGCGGAGGTGTACACGCGGGCCCGGGACTCCGTGGACGTGTTCTACGCCCACGTCTTCGGCTACGTGCCGCAGGACCAGGACGACCCCGCGAGCGGCGTCGAGTACCGCGTGTGGTCGCCGCCCGGCAGCGTCGCCGGCACCGACACCGCGGTGCTGGGCCGCAGCCCGATCACCGACGCCTTCCCGGAGATCATGCCCGCGCACTTCCTCGTCTACTTCGCCGTCCCGGACTGCGACCAGAGCGTCGTGACGGTGCAGCGGCTCGGCGGGCGGGTCACCGCCGATCCCTTCGACACGCCGTACGGCCGGATCGCGGTCGTCGCCGACAATCAGGGGGCCGTCTTCGCCCTCCTGTCGGAGCCACGTGTGAAAGCCCACGCGGAGCCGGGGCCGGACCAGGCGCGGGCCTGACAGAATCGGGTTTGCGCGACTCCTGGCGCTGCCCGGGGTGAGACGCTGCACGGAGTGGGACGCCGCCCCGGCGGGCCGGTGCCCGCGGGCGGGGCGCCGTCCCGCGAGGGACGCCGCACGGGCAGACCGCCGTGCCGGTGCGCGTACTGACGCGCGTGCTGACGCGTACCGACCGCCCGGCCGGTGCGCGCCGGTGCGTTCTGGTGGGATGAGCGGGTCCGGCGTGGACCCGTACGGGGAGGTGTGGAGGCGAGTGGTGGAGCAGCTGACGCAGCACGACCCGAGACGGATCGGCCCCTTCGAGGTGCTGGGACGGCTCGGCGCCGGCGGCATGGGGCTGGTCTATCTCGCGCGGTCGGCGTCCGGGCGGCGGGTCGCGATCAAGACGGTGCGCACCGAGCTCGCCGAGGACCAGCTCTTCCGGGTGCGGTTCACCCGCGAGGTGGAGGCGGCGCGCGCGGTCTCCGGTTTCTACACCGCGGCCGTCGTCGACGCCGATCCGCGTGCCGCCGTGCCGTGGCTGGCCACGGCGTACGTTCCGGCGCCCTCCCTGGAGGAGATCGTCAACGAGTGCGGGCCGATGCCCGCGCAGGCCGTGCGCTGGCTCGCCGCCGGAATCGCGGAGGCGCTCCAGTCGATCCACGGTGCCGGCCTGGTCCACCGCGACTTGAAGCCGTCGAACGTGCTCGTCGTCGAGGACGGCCCCCGCGTGATCGACTTCGGTATCGCGAGCGGGGTCTCCAACACCCGTCTGACCATGACGAACGTCGCCGTCGGCACGCCCGCGTACATGTCGCCGGAGCAGGCGAAGGACTCGCGCAGCGTCAAGGGCGCCAGCGACGTCTTCTCGCTCGGTTCGACCCTCGTCTTCGCCGCGACCGGGCACCCGCCGTACCACGGTGCCAACCCGGTCGAGACGGTGTTCATGCTGCTGCGCGAGGGGCCCAACCTGGAGGGGCTGCCGGAGGAACTGCGGCCGCTGATCGAGTCGTGCATGCAGATGGACGCCACCCAGCGGCCGACCCCGGCCGACCTCCAGGCGCAGCTGGCACCGCACCTCTTCGAGGGCGGCGACGAGAGCGGGACGGCCTCGGCGTGGCTGCCGGAGCGGGCCGTCGCGATGATCGAGGCCCGGCGCGCGGGGCACCGTACGCCGGCCGCGCCCGTCGTCCCGGCCCGCGGTCCGGCCGCCGGGCCGGCGTCCGGGGCGGCCACGCACCGCCGTCCGCGCGGCGCCGCCGACCCGTGGGTGGACCCGCGGACCGGGCAGGCCGCGCCGCCGCGTCCGGACCGGCCGCCGGTGCCGTCGCTGCCCGGTGCGCCCGTGCGGCTCGGTGCGTCGCCGGTGCCGATCGGGCCCGGCCCGCGGGCGACGGCAGCGGCTCCGGCCGGGCCCGCGGCGGGGCATTCGGCGACCGGCTGGGTCCGCCCGCCCGGGGGTTCCCCGGCGCCCTCCGGGGTGTCCGCCGTCGGCGGTCCGTCGCCTTCGTCCGTCGGGACGGTGCCGGGCCCGGGCCCGTCGCCGGACAGCGGCCGCTGGCGGCCGTGGCGCTTCCGCATGTCCAACGAGGTCTGGGGCACCCCGACCGTCGCGGGCGCCCTGCTGTACGTCACGTCGTTCGAGGTGCACGCCCTGGACGTCGGCAGCGGCCGCCGCCAGTTCAAGACGCGGGACGTCGCCTGGTCCATGGCGGTGTCCGACGGGCGCATCCACGCCTCCGACGGGCCCTCCCTGTACGCGCTGGACGCGACCGACGGCTCCGAGCGGTGGCGGCTGTCCACCGACGCCTGGGTGTACGCGCTGCGCGCCGACCGGGGCACCGTGATCACCGCCACGCGCGGGGGCGGCGTCCAGGGCTGGGAGGCGTCGAACGGCCAGAAGCTGTGGGAGCTGACCGGGGCGCAGAGCGACTTCGAGACCCCGGAGGCGGCGCCCGTCCTGCACGAGGGCACCGTGTACGTGTGGCAGGACGCCCGGCTGCGGGCGCTGGACGCCCGTTCCGGTCAGGAGGCCTGGTCGTACCCGGTCGGGGACGCGGCCTCCTGCGGCAACGTCCCGGTCCGTGTCACCCCGGCCGCGGACGGCAACGTGTACGTGGCCGCGGGTACCCGCGTCCTGTCGGTGGACCGGGCCTCGGGCCGGGTCCGCTGGCACTTCGAGGCTCCGGCGGTGTTCCTGGCGCCCCCGGCGTTCGCCCCGGGCGCGGCGGTCACGGGCGGCGGCGTCTACCTCGCCGACTACCTGGGCACGGTCTACGCCCTGGACGCGGCCACGGGCAAGGACCGCTGGCGCATCGCCACCGAGCCGCGGCCCTCGGGGGACGCGGTGATCGTGGCCAACGGCAACGTCCACCTGGGTGCGGGCAGTGCCCTGTACACGCTCGACGCGGTCACCGGCACCCCGAAGTGGCGGTTCGCGGCGGGCGGGGAGATCACCGGTTCGCCGGCGGTCGCGGACGGCCGGGTGCACTTCGGTTCGGCGGACCACTGCCTGTACACCCTGGACGCGGCGGGCGGCCAGCTCCGCTGGAAGCTCGCCACCGGCGGGGAGATCACGGGCGCCCCGGTCGCGGAGGCGGGCGTGGTGTACGCGTGCAGCAAGGACCGGTGCGTCTACGCCCTGGACGCCGCCAAGGGCACGGGCACCCGTACGGGCGGATGACCTGCGCGGACGGCGGGGCTGCGGCCCCTCCAGCTGCCCCACGGCACCGGGAGTGACAGGATGGACCCCATGAGCAACGTTTACTTCGACATCAACATCAACGACAAGCCCGCGGGCCGCATCGTCTTCGAGCTGTTCGACAAGGTCGTTCCGGAGACCGCGCGGAACTTCCGCGAGCTGGCCACCGGCCAGAACGGCTTCGGCTACGCCGGCTCGGGCTTCCACCGGATCATCCCGCAGTTCATGCTGCAGGGTGGTGACTTCACCAACCACAACGGCACCGGCGGCAAGAGCATCTTCGGCGAGAAGTTCGCCGACGAGAACTTCGACCTGAAGCACGACCGCCCGTACCTGCTGTCGATGGCGAACGCCGGCCGCAACACCAACGGCTCGCAGTTCTTCATCACCACCGTCGTCACCTCCTGGCTCGACGGCAAGCACGTCGTCTTCGGCGAGGTCGTCGAGGGCAAGGAGCTCGTCGACCAGATCGAGTCCCTGGGCTCGCAGTCCGGTGCCCCGAAGGCCAAGGTCGAGATCGCGGCCTCGGGCGTCGTCGCCGCCTGATCCCCGCCGTGCCGGTCGGCCCCGCCCCCTCCGGGGGGTCCGGGGCCGCCGCCGTTTCCGGGACGGGCCGGACGCGATGACCCGGACGCGATGACCCGGACGCGATGACCCGGACGCGACGACCCGCCCTGCGGGGCGCCCTACGGGCGTTCGCCGGGGCGCGGCTCCGGGCGCTCGTCCGGGTGCCAGGGTTCGGTCTGCGGGGTGACGGGCCGGTTCTCCCAGGTCGTGGGGGCGTCGGGGCCGCCCGTGTCGCGGGGCAGCGGGCGCCGGTCGCGGCGCGGCCGGCCACGCATCACGAGGGCGCCGAGCAGGATGAGCGCGCCGCCGCCGAAGGCGTTCGCGACGCCGTCCCCGAGCCCCTGCCCGTCACCGCCGACCGACAGGCTGCCGACGGCCTGGCCCTGGCGGACCATCCACAGCACCGCGAAGCCGAGGACCAGGATCCCGGCGACCGCCATCAGCAGCCGCGACCGCAGGACCGCCGCGGCCAGTACGAGGACGGCGGCGCACAGGAACGGCAGCAGGAGCGAGCCGAGCAGCGCGGCCCGGTCGGCGGTGATGCCCGAGCCGGAGAACAGCTCCTCGACGCGGTAGTCGCGGCCCTGCCGGCCGTCGTACCAGGCGCGGAAGGGGCTCCACAGGGCTGCTGCCGCGCCGGCCAGACCCATCAGTGAACCGAGTACGTTGCGGATCATGCCCGGCCTTCCGGGAGAGGCGTCATGATCGGCACGCTACGCCGGGGGCCCGGCCCCCGCACGCCGGACGGGGCGGGCGGGGGCCGGGGGTCTCGGGGGGTGGGTCAGGACTTCGTCCGGGCCGATTCGGCGCGGGTGCGGAGGGCGTCGTTCATCGCCGTGAAGTTGCGGGAGGTCCCCGCGAGCACCTTGCCGAGGAAGGGGACCAGCAGACCGCTGAACCGCTCGCCGTGCTCCAGGCGCGTGGTGCGGTTCGGGCCTTCGGCCAGCCGGAAGTAGTGCTCGCCGTCGAACAGGCCGCGGACGAGGAACCGGCCGACCCAGCGGAACTCGACGGCCGGGTTGACCACGAGGACGGTCGGGCGGAAGACCGTCGGCTTCCCGGACTCCGAGTACATCGTCAGGTCCAGCCGTCCGCCCGGGACCACCTCGCCCGCCGCCTGGCGGATGAACGGGTTCCATGTGCAGTAGCGGGGGAGGTCGGTCAGGGTCGCCCAGACCTCTTCGGGCGTCGCGTCGATGCTGATCTCGGTGGCGATGGTGCGCACTGGTGCCGTGCTCCTCGTGGTGGGTCGGTGCTCACCGAAGGGACGCGGGTGGGGTGCGGCTGGCCGCCGGGTTCGGTCACGGGATGCAACCACGGTTTCGGCCCGTGCGGACCGGCTGAGGGGGAGTCTTCGCTGGTGGCAGAGAGAACGGAAGGGTGCGTTCCGGCCGCGGGGTGGCGAATGCCGATACGTCGGGCGCCCCCGTCCGCCCCCTCCGGCCCCCCTCCGCCCCCGTCCGCCTTCGTCCACCCCGGCCGCTCAGCGCAGGCGGTACTCCGCTCCCGGCGCCCGGGAGCCGAACAGTTCCGCCTGCCGCTCCGGCGGCAGGTTGCCCAGGCCGATCAGCGCCGGGGCCTGGTCCAGGGCCTGCTGGAGCGCGGCCCGCTTCGCGGACCACAGGGCCCGCACGGTGCCCTGTACGGCCTCCGTCGGGAAACCGGCCAGCGTCCGCGCCGGACGCAGGGCCGCCTCCAGCAGCTCCGCGGGCTCGGCGAGCTCCGAGACCAGGCCGATCTCGTGGGCGCGCCGCGCGGAGAGCCGTTCCGCCGTGCCCATCAGCGACATCCGGGCGACCTCCCCGAAGGGCATCCGCTGGGCCATGTAGACGGCCTCGTAGGCGCTGACCATCCCGTAGGTCGTGTGCGGGTCGAAGAAGGTGGCGGTGGTGGCGGAGACGATGAACTCCGACTCGCCGAGCAGGTAGAACGCGCCGCCGCAGGCCATGCCGTTGACGGCGGCGATCACCGGCTTCCACAGGTCGCAGGTCTTCGGGCCGATCGCGATCAGCGGGTCGTCGACCGAGTACGGGGAGGCCGGCTGCGGCACCTGCGCCGACCGGTCGATACCGGTGCAGAAGGCGGCGCTGCCCGCACCGGTCAGCACCACCGCCCGCACCCGTCCGTCGTGGCGCAGCTCCCGCCACAGCGCCGTCAGCGCGGCCGCGGTCTCCAGGTCGACGGCGTTGTGCCGGTGCTCCCGGTCGAGGGTGACCACGACGACCCCGGTGTCCCCGTCCCGCTCGACCCGGGGCGTCACGGCTTCTCCAGGATCCAGCGCGGCACGGCCATCCCGCCCGTCTCGGTGAACACCACCTGCACCCGGGCCCCGATGCGCAGCCGCGCCGGGTCGACGGAGTCGAGCGGGGCGTCGGGGGTGGTCACCAGGTTCCCGGCCAGCCGGATCAGCGGCTCCTCGGCGAGTTCGACGAGGATGACGTTGTACGGGGCCTGCGCGGCGTACGCGGGCAGCAGGGGCGGGTGGGGCCGTACGTAGGACCAGATCCGGCCGCGCCCGCTCATCAGGCGCCACTCGCTGTCGAACGACCGGCAGTGCGGGCAGCAGGGGCGGGGCGGGAAGCGCAGCCGGCCGCAGGCGGCGCAGGCCTGGACGCGGAGTTCGCCGCGGGCGGCGTACTCCCAGAAGGGGGCGCCGTCCTCGTCGGGAACGGGCAGCAGGAGCGCGTCGGCGGGTCCGGGGCCGGCGGGGGCAGGGCTGGTGGGGGCAGGGCTGGTGGAGGTCATGGTCGGCTCCTCAGGCTCGCAGCAGGATCGCGGACGTGGGGACACCCTCGCCCGCCGTCACCAGGCAGGTCGCGGCGTCCGGCACCTGGGCGGTGGAGGTGCCGCGCAGCTGTTTGACGCCCTCGTTGATCAGGTTGAAGCCGTGCACGTAGGCCTCCGAGAGGCCGCCGCCGCCGGTGTTGATCGGCAGCCGGCCGCCCATCTCCAGGGCACCGCCCTCGGTGAAGGCGGCGCCCTCGCCGCGTCCGCAGAAGCCGTAGCCCTCCAGGGAGAGCGGGATGAGGGGGGTGAAGGCGTCGTAGATCTGCGCGACGTCCACGTCCTGGGGGCCGAAGTCGGCCTGCTTCCACAGGTGTCGGGCGGCGGTCCACGCGGGCCCGGACAGCGGGTCGTCGTTCCAGTAGTTGACCATCCCGTGGTGCTGGGCGGGCAGGCCCTGGGCGACGGAGTGGACGTAGACGGGTTTCTGGCGGCAGTCCCGAGCCCGTTCGGCGGAGACGATCACGCAGGCCAGGGCGCCGTCGGTCTCCAGGCAGTTGTCGAAGAGGCACAGCGGGTCGCTGATCATGCGGGAGGTCATGTACATCTCCCGGGTCAGCGGACGCTCGTACATCATGGCGGCCGGGTTCTCGTTGGCCCGGTTGCGGCAGGCCATGGCGACGTTGAAGAGGTGGTCGCGGGTGGCCCCGTACTCGTGCATGTAGCGGCGGGCCAGCATGCCGATCTCGTCGGCGGGGCGCAGCAGTCCGAAGGGGCGGGTCCACTGGCCGGGGGTGGGCAGCTGGACGGCGGTGTTCTTCCAGGGGCGGGGGCCGGAGCCGCGTTTGCGGGAGCGCCAGGCGACGCCGACGGTGGCCTGGCCGGTGGCGACGGCGGCGGCGAGGTGGCCGACGGTGGCGCAGGATCCGCCGCCGCCGTAGCCGACCTTGGAGAAGAAGGTGACGTCGCCGGCGCCGACGGCCTTGGCGACCTCGACCTCGTCGGTCTCCTCCATGGTGTAGGAGGCGAACCCGTCGACCTCTCCGGGGTCTATGCCGGCGTCGGACAGTGCCGCCAATATGGCCCGGCACGCCAGTTCCTTCTCGGAGCCGGGCAGTCGTTTGGCAAAGGCGGTCTGGCCGATGCCGACGATTGCCGTAGCGTCCTTGAGCGTTGCCGCCATCGCCACCTCCGGGGGGTGCGCCAGTACTGACAGCCGCGAAGGCTACAGCTAATCTGACGGATAGTCAGCTATGGGGATCGCAGGGAGGGCGCGCGATGGACGAGGGCGGACACGAGCACAGGGGCACGGACGGATCCGGGAACGATCCGGGAGACGCGCTGTACGGCCGCGGGGACCTCCGCTGGGGCAGCGTCGCCGGACTCGTACGGGACGCCGCCGCCCGGTACCCCGGCCACGAGGCCGTCGTCGACGGCCGGATCCGCGTCAGCTACGCGCAGCTCGGCGAACGCGTCGAACGCGCCGCCGCCGCCTGCCTCGCCGCCGGCGTCGAACCCGGCGACCGGGTCGCCGTCTGGGCACCCAACACCCTGGAGTGGATCGTCTCCGCGCTCGGAGCCGTCTCCGCCGGCGCGGTCCTCGTCCCCCTCAACACCCGCTTCAAGGGCGCGGAAGCGGCGTACGTCCTCCAGCGCAGCCGCGCCCGCCTGCTGTTCGTCACCGGCACCTTCCTCGGCACCTCCTACGTGGCCTCCCTGCGCCGCGCCGCAGCCGAAGGCCCCGGCACCGGACCGCTCCCCGGACTGCCCCACCTGGAACAGGTCGTCGTCCTCGCCGAGGACGCCCCCGAGTCCTTCCGCACCTGGAAGGACTTCCTCACCGGCGGCGACACCGTACCCGCCGCCCGGGTCCGCGAACGCGCCGACTCCCTGCGCCCCGACGCCCCCTCCGACATCATCTTCACCTCGGGCACCACGGGCAGCCCCAAGGGCGCCGTCATCACCCATGCCCAGACCCTGCGCTGCTACGACGTGTGGAGCGAGCTCGCCGGACTCCGCGAGGGCGACCGCTACCTCATCGTGAACCCCTTCTTCCACACCTTCGGCTACAAGGCCGGGATCATCGCCTGCCTGATGCGCGGCGCCACGATGGTCCCCCAGCCCGTCTTCAACGTGGACACCGTCCTCGCCAACGTCGCCGCCGAGAAGATCTCCGTACTCCCCGGACCGCCCACCCTCCACCAGTCGCTCCTCGACCACCCGCAGCGCGACCACCACGACCTGTCCGCCCTGCGCCTGGTCGTCACCGGCGCGGCCGTCGTCCCCCTCCAGCTCGTCGAACGGCTCCGCGCCGAACTGCGCATCGCCACCGTCCTGACCGCCTACGGACTCTCCGAGGCCAGCGGCATCGTCACCATGTGCCGCCGCGGCGACCGGCCCGAGGTCGTCTCCGAAACCTCCGGCCGCGCCATCCCCGGCACCGAGGTCCGCATCGCCGGACCCGAAGGCGCGCCCCAGCCGCCCGGCACCGCCGGCGAGGTGTGGGTACGCGGCCACCACGTCATGCGCGGCTACTTCGAGGACCCGGAGGGCACCGGCCGCGCCATCACCCCCGAAGGCTGGCTGCGCACCGGCGACGTCGGGGTCCTCGACGCGGACGGCAACCTGCGCATCACCGACCGGATCAAGGACATGTTCATCGTCGGCGGGTTCAACGCCTACCCCGCCGAGATCGAGCAACTCCTCGGCCTCCATCCGGACATCGCCGACGTCGCCGTCATCGGAGTCCCCGACGCCCGGCTCGGCGAAGTCGGCAAGGCCTACGCAGTCCGCCGCCCCGGCTCCACCCTCACCGCCGACGACCTGATCGCCTGGTCCCGCCGGGAGATGGCCAACTACAAGGTTCCCAGGGCCGTGGAGTTCGTCCCCGAGCTGCCGCGCAACGCCGGCGGCAAGGTCCTGAAGACCGAACTCAGGGCACGCCGGCAGCACGCCTGACCGGCCCCGCCACCACCCGCGTTAGCCTGCACGGGTGAGCTCGCACCAAACAGCCGTCCGATTCCTCCGGGGGCCCCGGGTCCGGGTCGCGATCGGTGCCGCGGCGGCCGCCGCCGCGGCACTGGCCGTCGCGGCCGCCGTCCTCCTGCCCGGCGCGCCCCCCGGCGCGGACGGCGACGACGGCCCCGCGGCGCAGCGCAGGCCCGGTCTGACCGCCGCCCTCTCCGCGCCCTTCAGCGCCTTCACCGAGGGCTACGACTGCTACCGCATCCCCACCCTCACCACCACCAAGGACGGCCTGCTCCTCGCCATCGCCGAGGCCCGCACCTCCGGCTGCGACGACATCGGCGACATCGACCTCGTCATGAAGCGCTCCTCCGACAACGGCCGCACCTGGGGCCCGATGGAGGTCGTCCGCGGCGCCGGAGACCCCGGCGCCTACGGAAACCCCGTCCCCGTCGTCGACTCCGCCTCCGGCCGGATCTCCCTCCTCCACGCCTACAGCACCTGGGCCCCCGACGCCGCCGGCAACCGCGTCCGCGGCCCCCGCGAACTGCGCCTGGCCCACAGCGGCGACGACGGCGCCACCTGGAGCGGCGAACCCAACCCGCAGCCCCACCTCAAGGGCCCCGACTGGGCGTGGATCTCCGTCGGCCCCGGCCACGGCATCCAGCTCACCCCGACCCGCCCCGACCAGCCCGGCCGCATGGTCGTCAGCGCCGACTACCGCACCGAGTCGAACGAATCCGGCGCCCAGCTCCTCTACAGCGACGACGGCGGCCTCACCTGGCAGCCGGGCGCACGCTGGGGAGCCCCTGAAGGCACGCCCGCCCCCAACGAGCCCGCCCTCACCCAGCTCCCCGACGGCCGGATCTACGTCAACGCCCGCTCCACCGCCACCTGCGGCACCCCCGACCACCGCGTGGCCGCGCTCGTCGACGACGCCGCCGCACCCGGCTTCCCCGCACCCGGCTTCACCCCCGTCACCGGACTCACCGCCCCGCCCGCCTCCGGCTCGCTCCTCCAGCTCCCCGGCGGCCCCCTCCTGCTCTCCGCGCCCAGCCGGCCCGGCGCCGAGTTCTCCGACCGCTGGACCCTCGCCGTACGCACCTCCACGGACCAGGGCCGCACCTGGTCCGCCGGCGGAGCCGTCGTCCTGCGCGAACGGGCCGGCTACTCCGACATGTCCGTCCTGCCGGACGGCCGGATCGGCATGCTCTACGAGACCGCCAACGGCACCCCGCACGGCTACGTCAAGTTCACCTCCTTCACCCCCGAAGCCCTGGCCGCCGCCACCGAAGACCTCACGCCGCGCCGCACCACCGACGCCACCCCCCACCGCAACCACGCCGTCGTCCACGGCGCCCCCCGGCTCGGCAACCGGCCCGACGGCGGCAAGACCATGCGCTTCGACGGCAAGGACGACTTCCTGCGCCTCATCGACTGCCCCGACGAACTACGCCTCGGTGAGGGGGACTTCGCCGTGGCCGCCTGGGTGAAGTACAAGACCCGCGGCCAGGACCGCGAGAGCGGCGCCCGGCAGCCGCTCGTCTGGGGCTACGGCCAGGGATCCGGCACCAAACAGTTCCGCATCGAGACCGACCCGGCGACCGGCCGCCTCGAAGGCACCCTCGACGGCGGGACCGGACCCGTCACCGTCGCCTCCCGGCGCCCCGTGGACGACGACGCCTGGCACCACGTGGTGTTCCAGCGCGAGGGCGGCCGCCTCCAGCTCACCGTCGACGGCGGCGACCCCGCGGTCACCGAACAGCCCCCCGGCCGGCTCGACTTCCGGCCCACCGGCGCCTTCACCATCCACCTCGGCACGCAGCCCGACCAGAAGGCCTTCTACGCGGGCGCACTGGACGACGTACGGATCTACGGGCGGGCCCTGTCCGACAACGACCGGGCGCGGCTGCGCAGCGGCAGCGACGTCACCGACCAGGAGCGGGTCCGGCTCACCTTCGACCGGATCTGGTGATCAGGCGGCGGCCCGCCGGGCCAGGACCAGGCGCCAGCGCGGGCTGCCGTCGGGCCGCCGCCCGAAGTGCTCCAGCGGGACCGTCCCGACCGTGAACCCGGCGGCCGTCAGGTCCGCGCGGACCGGGCCGAGCGGGAACGTGCGGTAGTACATGACGAACGGCGGCCGCCACACGGCATTGCGCACGCGCATCGCCGCGTCGAAGCCCGCGACCGCCCACCACACCGGTGACGTGGGCGGGACCGGGGCGCCGACCGGGAAGGCGAAGACACCGCCGGGGCGCAGGGCGCGGTGCACGCCGGAGAAGAGGGCGGGCCGCTCGGAGGGGAGGAAGTGCCCGAACGCGCCGAAGCTGACCGCCAGGTCGTAGGAGCCGGTCAGGGACGGCGGGAGCGCCAGCGCGTCGGCCCGTACGAGGTCCACCCCGTCGGGGTGTTCCCGCGCGGCCTCGGCCAGCATGCCCGCGCTGAGGTCCACGCCGGTGACCCGGTCCCGGCAGAGGCGGCGCAGCATCGGCAGGCCGGCGCCGGTGCCGCAGCAGACGTCCAGCCCGGAGCCGAAGGAGCCCTCGTGCTGGGCCAGGGCCTCCTCGACGGCGTCGAGCATCCGGTCGGGCGTGCGGAAGGGGGTGTGGTCGAACTTGGGCGCGAGGAGGTCGTAGCCGCGCTCGACGGAGGAGAGGGCCTGGACGGCCAGCTCGCCCAGGCTCGGGCCCTGTGAGGTGAACACGCCCCCAGCCTAGTGTCCGGCCCCCGCGTCCGGCCCCGCTGTCCGGCCCCGCTGTCCGGCCCCTGCCATCCGGCCCCTGGTATCCGTCCCCGCTGTCCGGACGTGGGCGTGCGGCGGCCGCGGTGGTCCCCCTCCTGGCCACCGCGGCCGCCGTTCCCCCGTGGGGAGCCCCCGTACGTTTCCCCCGTACGCTCCCCGTGCTGTCCCCCGTACGTACGTTCCCCCGTACGTCGTGCTGTCGTGCCGTCGTGCGGTCGTGCGGTCGGGCTACGGGCGCGGGCCGGACGCGTGGTTGTCCAGCGTCACGATGTCCTCGCCCGCGGTCTGCCCGGCCTGCGCCGGGTCGGCCGGCGGTTCCACCGGCGGAACCGGCGGCTTGATCTCGGTGCCGGACGCGTGGTTGTCGAGCGGTCTGATGTCACCTTCGAGCGGCGACGTGTTCTCGTTCGTCGTCATCGGGTCTCCTGATGGTGGGTCGGGCCCGTTCGGCGATTCCCCCGTGGCCGCCGAACGGGTGGTCCTCCAACGTCGACCCGGGTGCCCCCCGACGCTCCGGGTCGATGCACCTATCGTGCCGCGCGGCGATAAACGAACGATGAACGCGCCGTCCATCCGGACGAAGGCCCCGCTCAGCGCCGTTCAGGCGGCGATCTCGGACGCCAGCAACGTCCGTACTTCGGCCAGTTCGGCGGAACCCAGCTGGGCGAACACGGTCTCCGCGTCCCGCCAGCACGCCCGCGCCCGGTCCGCCTGGCCCAGGGACCGCAGCGCCTTGCCCAGCACGGTCAGCACCGTCGCCCGCCGCCACTCCCCGCCGATCCCGCGCAGCGCGATCGCCTGCTCGGCGTGCTTGGCGGCCAGGGTGGGCCGAGCCGCGGCCAGGTGCGCCTCGGCGAGCCGGAAGTGCGTCACGCCCTCCCACAGCGGCTGCCGGTTGTCGTGGAACAGGGACAGCGCCTCGCCCAGCTGCGCCAGCGCCTCGGCCAGCCGTCCCGCCTGGGTGAGCGCGATGCCCAGCGCGTAGCGGCCGTTGGCCAGGCGCAGGGTCAGGCCCATCCGGTCGTAGACCGCGATGCCCCGCTCGGCGAGGTCGATGGCGCTGGGCAGGCGGCCCAGTTCGACGTGGATGCGGGAGAGGTTGCACAGGGCGCTGGCCTCGCCGATGAGGTTCCCGTCGGCGCGGAAGTTCTCGATGGCCTCCAGCAGGTAGCGCTCGCCGTCGGTGTGCCGCCCCTGGTAGAGCGCGATGATCCCGCGGTCGTTGGGAGCCCAGCAGCTCGGCAGCGGGTCCTCGGCCTCGCGGGCCAGGTCCATGGCCTGGCGGGCCTCGTCGTCGGCCTCGGTGAACCGGCCCGCGACCAGGTGGACCATGGTGAGGGTGGTGCGGGCGCGGCCCTCGGCCCGCGGGTCCTTCGCGGCCCGGGCGGCCTCGCGCAGGGTCAGGGCGGACGACTCGTACTGCTTGGAGTTGGCGCCGGACTCGGCGAGGTCCTTGGCCGCCCACAGCAGGTCCACGGCCCGGCGCAGGGCGTCGGTGCGCCCGTCGTCGGTGAGCGCGGCGGACCGTACGGCGGCCTGCCGGACGCAGGCCAGCAGCGGGTCGGCCTCGGCGAACAGCCAGTCCAGGGCGGCCCGGGGCTCGGTCAGGACGAGGCCGGGGTGGCGGGTCGCGGAGAGGTGGGCGGGGAGCCGGTCACCGGGGCGCTCCAGCGCGTACACCCGGGAGGCGGTGGCGAGGTAGAAGTCGAGGAGCCGGTCGAGGGCGGCGTCGCGGCCGCCGGGCGGCTGTTCGTCGCGGTCGGCGCACGCCCGGGCGTAGAGGCGTACGAGATCGTGGAAGCGGTAGCGGCCGGGCGCGGCGGATTCGAGCAGGGAGCAGTCCACTAAGGCCTCCAGGAGGTCCTCGGTGTCGTGCTCGGGCAGGTCGAGGACGGCGGCCGCGGCGCGCAGGGAGATGTCGGGGCCGTCGGCGAGGCCGAGGAGGCGGAAGGCGCGCTGCTGGGCTGGCTCCAGCTGGCCGTAGCCCAGCTCGAAGGTGGCCTTGACGGCGAGGTCGCCGGCCTGGAGCTCGTCGAGGCGGCGGCGTTCGTCGGCGAGTTTGGCGGCGAGGACGGAGACGGTCCAGGTGCGGCGGGCGGCGAGCCGGGAGGCGGCGATGCGGATGGCGAGCGGCAGGAAGCCGCAGGCGCAGACGACGTCGAGGGCGGCCTTGCGTTCGGCGCCCACGCGTTCGGCGCCGACGATCCGGGTGAACAGCTGTAGGGCCTCATCGGGGCTCATCACGTCGAGGTCGACGAGATGGGCCCCGGCGAGGCCCGACATCCGGACCCGGCTGGTGACGAGGGCGGCGCAGCCCCCGGTGCCCGGCAGCAGGGGGCGGACCTGGGCGGCGTCGCGGGCGTTGTCGAGCAGCACGAGGACGCGGCGGCCGTCGAGGAGGGAGCGGTAGAGCGCGGCCCGGTCGGCGGGGGAGTCGGGGATGGAGCTGTCGGGGGTGCCGAGCGCGCGCAGGAAGGAGCCGAGGACGGCTTCGGGCTCGGCGGGGCGGGGCTCGGTGCCCTGGAGGTCGATGTAGAGCTGCCCGTCGGGGAAGTGGGGCCGGGCGGCGTGGGCGACGTGCACGGCGAGGGTGGTCTTGCCGACGCCGCCTATTCCGGCCAGCGCGGACACGGCCATGACCCGGCCCCCGGCCCCGGCCAGGATGTCGCCGAGCTCGCTGACGAAGGGGGTCCGGCCGGTGAAGTCCGGCACGGTGGCGGGCAATTGGGCGGGCCTGACGGGGACGGGCGCGGCGGCCGGTGCCGGGTCCTCGGCGCGGGCGAGCTCGGTGTCGGCGCGCAGGATCCGCTGCTGGAGGTCGGAGAGCTCGGGGCGGGGGTCGACGCCGAGTTCGTCGGCGAGGAGCCGGCGGGTGTCGGCGTACACGGCCAGGGCCTCGGCCTGCCGTCCGCTGCGGTAGAGGGCCAGCATCAGCAGTTCGCGCAGCCGCTCCCGCAGCGGGTGGGCGGCGGTGAGGGCGGTGAGCTCGGAGACGGCCTCGGCGTGGTGTCCGACCTCCAGGTCCAGGTCGAGGCGGGTCTCCAGCAGCTGGAGGCGCCATTCGGCGAGCCGGGTCCGTTCGGTGTCGGCGTGCGGGCCAGGGACCCCGGCGAGGGGTTCGCCGTCCCACAGGTCCAGGGCCCGGGCGAGCAGGGTCCGGGCGAGGGCGCGGTCGCCGGCGCAGCGGGCCCGGTCGGCGTCGGCGGCCAGGGCGCGGGCGACGCACAGGTCGAGGGCCTCGGGGTGGCGCAGGCGGATCGCGTAGCCGCCGGCGTCGGTGACGAGCAGCCCGGGGTCGAGGACCTTGCGCAGGCGGGAGGCGTACGTACGGATGGTGGCGAGGGCCTGCTGCGGGGGGTCCTCGCCCCAGATCGCGTCGATCAGCTCGGGCGCGGTCGCGGTGCGGCCGTCGCGCAGCAGCAGTGCGGTGAGCAGGGCGCGCTGCTGGGGGCTGCCGGAGGGCAGGGCCTCGCCGCCGCGCCAGGCCCGGACGGGGCCGAGTACGGCGAACCGGTTGCCGCCGGGGGCGGGGGCGGGGGCGGTTTCGGGGCGCGCGGCGGGCGCGGACGGGGGCGCGGGTGAGGGTGGGGATGCGGGTGAGGGCATGGGTACCGGTGGGGGCGCGGGGGTGGTGGGTGCGGGGGTTCCGGCCGGGGTGGAGGCCGTCCGGGCTGCCTCGGGGTGGTTCCGCTGGTGCGGGATGGCCGGTATGCCGTCCATCTGTCGTCCCCCCTGCCTTCCGTCGGTTTGAGGGCCAGTCTGCCCTGTCTCGCGCGTACACGTCAGTCCGCCAGGGACCGATCCGCTTCCAACTAGCTGACGGTTCGTCAGATCAGCGCTACGGTGGGAGGCATGGAGACCTTCCCGAAGATCATCTCGGTGGACGACCACACGGTGGAGCCCCCGCACGTCTGGCGGGACAGGCTCCCGTCCAGGTACCGCGACACCGGCCCCCGGATCGTCCGCGCCCCCCTCAAGGAAATGACCTTCCTCGGCGGCAAGTTCGCCCCCGTCATGGGAGCCCCCGGCGACGACGGCCCGATAGGCGACTGGTGGGTGTACGAGGACCTGCACCGGCCGCTCACCCGGCTCGACACCGCCGTCGGGTACGACCGTGACGAGATCAAACTGGAAGTCATCACCTACGAGCAGATGCGCCCCGGGTCCTTCTCGGTTCCCGAACGCCTCGCGGACATGGACGTCAACCACGTCCAGTCGGCGCTGTGCTTCCCGACCTTCCCCCGCTTCTGCGGCCAGACCTTCACCGAGGCCAAGGACCGCGAGCTGGGACTCCTCGGCGTACGGGCCTACAACGACTGGATGGTGGAGGAGTGGTGCGGCCCCGACGCCCGCGGCCGCCTCATCCCCCTCACCCTCATCCCCCTGTGGGACGCCCGCCTCGCCGCCGTCGAAGTCCGCCGCAACGCGGCCCGCGGCGTCCGCGCCGTCGCCTTCTCCGAGATCCCCCCGCACCTGGGCCTCCCGTCGATCCACACCGACGACTGGGACCCTTTCCTGGAGGCGTGCAACGAGACCGGCACGGTCATCGCCATGCACATCGGCTCCTCCTCGCGCATGCCGTCCACCTCGGCGGACGCCCCGCCGGCCGTCGGCTCCACCATCACCTTCGCCAACTGCTGCTTCTCGATGGTCGACTGGCTGATGAGCGGCAAGTTCGAACGCTTCCCCAACCTCAGGATCATGTACGCCGAAGGCCAGATCGGCTGGATCCCCTACATCCTGGAACGCGCCGACGTGGTCTGGGAGGAGAACCGCGGCTGGGGCGGCATCGCCGACAAGGTGCTGCGCCCGCCGTCCGAACTGTTCGCCGAACACGTCTTCGGCTGCTTCTTCGACGACGCGTTCGGCCTGAGGAACCTGGACTCCATCGGAGCCGGGAACGTCCTCTACGAGACCGACTACCCCCACTCGGACTCCACCTGGCCGAAGTCCCGCGAGGTCGGCGAGGCCCAGATGGGCCACCTCGCCCCGGACGTCGTGGACCGCATCGTGCGCGGCAACGCCATCGACCTGCTCGGGCTGACCCCGGACGGGCTGTGGGCGGGGCCGGGGGCTTAGGCCCCGCCCCTTCCGGACCTTGCCGGGGCCGGGTGCGGCGGGGCCCGCGGCGGCGGGCCGCTCCATCGGGGCGGGGTGCGGGGCGGGGTGCGGGGCGGGGGTGCCGGGCCGGGTGCCGGGCGTGCGCGGCGCGGGGGAGCCGGAAGTGCTGGTCAGTGCCGCCGTCACCGGCGGGCGGGCCCCGCCGGAACGGCGGACCGGCGTGAATCGAGCCACCCTACGGATCCGGATCTTGCACCCCGCCCCGCCCACGAGGCATGCTTCGCCGGGGCAAAGCGGGGAGGGATCATGGCGGTGGACAAGCGGTCCGTCATCACGGCGGTTCTGTGTGCCGCGGCGGCGCTGGGCGCCTCCGCGGCGGTGGCCGAGCTGGCGCCGCCACCCGAAGCGGCCGCGCCCGCACGGGCCAAGGCCGCCGCACCCTCGTCCGCTCCCACCGGCCCGTCGCGATCGCAAGCGTCGAAACCGCAGCTGTCGACCCCGCCGCCGACTCCCGTGACGCCCAAGCCCGGCGGGCCCGCCGCCTTCACCGGCGCCCTCTTCACCGGCGGCCTCGACGGCGACCACTTCTGCACCGCGACGGTCGTCCAGAGCCCCGGCAAGAACCTCATCGTCACCGCCGGCCACTGCCTGCTCGCCGGGGTGCAGCGCGACAGCGCGGGCGGCGCCGTCTTCGCACCCGCGTACGCGAACGGCGTTGCCCCGTACGGCACGTGGAAGATCGAGCAGGTCTTCGAGGACGACCGCTGGGCCGAGGACACGGACGACGACTACGACCTCGCCTTCGCCCGCCTCGCCCCCGACGACAAGGGCCGCACGATCGAGGACGTCACCGGCGCAGCCCCCCTGGACACCTCCGGCCGCGCCGGCGAGGAGGTCACGGTGACGGGCTACCCCGCCGACCGCAAGGTCCCCCGCACCTGCACGTCCCTCTCCGTCCGGCTCAGCCCGACGGAACAGCGCTTCGACTGCGCCGACTTCCCGGGCGGCACGAGCGGCAGCGCCTGGATCGGCCGCGACGGCAAGATCATCGGCATTCTGACGGGCGGCGACACCGACGACGTCTCCACGAGCACGGTCCTCGGCGACTACGCGGCCCAGCTCTACGCGAAGGCCACCGCGAAGCGCTGAACCTCCCCGGGCCGGCCCGTGCGGCCCGGCCCGCCCGCCTACGCCAGCAATCCCAGGTGCACCGGCTCCGCCGGGCGGCCGGAGAGCAGGTCCGGCAGGCGCGGCGGCCAGAGCGGTTCGCCGAGCGTGGCCAGCCGCTCCGGGGAGACCCACTGCCAGTGGATGCCGGGGGCTTCGAGCCTGGGTTCGCGCGCGGGGCCGGTGGTGACGTAGATGTGCTCGTGCTGACGGACCGGCACGCCCTGGTGGGTGAAGTCGTGCTCCCACGTGCACAGCAGCCGCTCGGGCTCCAGGTCGGTCCACCCGGTCTCCTCGCGCAGCTCGCGCCGCACGCACTCCTCGGGGGTCTCACCGGGATCGATCCCGCCGCCCGGCGGCAGCCAGTGGATGCCGACTTCGCTGTTGTTCTCCCGGAACAGGAACACCGACCCGCTGGGGGAGAGCACGACAATCCTGGCTGCCTGACGCGGAGTTCTCATCATCTCAGCGTACGACGGCACAGGCGGGCGGGGCAGGGGTGCGGGGCTGGTGGGGGTGGGGGGCTGGTCGGGGTCGGGGGTTGGGCGGTACCCACTCGGTGGGGTCGGGTGTGTGTCGGGGGCTGCCCGTCAGTCCACTGTCCTTCCGTTTCGGTCCGGTCCCTCAAGGGCGCTCACTTCGTTCGCGTCGCTTCGCGATGGCCTTCGGCCACCCTTGACCGACCGGCCCGAAACGAAATGCCAAAGACTGCCGGGAAGCCCCCGAAGGAGGGCAGGGGGGAACTCAAGCCTCAAAGGTTCCGTCAGCGAAGAGGCGAGGGGCCGGGGGTCGCCCGACCGGGCACACGGCCCCCTCGCGGCCCCTTCCGGGACCAGACCGCCGCCTACCCGCCCGAAATGACGACCAGGACGTCCTGGGGAGCGGGCAGGCGCGTCAGATCGCTACGCGCTCCTCTCGGCTTAGCGTCCGACGACCGTCCGGGGCTGGTAAGAGGTCCTGAACGTGTGGAGGGACGCGTCAGCCAGTGGATTCGATGTTGCGGACGGCGGTGGTGAATTCGCGGCCGGAGGCGCCCCGGATGTAGGCGATCTCGATCCAGTGCTCGCGGGCGGGCGAGTCCGAGATGTTCTCACCCTCGACTCCGGAAGCAACATCTCGCACGCGGCGGCGCAGGAGGCGATGCCGGTCGGTCAAGGGTGGCCGAAGGCCATCGCGAAGCGACGCGAACGAAGTGAGCGCCCTTGAGGGACCGGACCGAAACGGAAGGACAGTGGACTGACGGGCAGCCCCCGACACACACCCGACCCCACCGAGTGGGTACCGCCCACCCCCGGCCCCGGCCCGCCGTAGAGGCAGGTTCGGGCCAGGGTTCGGGCTAGGCCGCCTGTAGGGCCAGGGTGGGGGACAGGCGGGCCGCGCGGACGGCTGGGTAGAGGCCGGCCAGGGTGCCTATGCCCAGGGTGGCCGCGAAGCCGCCCGTGACGGCCCAGAGGGGGACCACCCAGGGGAGGTCGCCGGCCCGGGCGTAGACCGCGGTGGCTGCGGCGCCGAGGGCGATGCCCGCGAGTCCGCCGAGGCCGGACAGGAGCAGGGATTCGGTGACGAACTGGATGCGGATCTGCCCCTTCGTGGCGCCGAGGGAGCGGCGCAGGCCGATCTCGTGGCGGCGTTCCAGCACCGAGATGATCATGGTGTTGGCGACGCCGACGCCGCCGACCAGGAGGGCGATCCCGCCCAGGCCGAGCAGGAGGGTGCTGAAGGCACCCTCGGTGGCGGCCTTCGCCTGGAGGGCGGCGGAGGGGTCGGTCACCGACACCGCGCTCGGGGTCTTCGGGTTGGCCGTCTGCGCCATGAGGGCGCGGACCTGCGCGACCCGGTCGTCCGCCGAGCGTTCGTACACCGCCGTCGGGTGGCCGTCGAAGCCCAGCAGTTCCCGCGCCGCCGACCAGCCGACGAGCGCCGAACGCTCGATCTCGGGTGCCAGCGGCACCGGTTCGAGGATGCCGACCACCGTGAAGTAGCGGCCGCCGATGAAGACCTGCTGGCCCGGCTCCGTGATGCCCAGCCGCTGCGCCGAGACGTGCCCGAGGACCACTGACGGGTAGCGGCCGGTGGCGTCGTTGAGCCAGGCGCCCCGGGCCACGCGGGCGCGCAGGGTGCCCAGCAGGTCGTCCTTGGCGGCCTTGACGACGATGCCGCCGGTCTCCGCCTCCGGGATGTTCTCCGTGCGGCGTACGGACTGTGCCACGTCGCCGGTCGTCCCGACCGACCGGACCCCGTCGATCCGGGCGATCATGCCGGGGGCGTCCTCGGGGAGCTTCGTGTCCTGCCCCGAGAACATGGACTGGCCGGGGGTGGCGACCAGCATGTTCGTGCCCAGCTTGTCGAGTTCCCGGAGCAGCTTCGCCTGGCTGGACGAGGAGATCCCGACCACCGCGATCATCGTCGCGATGCCGATCGCGATGCCGAGCGCCGACAGGAACACCCGCATCGGCCGGGAGCGCAGCCCCGCCGACCCGGCGTGCAGCACGTCGCGCGGGGTGAGCCGGGGCGGGGTGAGCCGGCCGGCGCGCCGGCGCGCGCGGGTCCTCGTACCGGGGACGCCCGGTGCGGCCGCTCCCACAGCGTCCCCCGCTCCCACAGCGTCCCCCGACCCCACCGGTTCCCCCGGCCCCACCGGCCCCATCACGCGGCCTCCGTCCCGGACGGGTTCCGCAGGTCGGCCACTATCTCGCCGTCGCGGATGCGGACCTGCCGGGGCAGGCTCGCGGCGATCTCGTTGTCGTGGGTGATCACGGCGATGGTGGCCCCGTCCTCGTTGAGTTCGCGCAGCAGCTCCATCACCGACCGGCCGGACGCCGTGTCCAGGGCGCCGGTCGGTTCGTCGGCCAGCAGCAGGTCGGGCCGGCCGGCGACGGCGCGGGCGATGGCCACGCGCTGCTTCTGCCCGCCGGACAGCTCGTGCGGCCGGTGGTCCGTGCGGTCGCCGAGTCCGACCCGCTCCAGGGCCGCCGCCGCGCGGCGGCCGCGTTCGGCGCGGGAGAGCCCGGAGTAGAGCAGTCCCTCGGCGACGTTCGCCAGGGCGCTCAGGCCCGGCACCAGGTGGAACGACTGGAAGACGAAGCCGACGTGGCGGGAGCGCAGCGCCGACAGGGCGCGGTCGGACAGGGCCGCGATGTCGTGGCCGGCGATGGCGACGCGGCCGGCGGTCGGCCGGTCGAGGGTGCCGACGATGTGCAGCAGGGTGGACTTGCCGGAGCCGGACGGGCCGACGAGGGCGAGGAGTTCACCGTTCATGACGGTCAGGTCGATCCCGCGCAGGGCCGTGACCCCGCCGGGGTATTCCTTGGTCACCCCGGCCAGTTCCACGACGGGGCGGGCGTGGCGGGCGCGTTCGGCGGGGACGGTGTGGAGTTCCGTGGTCTGGTCGGCCGTCACAGCTTCGGGACCCCCACCCGCATGCCCTCCTTGAGGGAGTCGCCGGTCACCTCGACCCGGCCGTTGCCGAACATGCCGAGCTCGACCTTGACGTCGCGGGTCCGGCCGTCCTCGACGACCTGGACGCCGAAGCCTCCGCCGGGCAGCGCCAGGAGCGCGTTGACCGGTACGGACAGGACGCCCTTGCGGGTCTCGCCGGTCAGCCGCACCGACACCGGGGACTGGTCGGGGCCCTTGACGTCGCCGGGGCTGTCGAAGACGACGCTGACCTCGACCTTCGCCTTCTTGTCGCCGCCTCCGCCACCACCGCCCCCGCCTCCGGAGCCGCCGTTCGGGTCGTCCTGGCCGGCCGTGCCGCCCACCGCGTCGATCTTCCCGGTGGCGCTGCCGCCGCCGGGCAGCCGTACGGTCACCTGGTCGCCGGTCCGCGCCGCGTCCGCCTTCGCCGCGTCCAGCTGGAAGCGGGCGATGCGTTCGGTGCCGGTGACGGTCAGCACCGGCTTGCCCGGCCCCGGCTCGTCACCGACGGCCGAGTCGTTCCGTTTGACCCGCTGCGGTCCGGTGGCGAAGGCGATGTCCTCCTTCGCGACCTCGCCCGTCTCCTGCGCCTTGTGGGCCTTCTGCCAGCGCTTCACCGCAGCCGTCGTCCCAGCGGTGAAAGTGCCGTCCGAGGTGTCGAGACCGGTCCCGTAGCCGAGGGCCACCAGGTTCCGCTTCAGCTGTTTGACGTCCTCGCCCTTGTCGCCGGCCTTCAGCGGCCGGTACATGGGCACGGCCCCGTACATCAGCCGCACCGGCTTCCCGTTGACCTCGTACAGCTTTCCGTCCCGCTCGACCGCCGCGCCCTCGGAGGCGGTCCAGGTGAGGACCCCCGGGCCCGGCGCGGCCAGCTTGCGTTCCTGCGCGTAGCCGAGGGTGCCCTCCACCTGGAGGCCCGCGCTGAGGTCGCCGCGCTGCACCGGTGCCGTCGCCGGGGGCATGCCGTCGGTGCGCTCCTGCCGGTCGCCGTCCCGCGGGGGCCGGTCGAGGACGGCGTAGCCGCCGCCCGAGACGGCCAGGACGGCCACCAGGGTGCCCGTCAGCCACGTGCCGCGGCGGGCCATCAGGCCGCTTCGCACTTCTTCTGGGCCTCCTCGAAGGCCTTCTCCTGCCCCTGGGGAACCTCGATGCCGCTCTTCATGCCGCCGTGGTACTCGGGGTCCTTGAGGTCCACGCCGTTCTTGCGCATGCACTGGACCCAGCGCAGTTCCTTGTCCTTCTGCTCCTGCGTCGGCTCCTCGCCGGAGCCGGGGGTGCGCATGCCGCAGGCCTTCATGGCCTCTTCCATCTTCTGCGGATCGGCGCCGCCGCCGACGGTCATCCCGTTCGGGTTCTGGCCGGGCTTGGGGTCGGGCGCGTCTATGCCGTGCTCGCGCAGGCACTGGCGCATCTTCACGGCCGCGTCCGCGTCGGCGCCGCCGTTGCCGCCGCCGCTCGCGGAGCCGCCCGTGGCCCCGTCCTTCTTCCCGTCGCTCCCGTCGGACGCGCCGCTGTTCGTGCACGCGGTGACGAAGAGGGTCAGGCCGGTCAGGACGGCGGCCGTGGTCATGGTCAGGGATCGCTTCATGGGCCCGAGCGTGCGGGAAACCGGGATTTCGCTTCTCTCTCGCAGTCCGCTTACAACGGCGAAATGCGGTCCTCCTGTAGAGAGGACGGCATGCGAGTTCTGGTGGTGGAGGACGAGGAGTTCCTCCGGGAGATGATCGCCGAGGGCCTGCGCCGCGACGCGCTGGCCGTCGACGAGGCCGGCGACGGGCTGGAGGCGCTGCGCCGCCTGCGGCTGGGGGAGTACGACGTCCTCGTACTCGACCGCGACCTGCCCGGCCTGCACGGCGACGAGGTGTGCCGCCAGGTGGTGCGCGAGCGGCTGCTGACCCGGGTGCTCATGCTCACCGCCTCCGGGACCGTCCGCGACCGGGTGGAGGGCCTGGGCCTGGGCGCCGACGACTACCTCACCAAGCCGTTCGCCTACGACGAGCTCCTCGCCCGCGTCCTGGCGCTCGGCCGGCGCGCGCACCCGGCGCTGCCGCCCGTACTGGAACGCGCCGGGATCGCCCTCGACACGGCACGCCGCTCCGCGACCCGCGACGGCCACCGCCTGGCCCTCTCGCGCAAGGAGTTCGCCGTGCTGGAGGCGCTGCTGCGCGCCGGGGGCGCGGTGCTGAGCAGCGACGACCTGATCGAGCAGGTGTGGGAGGAGGGCACCGGCTACAGCACCAACGCCGTCCGGGTCACCCTCAGCAAGCTGCGCGCCAAGCTGGGCGAGCCGCCGCTGATCGAGACCGTCCCGGGCGCGGGCTACCGGATCACCGGTCCACGATGAGAGCGGTGCTCCATTCCGAGCGCGCCCGTCTCACCGCGCTCTACGGCGCGCTGCTGCTCCTGGCGGGCGGCGGTCTGGTCGCGCTGGTCAACGTCCTGCTGCGCAAGGGCCTCGGCACGCGGGTCAGCGGGGCGGTCACGACCGTGATGCCCGGGATGCGGATCGACGACGGGGAGGTGGCTCCGGGCCAGAAGGTCTTCGTACCGGCCCAGAAGCTGCCGCCCGGCGTGGCCCCGACCGACGAGCAGCTCGCGCAGTGGGCGGTCACCAAGAACCTGTCCCAGGCCGTCGAGCGGGCGGCACTGCACGAGCTGACGCTGGTGTCCCTCATCGCCCTGGCCCTGTTCGCGGTGCTGTCGGTGTGGCTGGCCTGGTGGATGGCGGGCCGCGTCCTGCGCCCGGTCGGGGTGATCACCGAGAAGGCGCGCCGGCTGTCGGGGGCCAACCTGCACGAGCGGATCGGGCTCGAGGCCCCGCCCGGTGAGCTGAAGCGGCTGGCCGACACCTTCGACGGGATGCTCGACCGGATGGAGGGCCTGGTCGCGGCGCAGCGCCGGTTCGCCGCGAACGCCGCGCACGAGCTGCGGACGCCCGTCGCGGTGCAGCGGGCGGCCGCCGAGATCGGGCTGGCGGGGGATCCGGAGCCGCAGAAGGTGGCGCGGATCCGGGAGCGGCTGATCGCGGTGGCCGATTCCAGCGAGCACCTCATCGAGTCACTGCTGCTGCTGGCGGTCTCCGAGGAGGGCCTGGAGTCGGCGGAGCCGGTGGACCTGACGGCGCTGACGGCGGCGGAACTGACGGCTGCCCTCCCGGAGGGCGCCACTCCGCCGGCGGGCCATTCCGCTGCCGATCCGACCGGCCACCCCGCCGCCGATCCGGCCGCCCACCCCGGCGCCCCGCCCGGAGCCGGCTCCGGCGCCCCGTCCGGCCTGACCGTCGTACGGGACCTCGCGCCGCTCACGGTGAGCGGTGACGGGACCCTGCTGGGCCATCTGGTCCGCAACCTGCTCGCCAATGCCGTACGTCACAACCGTGCGGGCGGCCGGGTGTCCGTGGCGACCTCCGCCGACGGGGTGCTGACGGTGTCCAACACCGGCCCGGCGATCGCGCCCGCGGACGTCCCGCGCCTCCTGGAGCCGTTCCGCCGTCGGGCGGAACGCCGCCACACGGCAGGTGAGGGCGCCGGCCTGGGTCTGTCGATCGTCGCCTCGATCGCGCGGGCGCACGGTGCGGAGCTGCTCGCCGAGGCCAATCCGGCGCCGGACGGCGGGCTGACGGTACGGGTCCGCTTTCCGGCGGCACCGGGGCCCGGGAGGGCGGGCGTTCGGCGGGACCGATGATCACCTGATGTACGGTCGGTTCAATGAGCAAGCACGCCCGGACCCGCTCCCGGTCCCGCAGCCGTACGCGTCCGCGTTCCGAGGGACGCGCGCAGCGGGCCGTCACCGTCGCCGCGTTCCTGGGGCTGCTGGCCTTCGGGGCCGGCTGGCTGTACGCCCTCCAGGAGCCGCCCGGCGCGCCCGTCCCGCAGACCCGCACGGACGCCCGCCCGCAGGCCCTCCCGGACCGTGCCGCGCGCGGGGTGCAGCGCACCGACCCCCTCCAGGGGCTGCCGCCGGGCCTCAGCGAGGCGACGCGGGCGCGGATCCCCGCGGACTCGCGCCAGCTGGTGCTGGTCACGGGCAGGGCCAAGGACTCCTCGGAGTCGGACGTCGCCCTGTACACGCGCACCGCGCCGGGCGCGGACTGGACGCGGGCCGCGCAGTGGGCGGGCCGCAACGGGGCAAAGGGCTGGTCCACCGAGCGCACGTACGGTGACCTGACCTCCCCGCAGGGCGTGTTCTCCCTCACCGACGCGGGCGGTCTGCTGGCCGCGCCGGCCGGCACCCGGCTGCCGTACGACCGGGACGCGGCCTTCGTGGCCTCGGGCCGGGGCGTGAACGGCGAGTCCCTGGCGGGTTCCTTCGACTACGTCGTGGCGATCGACTTCAACCGCCGGCAGGGCGTGTCCCCCCTCGACCCGGCCAAGCCGGACGGCGAGGACAAGGGCGGCAACATCTGGCTCCACGTGGACCACGACGGCCCCTCCCAGGGCTGCGTCGGCGTCCCGAAGGAGGCGATGGAGAGGCTGCTGACCACCTTGGACCCGGCGGCGAAGCCGGTCATCGCGATGGGCCCCGCAGGCTTCTGACCCGGCGTCACCAGGCTGGCAAGCCCACCCGCCCGGGCGTCGGCGACGGCCGCCCCGTCGGTCCCCGGCGCCACACCGGGGCGCACCCCGCCGCCCCGCCCGGCGGCGGACCCCGGTCGGCGCGCAGGCGGGCGGTGACCCGGCTCCCGTGACGGGAGCCCCGGGCTCCCCGCCCGGCGCACCCCCGCCCCGGCGCACCCCCGCCCCGGCGCACCCCCGCCCCGCCGCACCCCCGCCCCGCCGCACCCCCGCCCCGCCGCACCCGCCCCACCCCCACCCCCGCCCGTCCGCCGGTGCCGTCCGCCCCCTTGCCTGACGAACCGTCAGCTACGACGATGGCCCCCGCACCCACGAAGCGCACCCACGAAGTGCACCCACGGGACCGGCCGCCAGGCCCGTCCGGCGGACGAAGGCGAGGCGGGCCCCGCATGACACGCGTGTTTCCGGAAGGCCGGCTGGTGTACGGGATGCAGCTCCCGATCCAGTCGCAGAGCACCATCTACGCAGAACCCTGGGAGGCGTCCGCCGGTGCGGCCGACCTCGCCGAGGTGGCCCGCGCCGCGGACCGGTCCGGTTTCGCGTACGTCGCCACCTGCGACCACGTCGCCGTCCCGCGTCGCCTCGCCGGACCCATGAGCACCGTCTGGTACGACCCGGTGGCCACCCTGGCCTTCCTCGCCGGGATCACCGAACGCGTACGCCTCCTGAGCCACGTCGCGATCGTCGGCCTGCGCCACCCGCTGGTCACCGCCAAGCAGTACGCGACGCTCGACCACCTCTCCGGGGGCCGCCTGATCCTCGGGGTCGGGGCCGGGCACGTCCAGGAGGAGTTCGAGGTCCTCGGCGTCGACTTCGAGCGCCGCGGCGCCGTCCTCGACGAGACCCTGGACGCGTTGCGGGCCGCCCTGGGCCCCGAGGAGTACCCGGAGTTCGCGGGCGAGCGGTTCGCCTTCCGGGACCTCGGCCAGCTGCCCCGGCCCGCCCAGGCGAGGATCCCCGTCTGGATCGGCGGCTCCTCGCCGGCCGCGGTGCGCCGGGCGGCCGTGCGCGGTGACGGCTGGCTGCCGCAGGGCGATCCGCGGGAGAAGATCCCCGCGCAGGTCGCCCGGATCCGCGAACTGAGGGCGGCGGCCGGGGTCACCGGTCCCCTGGAGGTCGGCGCGATCACCGAGGCGCTGTACGTCGGGGAGCCCGCGTGGGACACCGGCCGCCGCGCCCTGACCGGCAAGGCGGAGGCGCTCGCCGAGTCCCTCCGGGAGTACGCGGCGCTCGGCGTCGACCAGATCCAGGTCCGCTTCCGCAGCCGCGACCGTGACGAACTCGTGGACCAGATCACCGCTTTCGGGGCCGAGGTGGCCCCGCTCCTCAACGACTAGGGGCGTACGCATGGGCAAGCTGGACGGGCGCGTCGTCATCATCACCGGTGCGGCGCGCGGCCAGGGCGAGCAGGAGGCGCGCCTCTTCGCCGCCGAGGGCGCCAAGGTGCTGCTGGGTGACGTGCTGGACGAGCAGGGGGCCGCCGTCGCCAAGGAGATCGGCGAGGACCGGGCGCGGTACGTACGCCTGGACGTGAGCCGCGAGGAGGACTGGGCGGCCGCCGTCGCCGCGGCGGGGGAGGCCTTCGGGCCGGTGAGCGGCCTGGTCAACAACGCGGGGATCCTGCGCTTCAACGAGCTGACCGCGACCCCGCTGGAGGAGTTCCAGCAGGTGGTCCAGGTGAACCAGGTCGGGGCCTTCCTCGGCATCAAGACGGTCGCCCCCGAGATCGAGGCGGCCGGCGGGGGCACCATCGTCAACACCTCCTCGTACACGGGTCTGACGGGCATGGCGTACGTCGGCACGTACGCGGCGACCAAGGCGGCGATCCTCGGGCTGACCCGGGTGGCGGCGCTGGAGCTGGCGGCGAAGGGCATCCGCGTCAACGCCATGTGCCCGGGGGCCGTGGACACCCCCATGGCCAATCCGGGCCTCCTCGACCCGGCCGGGATCACGGACGAGGCGCGGGAGTCGATGGCGGCGCTGTACCGGCGGGTCGTGCCGATGGGGCGGGTGGGGCGGCCGGAGGAGATCGCGCGGCTGGCCCTGTTCCTGACCGGCGAGGACTCCTCGTACATCACCGGCCAGCCGTTCGTCATCGACGGCGGCTGGATGGCCGGGGTCAGCATCCTGTAGGGGGCGGCCGGCCTCCCCTCCCCTCCGCCCGCATCTGATGGAGCGTCAGGTATTGACGCTCGCACCTCCACGGTGGAACAGTCGGGACATCGAATCTGACGCAGCGTCAGAAATCAAAGGACGGTGAACCCCCTTGGAATTCGGGCTCTTCGTGCAGGGATACGTGGCCGAGTCACGGTCCAGGGTCGACCCCGAGGCAGAGCACAAGGCGCTGATCGAGGAGACCGAGTACGTCATCCAGGCCGACAAGTCGGGCTTCAAGTACGCCTGGGCCTCCGAACACCACTTCCTGGAGGAGTACTCCCACCTCTCCGCGAACGAGGTGTTCCTCGGCTACCTCGCGCACGCCACCGAGCGCATCCACCTCGGCTCCGGCATCTTCAACCCCCTCGCGCCGGTGAACCACCCGGTGAAGGTCGCCGAGAAGGTCGCCATGCTCGACCACCTCTCCAAGGGCCGCTTCGAATTCGGCACCGGCCGCGGCGCGGGCAGCCACGAGATCCTCGGCTTCCTGCCCGGCATCGAGGACATGAACGGCACCAAGGAGATATGGGAGGAGACCATCGCGGAGTTCCCCAAGATGTTCCTCCAGGAGGAATACGAGGGGTTCCAGGGCAAGCACTGGTCACTGCCCCCGCGCAAGATCTTCCCCAAGCCGTACGGCAAGGCCCACCCGGCCATGTGGTACGCCGCCGGCTCCCCCTCCTCCTACGCCATGGCGGCGAAGAAGGGCCTCGGCGTCCTCGGCTTCAGCGTCCAGAAGGTCTCCGACATGGAGTGGGTGCTGGAGCAGTACAAGACGGCCATCCAGGAGGCGAAGGCCATCGGCGCCTTCGTCAACGACAACGTCATGGTCACCTCCACCGCGATCTGCGCCGAGACCCACGACAAGGCCGTCGAGATCGCCGTCAACGCGAACATGAACCGCTTCCAGTCGCTGGTCTTCCGCTACCACGACACCTTCCCGCGGCCCGAGGCCATCCCGCAGTGGCCCGAACTGCTCCCCGAGTACAACGCCGAGATCATCGAGCTGCTGATCGCCGAGGAACTGATGATCTGCGGAGACCCCTCCGAGGTCCTCCAGCAGTGCAAGCGCTGGGAACAGGCCGGCGCCGACCAGCTGTCCTTCGGCCTGCCGACCGGAGTCTCGTACGAGGACACGATGAACACCATCAAGCTCCTCGGCGAACACGTCATCCCCGAGATCGACACCGACCCGGTCCACCGCACCACCCGCTTCCGCGAGGCCGCCGGATCCTGACGGCCCCCCGCACGGGGGCGGCGCCTTCCCGGACCGCCGCCCCGCTCCGGCCCCGACCGGAGGCCGCCACGGCCGCGGCCGGCCAGGCGGCCCCCGGCCGGGGCAGCGGCGCGTACGCCGCGACCACACCGCACCGCCGAAGGGACGCCATGCTCGACCACTTGATCAAGGGCGCCACCGTCGTGGACGGCACCGGCGCCCCCGCGTACGTCGCCGACGTCGGCATACGGGACGGCCGGATCGTCGCCATCGGCGACCCCGGCACCGTCACCGAAGGGGCCCGCACCACCGAGGACGCCACCGGCCTCGTCCTGACCCCCGGCTTCATTGACCCGCACACCCACTACGACGCCCAGCTGTTCTGGGACCCGTACGCCACCCCCTCCATGAACCACGGCGTCACCACCGTCGCCGGCGGCAACTGCGGCTTCACCCTCGCCCCGCTCCACCCCGACCGCCCCGAGGACGCCGACTACACCCGCCGCATGATGAGCAAGGTCGAGGGCATGGCCCTCAAGGCCCTCGAAGAAGGCGTCGACTGGACCTGGTCCACGTTCGGCGAATACCTCGACGCCCTCGAAGGCCGCATCGCCGTCAACGCCGGGTTCATGGTCGGCCACTGCGCCCTGCGCCGCCACGTCATGGGCGAGGACGCCGTCGGCGGACAGCCCACCCCCGAGCAGATGCAGCAGATGCTCGACCTCTTCCACGACGCCATGAACGCCGGCGCCTGGGGCCTGTCCACCACCCAGTCCTCCACCCACTCCGACGGCTCCGGCGCCCCCGTCGCCTCCCGCCACGCCGGGCCCGCCGAACTCCTCGCCCTGTCCCGCGCCGTCGCCGACCACGAGGGCACCCAGCTCGAAGCCATCGTCGCGGGCTGCCTCGACCAGTTCTCCGACGAGGAGATCGACCTCTTCGTCGACATGAGCGCCGCCGCCGGCCGGCCCCTCAACTGGAACGTCCTCACCATCGACGCCTCCGTCCCCGAACGCGTCCCGCGCCAGCTGATCCCCAGCGAACGCGCCCGCAAGGCAGGCGGCCGCATCGTCGCCCTCACCATGCCGATCCTCACCCCCATGAACATGTCGCTCGGCACCTTCTGCGCGCTCAACCTCATCCCCGGCTGGGGCGAGGTCCTCGGCCTGCCCGTCCCCGAACGCATCGCGAAGCTCCGCGACGCCGGCGTACGCGCCGAGATGCTCCGCCGCGCCGACAGCAAGGAAGCCGGCGTCTTCCGCCGCCTCGCGAACTTCGGCCGCTACGTCATCGGCGACACGTACAGCAAGGAGAACGAGGGCCTCTCCGGCCGCGTCGTCAACGACATCGCCGCCGAACGCGGCCAGGACCCCTTCCACTGCCTCGTCGAGATCTGCGCCAACGACGACCTGCGCACCGTCCTGTGGCCGATGCCCACCGACAACGACCCCGCCAGCTGGACCCTGCGCCAGGAAACCTGGCAGCACGAGGACGTCATGCTCGGCGGCTCCGACGCCGGCGCCCACCTGGACCGGATGTGCGGCGCCCCCTACACGACCCGCTTCCTCGGCGACTGCCTGCGCGGCCGCAAGCTGGTCCCGCTGGAACAGGCCGTACGGATGCTCACCGACGACCCCGCCCAGCTCTTCGGCCTGCGCGAACGCGGCCGGATCAGCGAAGGCTGGCACGCCGACCTCGTCCTCTTCGACCCCGAGCGCATCGACGCCGGCCCCGCCACCCTCGTCCACGACCTGCCCGGTGACAGCCCGCGCCTCGACGCGCGCGCCATCGGGATCGTCTCCGTACGCGTCAACGGCGTCGAGACCATCCGCGACGACCAGGTGACCGGTGCGATCCCCGGGACCGTCCTGCGCTCCGGCCGGGACACGAGGACGGTGAGCACCCGATGACGGATCCGCAGCGGCTCTACATCGGCGGGGAATGGGTGGAACCCGCGGGCGGCCACTACGAGGTGATCGACCCGGCGGACGAATCGGTGGTCGGGCTCGCCCCCGAGGCCTCCCGCGCCCAGGTGCAGGAGGCGGCCCGCGCCGCCGCCGAGGCCTTCACCTCCTGGTCGCGCACCCGGCCCGAGGAACGGGCGGCGATCCTCGACCGGGCCGCGGACATCATCCAGCGGGAGTACGAACCGTGGGCGGCGCTGGCCCAGGCGGAGACCGGCGCCCCCACCGGCATCGCCCGCGGCATGCAGGTCGGGGTGGGCGCGGCCCGCTTCCGCCGGTACGCGAAGGGCGCCCTGGAACCCGTGGAACGGGGCCTTCCACCACAGGTCACCGAGGCCGGGCCGATGGGGAAGGCCGCCGTCCTGGGCGCGCTGGAGGTCCGTCAGCCGGTCGGCGTGGTCACCTGCATCACCTCGTACAACAACCCGTGGGCGAACCCCGCGGGCAAGGTGGCCCCGGCGCTCGCCATGGGCAACACGGTCGTCGTCAAACCCGCCCCGCAGGACCCTCTGTCGGTGTTCAAGATGGCCGAGGCCCTCGCGGAGGCCGGGGTGCCGCCGGGCGTGGTCAACGTCGTGAACGGGCAGTCCGTCGAGGTCGGCGAGGCCGCCGTGGACTCCCCGGACGTGGACATGGTGTCCTTCACCGGCTCCACCGCCGTCGGCCAGCGCATCGCGGAGGTCTGCGGCCGCACGATGAAGCGGCAGCTGATGGAACTCGGCGGCAAGGGCGCGGCGATCGTCCTGGACGACGCCGACCTGGACGCGGCCGTGATGGGCATCGGGACGACCTTCTCCTTCTACTCCGGCCAGATATGCACCGCACCGACCCGGGTGATCGCCCACCGCTCCGTCTACGAGCAGCTGATCGAGAAGCTGACCGGCTACCTGGCCTTCATGAAGGTCGGCCACCCGGGGGAGCGGGGCACGGTGGTCGGCCCGGTGATCTCGGCCGCGCACCGGGACCGCGTGGAGTCCTACGTCGAGCTCGGCAGGAAGGAAGGGGCGCGGCTCGCGTACGGAGGCGAGCGCCCGGTGGTCGGCGACGGCCGGGGCTTCTACGTCGCGCCGACCCTCCTCGTCGACTGCACGAACGACATGCGGGTGGTCCGCGAGGAGGTCTTCGGCCCGGTCGTGGTGGTCGTCCCCTTCGACGGGGGCGAGGAGGAGGCGGTCGCGCTGGCCAACGACAGCGACTTCGGCCTGATCAGCTACGTGTGGTCCGGGGACTCGGCGCGCGCCTTCCGCGTGGCCCGGCAACTGCGTGCGGGCGGGGTCGGGGTGAACACCATCGGCCGGAACATGGAGGCGCCGTTCGGCGGCTTCAAGCGCTCGGGCGTGGGCCGGGACGTGGGCTCGTACGCCCTGCACGCGTACAGCGAGATCCAGTCGATCGTCTGGACCGGCTGAGACGGGCCGGGGCGGGGTCCGGCCGGGAGCGGGGCGCTCCCGGCCGGACCCCGTCCTGCGCTCAGGAGGGCGGCGGCCAGTCGTAGCCGAGGGATTCGGCGAGCTCGCGGCTGCCGCCGCCGAGGACGGCGAAGTCCTTCGGGTCGGACACGGCGATCCTCTCCAGGGCGGCGGCAGCCCGGGCCTGCGGCCCGCTGCCGTCGTCGGGCAGGTCCCACTGGAAGTACAGGGACCCCTCGGCTCCGGGCGGCGAGAACGCGAACTGCGCCGTCACCGTGTCCGGATCGCGCCAGCCGGTGGAGACCCAGCTCTGCCCGAGCCCCCACCGGCCCAGCAGCTCCGGCCGCTCCCGCAGACCCGCGGTGATCAGCCGTGCCGCGCTGCGGGCCGGCCAGCACCAGGACTCGTCCTTCTCGGCGCGCTCGACCTCGGCGTCGTAGGCGGCCGCGTCGAAGCGGTACTCGGGCGGCGGCGGGCCGGCCGCCCCGCGCCAGCCGCCCCACACCACCTCGGGGCCGTCCCGGCGGATCGTCACGTACAGGGCGCCGCAGCAGCCCTCGGTGCAGTCCGCCTCGGCGAGCCGCACCTCCCGAGGCCGGGGTCCGGCGCGCAGGAGGCCGCTGTCGAGCAGGTCCTCGGCCGGGCCGCCCGGCCCCTTCCCGAACAGCGCGGGCAACAGCGGCCGGCCGTCGACGAGGATCCGGGTCTCGACGCGGTTCGAGTCCGGGGACTCCTGGACGACGGCCACCTCCCAGCGCGGGTGCGCGCCCGCCGCCGCGGTCCGGGCGAACGGCTTGCGCCCGGTGCGCCGGATCCAGTCCGCGCGGCGCCCGCCGCCGTGGGGCCCGGGGTCCCACGCGGGACCGGCCAGCAGCCGCTCCAGGCGGTCGAGCAGCGCCTCCCGCCGGAAGGGCCGCCAGTCCAGCAGCGCGGCGGGGCCGCTGTGCAGGTCGAGGGCGGTCGACAGGAGCAGCTCGTGGAGCTCCGGGGCCGGGTCCGGCAGCCCGGCCTGCCCGAGGAAGTACGCGTACGCGGACCGGGCGGGCAGGTAGTCGAGGATGTCGGGCCGGTGCTCCAGTTGGCCGCACATCCCGTGCAGCAGGCGGCCCGCCGCGACGATCAGTGCGGTGTCCCCGGGCCGGGAGCGCAGCAGAGCGTCGAGGTCGGCCGCCTCGGCGACGCGCCGGGCGAGCCACACGGCCCGGGGGTCGTCCGGTACCGCGATCAGTGCGTCCCGGACGGCCTCCGGGTCGCCGGCGGTGATCGCAGCGGTCAGCGGTGCCAGCGCCCGGGACCGGTCCCGGCGGCGGATGACCAGCAGGGCGGCGGCCTGCCGGTCGAGCGGGTCGAGGGCCGCGGCGGCCGCCTGTTCGAGGCCGCGCAGCGTTCCGAGGGCCTGGAGGCAGGGCACGTCCTCGGGTTCGCCGAGGCGGATCAGGAGGGTGATGCCGACGCCGACTGCCGCCGCGTCGGTACCGGTACGGGTCAGCCGGCGGGCGGTGCGCCGGGCGGCGTCCTCGTCGGTCAGCGGGAGCAGGGCGGTGGCCGCGCGGAGGGTGCGGTGGGGCATCGCCAGCTCCGAGACCCGCCGGTGGACGGCCCCGGCGGCGCGCACGGGGTCGGGGTCGGCCAGGAGGTCCGTGAGCGCGGCGGTGACGTCGGCCCGTGCCCGTTCCCAGGTCAGGCCCTTGCGGCCGGATTCCGGCGGGGACCCGTCCGGTAGGGGACGGCCTGTGCGCGGGAGCGGGGCGTCCGGCTCGACGGCGTGCAGGAAGAGTGCGTGGTCGTAGAGGGAGGTGGGCCGGGGGCCGAGCGGCTCGCGCTCGTCGCGGGCGCTCACCGGGCGGGGTGGGACTCGATTCCGTAGGTCATGGGAGCAGGGTGGCAGGCGGGGTCAGGGCGCGTCCAGCGAGAAAACGGCCTCGCCCCGGACCCGCCCGTTGACCTGGAGCTGCACCAGGTGTTCGCCCGAGTGGTAGCGGCGGGTGGTGATCGGCTTGAAGGAGTGCCGCCTGGTGCCGGCGAGGGTTTCGCCGGGGGCCAGCGCGCGGGTGACGAGCTTGAACACCTTGGGGGTGCGGGCGCCGTTCGCCTTCGTGTGGTGCACGACGTAGTCGACCACCAGCTCGGCGGGGAGCGGGCCGGTGTTGGTGACGGCGTAGTCGAAGACGAGGTACTCCCCGACGGTGACGCGCGGGGTGGTGACCACGGGCCCGCGGACGGAGACCGGCGCGTCCGGGGAGTGGCCGAGGACGGTCAGCGCCTCGGGCCGGCCCGCCTTGACCAGGGTGCGCAGCCCGTGGCGTACGACGCGGTCGGTGGTGGCCGTGGGCCCGGCCAGCCAGCGGGCGGCGGTCTCGACCGCGAGGGCGGGGTGGTCGCGGCTGATGTCGTTGAGGTGGTTGGAGACGGAGCGGCGCACGTACTCCGACTCGTCGCGGAAGAGGGCGTCCAGTACGGGCAGGGCCGGGCGCGGGTCGGCGATGAACGCGGGCAGCTGCGGGGCCCACGGCAGCCGCGGCCGGGTGCCCTCGCTGGCGAGGCGGCGCACGTGCGGGTCCGGGTCGTCCGTCCACTTCTGTACGACGGCCAGGGCGCGGGCCGGGTCGGCGCGCAGGAAGGGCCGTACGGCGGATTCGGCGGTCAGCCGGGTGGTGAGGTCGCGCAGCAGCGCCAGTCCGGGCTCGAACGCCTCCAGCCCGCGCACGGCGACGGCCTCGTTGACGGGGAAGGTCATCCACCCCTGGAAGCCGGGGTCGGCCAGGGCCGTGCGGACGACGGCCTCGAAGCCGGTCCAGTCGGCGGGGAGGTCGGCGAGGACGGCGTCGCGGACGGCGGTGACGCGGCCGCTGAACGTCAGCCCGTCGAGCGCGTCGGCACGGGCGCGCAGGGCCGGTGCGGCCCGGCGGCCGCCCGCCCGGGCGAGCAACCGGGCCAGGTTACTGACGGTATCCGCGCTGAGGAGCTCATCGGCCGTGGGCATGGGGCCAGTCTTGCGGATGGTGCCCCGGTTTGGTGGGGCCGGAAAATTCGCGCGGGAAAGTTTTGAATGGGGCAAAACGGACACGCCTGCGGTTTCCGCATTCCGGAAGGTTCGGTGCAGCGCCTGTCTATGGGGGGATAGATGCCTGAGTGAACCTTGCATTGCGCGCGTGTGAACTCTGTCGATCTCAAGATTCCAAGGGATTTAGCCCTGTGAAGTACTGGACTTAAGCCTTCCGAATGAGGAAACCGCAGCATCTAACGTCCTGACCCATGACACAGCTGGACGTTCGGCCTCGGGTCGGAGACACGGTAAGCGGCGTCGCCGAGGGCGACGTTCGCGGCAAGGGCCTCGGCAAGGGGTCCGTCGGACTGGTGGGAAGCGCCGTCATCGGCATCTCCACCGTCGCCCCCGTCTACTGCCTGACCTCGACCCTCGGCTCCACCGCCGGTGAGGTCGGAGTCCAGATGCCGGCGGTCTTCCTCGCCGGCTTCCTGCCGATGCTCCTGGTCGCCTTCGCGTACCGCGAGCTCAACAAGGCCATGCCGGACTGCGGCACCTCCTTCACCTGGACGGTCAAGGCCTTCGGCCCCCGCATCGGCTGGATGTGCGGCTGGGGACTGGTGATCGCCACGATCATCGTCCTCTCCAACCTGGCCGGCGTCGCCACCTCCTACTTCTGGCTCCTGGCCGGCGAGATCACCGGCAACGCCTCGATCGCCGCCCTGGACGACAACAAACTCGTCCACATCGCCACCTGCCTCACCCTGATCGCCGCCGCGACCGCCATCAGCTACCGCGGCATGACCGCCACCAAGGGCGTCCAGTACACCCTCGTAGGCCTCCAGCTCGCGGTCCTCGCCATCTTCGTCGCGATGGCCTTCCAGAAGGCCTCCGCCGGCAGCTTCGACACCGGCCTGGACTTCTCCTGGTCCTGGATGAACCCCTTCGCGGTCGAGTCCATGGCGGCCTTCACCGCCGGACTCTCGCTCTCGATCTTCATGTACTGGGGCTGGGACGCCTGCCTGGCCACCAACGAGGAGACCACCGGCTCCGCCAAGACCCCCGGCCGCGCCTCGCTCATCGCCATGGTCGTCCTCGTCGGCTCCTACCTGGCCACCGGCATCGCCGCCCAGATGACCGTCGGCTCCGGCGCCACGGGCCTCGGCCTCGGCAACCCGGAGACCTCCGACAACGTCTTCGCCGCCCTCGCCGGCCCCGTCATGGGCCCGATGCTCGGCATCCTGCTCTTCGTCGCGGTCCTCGCCTCGGCGACGGCCTCGCTCCAGACCACCTTCATCCCGGTGGCCCGCACGGTCCTCGCCATGTCGACCTACGAGGCCCTGCCGCCCTCCTACGCCAAGGTCCACGAGCGGTTCAAGACCCCGGGCCGCGCCACCGTCATGGCGGGCGTCGCCACCGGCGTCTTCTACACCGTGATGACCCTGGTCAGCGAGAACGTCCTCACCGACACGATCTTCGCGCTCGGCCTGATGATCTGCTTCTACTACTCGCTGACGGCCTTCGCCTGCGCCTGGTACTTCCGCGGCGAACTGCGCCGCTCCGCCCGCGACCTGTTCTTCAAGGGCGTCTTCCCGGTCCTCGGCGGCCTGCTCCTCGCCACGGTCTTCTGCAAGACCTTGATCGACATGTGGAACCCCTCCTACGGATCCGGTTCCACCGTCCTCGGCGTCGGCAGCGTCTTCGTCATCGGCGTCGGCCTGCTCGCCCTCGGCCTGGTCATCATGATCGTCACCGAACGCCGCAGCCCCGCCTTCTTCCGCGGCGAGGTCCTCACCAAGTCCACCCCGGCCCTGGTGGTCGAGGACTGACGCGGGGGCGGTCTGGTGGGGCGGTCCGCTGGGGCGCTCCGTTGGGGGCCCGCTGCGGTGATCTGCTGCGGCGCTCCGTTGGGGCGGTCCGCTGCGGCGGTCCGTTGCGGCGGTCCGTTGTGGCGATCCCGCCGTGTCATACCTGCGGGCCCGCGGCCCTCGACCGGTTCCGACCGGTGGGGGGCCGCGGGCCCGCGTAGGTGTGTGTGGTGGGGGGTGGGGGAGTACCCGTTGTGCTGGTTCGTTGTGGGGACCGGTTGGGGTGATCGGTCGTGGTGACCCGTCGTTGGGACCGGTTGGGGTGACTGGTTGGGGTGATCGGTCGCAGTGACCCCGGGAGCGTCGGGGTCGTTGGGCGGGGCATGAATGCCATGAAGCGCACCCTTTCCGCCCTGGTCCTCTCCGGCGGCGCCGCACTCGCACTCACCCCCGTCGCCGCCCACGCCGACGAGGCACCGGTCCAGGCGCCGCCCATCACCCAGCGCGTCACCGACATCGTCGACCACCCCGGACAGGCCGTTCAGGACACGAAGACGGCCGTCGCCGTGACCTCCCAGGCGGCCGGCACCGCCTCCAAGGGCACCGAGGCGGCCCTGTCAGGCGCCGGAGGCGCCCTGTCGGGCGGACTGCCGAAGGCGCCGAGCGTCCGCTGACGCTGAGGGCTGGGGGCCGCCGGGGACCCCGGCGGTCAGCCCCAGGTGCGGGAGCAGAGCACCAGGCGGTAACCGTCGGGGTCCATGACCGTGACCCCGTACTCGTCCCAGTACGGGTTGTGGGACGCCACCCGGGTCCCGCCGCAATCGATCAGGCGCCGCACCAGGTCCTCGTCGGGGGCCTCCCCGAGGTAGACGACGAACAGGTCGTCGACCGTGGGGGTGGGGGTGAGGGGGCTCTCGGGGTCCAGGGTGAGCTCGAAGTGCCACCCGCCCCCGGGCGGCCCGACCATCACGAGATCGTGCTTCCCGGGCACGTGCCCGGAGGTCCGCCACAGGACGTCGAGCCCGAGCCCGTCCACGTAGAACCGCTCGGCGGCCTGCAAGTCGAGGGACGGCCGCGCGACGCGGATGTGAGTCCGTGAATCGATCATTCGGGCAGGCTACGGCGAGCCGGCGTCAAGGGATTCGACGGAGCAGGGGATGTGTCAGGTGGTCGGGGCCGGGGGTGGGCGGTACCCACTCGATGGGGTCGGGTGTGTGTCGGGGGCTGCCCGTCAGTCCACTGTCCTTCCGTTTCGGGCCGGTCCCTCAAGGGCGCTCACTTCGTTCGCGTCGCTTCGCGATGGCCTTCGGCCACCCTTGACCGACCGGCCCGAAACGAAATGCCAAAGACTGCCGGGAAGCCCCCGAAGGAGGGCAGGGGGGACCGACTGCCCAAAGGTTCCGCCAGGGACGAGGCGAGGGGCCGGGGGCCGCCCGACCGGGCACACGGCCCCCTCGCGGCCCCTTCCGGGACCACAGCCACGCCCTACCCACCCGAAATGACGACCACGACGTCCTGGGGAGCGGGCAGGCGCGTGAGATCGCTACGCGCTCCTCTCGGCTTAGCGTCCGACGACCGTCTGGGGCTGGACAAAGGCAGCCCACGACCGCTGGGTGGGGGAGCTGCCATTGCGGGATCAAGTCTGTGGACACGGGCTGGACGGTTGATCGATAGTGCGGCCCATGGCCTCACTCATACGACACATCACCATCGACTGTTCCAACGCCTACCTGCTGGGGCAGTTCTGGGCTGCCGCCCTCGACGGGTCCCTGGCTGACGACGACTTCCCCGGGGACCCGGAGGCGTCGGTCACGGCTGCCGGTACGCAGCTGCTGTTCGTGACGGTGCCCGACGGCAAGACGGTGAAGAACCGCGTGCACCTCGATCTCCAGCCGCAGGACCGGTCGCGCGATGAGGAGGTCGAACGCATCCTCGCCTTGGGCGCGACCGTCGTCGGCGATCACCGGAAGGCCGACGGGACGGGCTGGGTGACCCTGGCAGATCCGGAGGGCAACGAGTTCTGCATCGAGCGCAGCGCCGCCGAGCGGGGTTAGCTCTTGGCCGGCCTGTAGGTGCAGACGTTCACGCCGGTGCTGCTGGTGACGGTGGAGACGAGTTCGAGCGTGCGCAGCCCGCCGTCCTCGGGGAAGATCGACTTCCCGCCGCCGAGGAGCACCGGCATGACGATGAGCCTCAGCTCGTCGAAGAGCCCCTCGCCCAGCAGGCTGCGTACGAGCGTGGGGCTTCCCATGACCAGCAGGTCGCCGCCGTCCTTCGCGTGCAGTTCACGGACCTGCTCCAGGTCGATGCGCGTGGAGTTGTGCCACGTGAGGTCGTCCGCGCCGAGCGTCTCGGACACGACGTACTTGGGGATGGAGTTCATCTGGTCCGCGAACGGGTCGCCCGCCCGCTCGGGCCAGGCCGCCGCCATGGTTTGCCACGTACGACGCCCGAAGAGCAGGGCCTCGGCCTTGGACGTGGCGTCGGCGAAGGCACCACCTACGACCTCCGGCTCGAAGAAGGGGTGGGACCAGCCGCCGTGGGCGAAGCCACCGTCGTTGTCCTCGCCCTGACCGCCCGGCGCCTGAACGACTCCGTCGAGGCTGATGAACTCGCTGATGACGATGCGCATGGGAACCGCTCCTCTTCCTCACGTGGGCTGTACGGCAATAAGGACCGCACCACTCCCCGTAAATGATCGCCCCGCCCCTGTGATCCACGTCACCCCGCCACATTCACTGCCGCATGGCGGTCATCCAGCCCCAGACGGTCGTCGGACGCTATGCCGAGAGGAGCGCGTAGCGATCTGACGCGCCTGACGGCGCCCCAGGTTGATGTGGTCGTCATTTCGGGTGGGTAGGGCTCGGGTGTGGTCCCGGAAGGGGCCGCGAGGGGGCCGTGTGCCCGGTCGGGCGGCCCCCGGCCCCTCGCCTCGTCCCTGACGGAACCTTTGGGCAGTCGTTCCCCCCTGCCCTCCTTCGGGGGCTTCCCGGCAGTCTTTGGCGTTTCGTTTCGGGCCGGTCGGTCAAGGGTGGCCGAAGGCCATCGCGAAGCGACGCGAACGAAGTGAGCGCCCTTGAGGGACCGGCCCGAAACGGAAGGACAGTGGACTGACGGGCAGCCCCCGACACACACCCGACCCCATCGAGTGGGTACCGCCCACCCCCACCCCGACCCGCCGTAAAAGCAGGTGCGGGTGGGCTCGGGGGGCGCCTAGCTTGAGGCGGTGAGCAGCGACTATCCATTCGCCGACGGCTACAACCTTGCCTGGGATCTGACCGGCTTCGGTGGCGCGGACGAAGAGCTGGTCGAGTCCGTTTCCCTCTCCCGGGAGCAGTTCCTGGCGATCAGGCACCTCTTCGTGCTGGGTGACGATCCCTGGATGGTGGCGGGCGAGTACCGCGTGGCGCCGGGCATATGGGCGCACGTGCGCGGTGTCGTGCCGGGTGTCCGGTTCGATCGTGACGTCGACTACTTCCTCGGCGCCCGTCAGGCCCTGCCTGACGGGCGTTTTTGGCGTCCGGCCGCGGGTGCGATCTCCCCGGGGCCGATTCCGCCTCCCTGACCCGCATGTGAAACGTCGCGATCGCGGTTCCCAGGGCACCCACGGCACCCCAACCCCCCACACCACGCGGCCCACTTACGCCCCGCCCATGGGCGCCCACACCCATCCCCGACTACCCCACGTGTTTAAGCCAGCCCGTTTCGGTAACACTTGGTAGTGACATGCACTCAGTACCCGGCGAAAGAGAAGGAGATGGCCATGGTCACCGCGTTCATCCTCGTCGCGGTCGCTGCCCTCATCGCCCTGCTGGCGGCCGCGCCTTCCGTGCCCGTGAAGCGGAATCCGTCCCCCGGCGGCGCCGGTGCGCACCGGCTGCGTACCGTGCCGTCGCCGCGTCGCGGCTACCGTCGCAGCGGCAGCTGACATGAAAGCGAGGGTCCGCCTCCCCTCGGGGGAGGCGGACCCTCGCTACGTCTCGTCCGGCACCCAGGCGCTGACCTGGTGGCTCGTCGGGTGGGTCAGGCGGCCGCACCGGACGTCCAGGCGGAGGTCTTCGGGGCGGACGGTTCCCGCCCCGCCGCGGCCGTTACTTCGGGAGGGCCGGGAGCGAGGGGAGCTTGCCCGGCTCGTTCTTCTGGAAGGTGTCGGTGCCTGCGGCGCCCTCCCAGGTGACCTTCAGGGTGGTGGCGTCGACGGAGTCGACCTTGCCCTTCGAACGCTGCGCACCGGCCGGGCACTTGAGGTCGAAGGTCTTGCCGTTGGTGGTGCCCTCGCAGGTCAGCCCGGTGGCCGCCTCGACGACGAAGGCGATCTGGCCCTTGACGGTCAGGATGACGCCCTTGCCCGGGTTGGCCATGCTGATCCAGCCGCCCTCCAGGCTGCCGCCCTTGGTGTCGCCGCCCGTGGCCGGGGTGGAGGGCGCGGGGGTGGAGGAGGCGCCGGGGCCGGGCTTGTCGGCGGCCGGGGTGGAGTCGCTGCCGCAGCCGGTCAGGGCGAGTACGGCTACGGCGGCGGTCGTGGCGGCTACGGAAAGGCGCAGGTGGCTGAGCACGGGAAGTCCCCCAGATAAGGCGAGTTGATCGGCGGAACGCGCCAAACTACCAGCCGTTCGGGTGACCGGCGGAACACCGTCGGGGGACGGCGTGTCATGGGTGCGCGGCAGGTTCCGTCACAGGTACTGGGCGAAGTCGTCCAGGGTGCGCAGGATCTCCGCCTCGCGGGCCGAGGGGAGTTGGAGGACGACCTCCTCGATGCCCAGTTCCGCGTAGTGCCCCAGTTTGCCCGGGCTGGGCTGGACGGCGTACGGGACGACCTGGAGGGTCTTGGGGTCGCGGCCCGCCGTCTCCCAGGCCTGCCGCAGCACCGGCAGGGACTCGGTCAGGCCGCGGCCGCCGATGGGGAGCCAGCCGTCGGAGTGGTCGGCGATCGCCGCGAACAGCTTGGGGCCGGCGGATCCGCCGATCAGGGTGCGCGGACCGTACAGGGGTCGTCCGGCGCCGAGTTCGCGCGGGGGCTGGACCGGCTTGGGGTGGGCCGAGCTGGCCCGGACGGAGCCGTACGGGCCCTCGTGGGCGGTCGGCTGCGGGGCCCACAGGGCGCGCATGAGGGCCATGTGGTCGCGGACGCGTTCGCGGCGGGTGGGCCAGTCCACGCCGTGGTCGGCGGCCTCCTCGACGTTCCAGCCGTAGCCGATGCCGAGGGTGAAGCGGCCGCCGCTGAGGTGGTCGAGGGTGGCCACCTGCTTGGCGAGGCCGACCGGGTCGTGCTGGGCGACGAGGGTGATGCCGGTGCCGAGGTGGAGCCGCTCGGTGACGGCGGCGGCCTGGCCGAGGGCGACGAAGGGGTCGAGGGTGCGCCCGTACTGCTCGGGGAGGTCGCCGCCCATGGGGGCGGGCGTGGTGCGGCTGACGGGGATGTGGGTGTGCTCGGGGAGGTACAGGCCGGAGAAGCCGCGCTCTTCGAGGGAACGGGCCAGGCGGGTGGGGGAGATGGTCAGGTCGGTGAGGAAGATGGTCGTGGCGATCCGCATGGGCGCGTGCACCTCCGAGACGTGGGGAGGGCCAAGGTACGGCTTCGCGGGCGAGGGTGGCAGGGGCACACGGCGCGTGGTGAGGTGGATGGCGTGAACAGTACGGAGACGATCACGGTGCCCGAGACGCTGCACGGCTACCCGGGGGTGGCCTTCGGCGGCTACGTGGCCGGGCTGCTGGCCGCGCGGACGGCGGGCCGGCACGCCGGGCAGGCGGTACGGGTGGACTTCCGGCGGCCCGTGCCGACCCGGACCCCGGTCCGCCTGGACCCGGACGGCGGGCCCGGCGGGGCGGGGCTGCTGGACGGGGACGGGGTGCTGCTCGCCGCCGCGGAGGCGGTGGCCGCACCGGACGGGGTACCGCCCGCGGCGCCCTCCTGGGCGGAGGCCGTGAAGGCCGCCGACGCCTACCGGGCGGATCCGCCGGACGGGCAGGTCGACTGCTTCGGCTGCGGCCTGGACCGGACCCCGGCGACGGGGCTGCGCCTGCACTGCGGGCGGGTGCCCGGCCGGGACCTCGTCGCCACGGCCTGGACGCCGGGCCCCGAACTGGCGGGCCCGGACGGGATGTTGCCGCCCGAGCTGGTGTGGGGTGCGCTGGACTGCCCGGGCAACGCGGCCGGCCGGCTCCTCGCGGCGGGTCCGGGGGGCGCCGTCACGGCCTCGCTGACGGCGCGGCTGCTGCGGCCGGTCCCGGTGGCGGGGGAGGGGCTGCTCTCGTACGCATGGCTGCTCGGGGTGGAGGGGCGCAAGTGCAGGGTGGGCACGGCCCTGGCCGCGCCGGGCGGTGAACCGTACGCGTACGCCGAGGCGTTGTGGATCCGGCCGCGCCCGGTGTAGGCCGTCCTTCCGGATCTTGCCGGGTCCGCGCCGCGGGCCGGGGCGGGCCGGCGCGGGGTCATACTGGGCGGCGGGTATCGCGGAGGGGGCGTGCGGGTGGGGTTCGGGACGGGTCTGCCGGAGCGGATCGGTGCGTACGCCGTCGAGCGGGAGCTGGGCGCGGGCGGCATGGGGACGGTGTACCTGGCCCGGTCGCGTGGCGGCCGCGCGGTGGCGGTGAAGGTGGTGCGGCCCGAACTGGCCGCCGATCCGCACTTCCGGGAGCGGTTCCGCGCGGAGGTGGCGGCGGCCCGCAAGGTCGGGGGTTTCCACACGGCCCCGGTCGTGGACGCGGATCCGGACGCGGACGTGCCCTGGCTGGCGACGGCCTACGTTCCGGGGCCCACGCTGTCCGGGCTGCTGGCGGAGCGCGGTCCGATGGACGAGGACCGGCTGCGGCTGCTGGGCGCCGCGCTGGCGGAGGCGCTGCACGCCGTGCACGCGTGCGGTCTGGTCCACCGGGACCTGAAGCCGGGGAACATCATCATGGCGGAGGACGGACCCCGGGTCCTCGACTTCGGCATCGCACGGGCCGTCGAGTCGACCCGGCTGACCTTCACGGGGGCCGCGTTCGGCACGCCCGGCTTCCTGGCGCCCGAGCAGGCGCAGGGGCTGGACGTCAGCGGCGCCGCGGACGTGTTCGCACTGGGCGCGGTACTGGTCGCGGCGGCGGGCGGGAGCGCCTTCGGGGAGGGTACGCCCCTCGGACTGATGTACCGGTCGGTGCACGAGCCGGCGGACGTGTCCGCGGTACCGGAGGGGCTGCGGGCGGCCGTCGCCGCCTGCCTCCTGAAGGACCCGGCCCACCGCCCGTCCCCGGAGGAGCTCCTCGAACGGTTCGCCCCCGGCCCGGTCGTGTCGGATTCCGGTCCGACGGTGCCGGTGGACGTGCCGGTCCGGACGGCGCCCCTCGTCCCGGACACCGTGGTCGCCCCGGCTGAGCAGGGGCAGGATCAGGGGCAGGAGCCGGGGTCGGAACGGTCCGTTCGTGGCGGGGGCGGGCGTTCGCGGGTGGTGACCGTGCTCGCGGGTACCGTCGTCGCGGTCGTGGCCGCCGTCCTGGTCGTCGTCGCCAGCCGGGGCGACGACCCGGGTGGCGAGGCCGGGGCGCTGCGGTCCCCGTCGGCCTCCCCGCCGGCCTCGTCGTCCGCATCCCCCGCCGCTTCCGCTTCCCGGCAGGCGTCGGCCGCTCCGCCCGCCGGGCGGGACGCCGCGGCCGCGGCTCCTGGCGACGCGCCGGGGGACCGGGTCACGGTCGTGGTGCGCGCCCGGGACTCGAGCTGGATCTCCGTCAAGGACCACGGCGGGCGGCTGGTCTTCGACGGAACGATCCAGCCGGGCGAGAGCAAGACCTTCACGGACGGCCAGTCGATCGACCTGGTCCTGGGTGACGCGGGCGCCGTCGACCTCGTCGTCAACGGCAAGGAGATCGCGGACGACTTCCAGTCCGGTCAGGTGGAGCGCCTCACCTACACGAAGGACGACCCCGTGCGCGGCTGACCCCTCAGGCGCGCGGGTAGCGGGCCAGCCAGCCGGGGGCGGAGGCGGAGGGGCCGTGGAGGGCCGGGCCCTGGGTCATCTCCAGGGCGAAGTCGTCGGAGAGTTCCAGGATCGTGGCGCGTCCCTCCAGGTCGGCGAGCCAGGCGGCCGGCAGGGCCGTCTCGCCGTGCAGGGCGCCGAGGAGGGACCCGCACAGGGCGCCGGTGGCGGTGGAGTCGCCGCCGTGGTTGACGGCCAGGCGCAGCCCGTGCGGGACGTCCTCGGCGACGAGGGCGCAGTACACGGCGACGGCCAGGGCGTCCTCGGCGTCGCGTCCGTCGCCCGGGGAGAGGGACTCGACGGCCCGGGGGCTCGGTGCCTGGAGGGTGACGGCGGAGACGGCCCGCTGGAGGGCGTCGGTGACGGGCTGGTGTCCGGGGCGGGTGCCGAGGAGGCCGAGGGCGCGCTGGATGGCGGCGTCGAGGGTCTCGCCCCGGGTCAGGCCGTGGATGATCACGGCGAGGGCGCCGGCGGACAGGTACGCGGTGGGGTGTCCGTGGCTCTGGGTGGCGCATTCGACGGCGAGCTGGAGGACGAGGGCGGGTTCCCAGCCGACGAGCAGGCCGAAGGGGGCCGAGCGGACGGTGGCGGCCGCGTCGCGGGCGGTGGGGTTCTTCGGCTGTTCCAGGGTGCCGAGGATGTCGTCGGCGAAGCCGGTCATGCAGGCGCGGTCGGGGCCGCGGCGGGCGTAGAGCCATTCCTCGCGGGCGAGCCAGCCGTTGTCCTGGCGGCGTTCGTCCGGGCCCCAGTCGTGCTGGGTCGCGGCCCAGCGCAGGTAGGCGCGGTGGACGTCGGTGGGCGGATGCCAGCCGCCGGTGTCGCGGCGCACGTGGGCGCGTATGAGCCCGTCGACGGTGAACAGGGTGAGCTGTGTGGAGGCGGTGACGGTGCCCCGGCGGCCGTGGGCGGGGGCGGGTTCGGTCAGCCCGGCCAGGCCGTGGGTTTCGCGGATGCCGTCCAGGGAGAGGCCGGCGACGGGTGCGCCGAGGGCGTCGCCGATGGCGGAGCCGAGGAGGGTGCCGCGGACCCGGCTGCGGAAGTCCTGCTGTTCGACGCGGCCCCACAGGGCGGTGGCCACCCCGACGGAGGCACCCCCGGCGGGTCCGGCGGAAGCGCCCGCGGCCACCGGCGCCGGGGCCGTGACCGGCGGATTCGCGGCCGGTCGGCCGTCCGGCGCGGTATCCGCCCCCGCTGCCACCGCGGATTCCGGTGCCGCCCCCACGGTCGCCGGTGCCGCAGTTCTCGACATGGCTGTGTCCATCGCAGTTTCCCCCCAGGCTTTGGCGCGACTGTAGTGGACAGGTTCGGTCGAATCCGGAAGGAGTTCGTCACGTCGCCCGTAAGTGACCGGAGAACGGCCGGAATGCGAACATTTTCAGCCGCCGCCCGTCCAGTGGCACGTTTTGTCAGTCGCCTTCGGGGTGGCCGATTTCGGCCACGCCTCGTTCACGCGGCGTTCTCCGTCGGCCCACAGCCTCGGGGACATGAAGCAGGCACTCCTCGCCGCGACCGTCGTCGCCTCCGCACTCACCGCCTCCCTGGCCGTCACCCCCGCCGCCTCCGCCGCGGGCTGGGACCTCCCCTGGAACCACCACCGGGGCCAGTCCGCCATCCCCTTCACCGAGGCCACCGTCACCGCCGCCGGCGACGGCTCGTACACGCTGACGTGGAACGCCGAGGGCACCAGGCGCGTCGAGATCAAGGCGAACGGCAAGGTCGTCGCCCAGGGCGGCGCCCGGGGCCGGGCCGTGGTCAAGGGGCTGCCCGCCGCCGACCGCCAGTGGTTCGACTTCAAGCCCGGGCGCGGCCAGGGCCTGCGCCTCGCCGACCGCCTCATCGCGCTGGAGGGCACCGCCAACTTCCGTGACGCGGGCGGCTACCGCACCACGAACGGCCAGTGGGTGAAGATGGGCGAGGTCTACCGCTCCGACGCCCTGAACAAGCTCACCGCGAACGACCTGGCCAAGCTCCAGCGCCTGCGCGTCAAGACGGTCTTCGACCTGCGCATGGAGGACGAGCGCACCAAGGACGCCGACAAGGTCCCGGCGGACGCCGCGTACGTCGTCGCCGACGTCTTCGCCGGCTCCGGCTCCTTCCAGACCCTGCCCAAGACCCCCGACGAGGCCGTCAAGGCCATGACCGACGCCGAGAGGAGCATGGTCTCCGGCGAGGGCGGCAAGAAGGCCTACACCCAGGTCTTCCAGGGCATCCAGAAGGACCGCGCCCGCGTCGTCCTCTTCCACTGCACCGCCGGCAAGGACCGTACGGGCTGGGCGAACGCCGCGCTGCTGACCGCCCTCGGCGTCCCCCGCGAGACCGTCGAGGCCGACTACCTGGCCAGCAACGACTACCGCAAGGCCGCCAACGACGCGGTCCTCTCCCACCTGCCGCCCCAGCAGGCCGCCGTCTACAAGCCGCTGCTCGACGTCCGCCCCGAGTACCTGAACGCGGGCTACGAGGAGGTCAAGGCGAAGTACGGCTCCTTCGACCGCTACCTGAAGGACGGCCTCGGCATCGACTCCCGCGAGCTGCGCGAGCTCCGCGAGGACCTGCTCGTCGGCTGAACCGCGCCGCCGGGACGCGCCCGGAGCCCGGCCGGCAACCCCGGCCGGGCTCCGCCGCGCGCCCGGGGTCAGTCCAGTACGGGGAGCAGTTCCGGCAGGTGTCCGTCGGAGGCGCGGGCCGCGTCCTGGCGCTCCTGCGGGACTTCCCCGTACAGGGTGGTGCGGGCCTTCGCAGGCCGGCCGGCGGCCTCCGCGACCGCGATCAGGTCCCGGACCGACTTGTACGAGCCGTAACCCGATCCGGCCATGCGGGAGATGGTCTCCTCCATCAGGGTCCCGCCGAGGTCGTTGGCGCCGGAGCGGAGCATCTCGGCCGCGCCCTCCGCACCCAGCTTCACCCAGCTGGTCTGGATGTTGGTGATGTGCGGGTGGAGCAGCAGCCGGGCCATGGCCGTCACCGCCCGGTTGTCGCGGACGGTGGGGCCGGGCCGGGCGATGCCCGCCAGGTAGACGGGGGCGTTGGTGTGGATGAAGGGGAGCGTCACGAACTCGGTGAAGCCCGCGACGCCCTTGTCGAGGGCGGCCTGCTGGATCCGCACCAGCGTGCGGAAGTGGCCGAGCCAGTGCCGCGGCTGGTCGACGTGGCCGTACATCATCGTGGACGAGGAGCGGATGCCGAGCTCGTGCGCCGTGGAGATGACGTCGATCCAGTCCGCCGTCGGCAGTTTGCCCTTGGTGAGGACCCAGCGGACCTCGTCGTCCAGGATCTCCGCCGCCGTGCCCGGGATGGAGTCCAGCCCGGCCTCCTTGGCGGCCGTCAGCCAGTCCCGTACGGACATTCCGGTACGGGTGGCGCCGTTCTCGACCTCCATCGGGGAGAAGGCGTGCACGTGCATGCCGGGGACCCGCTCCTTGACCGCCCGCGCGATGTCGAAGTAGGCGGTGCCGGGCAGGTCGGGGTGGATGCCGCCCTGCATGCAGACCTCGACCGCGCCGACGTCCCAGGCCTGCGCGGCCCGGTCGGCGACCTGGTCGAGGGAGAGGGTGTAGGCGTCGGCGTCCGTGCGGCGCTGCGCGAAGGCGCAGAACCGGCAGCCGGTGTAGCAGACGTTGGTGAAGTTGATGTTCCTGGTGACGATGTACGTGACCTCGTCGCCCACCACCGACTTGCGCAGGTCGTCCGCTATCCGGCACAGCGCGTCGAGTGCGGGGCCGTCGGCGTGGAGCAGGGCCAGGGCCTGGGCGTCGGTGAGCGCGGTGGGGTCGTCGGCGGCCTGCGCGAGGGCGGCCCGTACGTCGGTGTCGATGCGCTCGGGCACCATGCCGGGCGCGGCGGCCTCGCGCAGGGCCTCCCAGTCGCCGTAGACGTGGTCGAAGTCCTCGCGGCGGTCGCCGGTGCGGCCCTCGGTGTCGATGGCGGTGTGCAGGTCGGTGCGCCCGTACGCGGCGAATCCCTCGTCGGGCTCCTGCCAGGGCCGGCCCTCGACCTTCGCGGACTCGTTCGCCAGGCCCGTGTCCGGATCGGCCAGGGCGCGGACGTGCGGCAGCAGCCGGGGGTCCAGCCAGGGTTCGCCGCGCCGCAGGAACTCCGGGTAGATCGTGAGCCGTTCGCGCAGCTCGAAGCCGGCGGCGGCGGTCCGCTCGGCGAGCTCCTCGATGTGCGGCCAGGGCCGCTCGGGGTTGACGTGGTCGGGGGTCAGGGGGGAGACCCCGCCCCAGTCGTCGATGCCCGCGCCGATGAGCAGGGCGTACTCGGCGTCGACCAGGTTCGGCGGGGCCTGGATGCGGGCGCCGGGGCCCAGGATGTGGCGGGCGACGGCGATGGCCGCGGCCAGCTCCTCCAGCTCCGCGTCGGGCATGCCGCGCATCGCGGTGTCCGGCTTGGCGCGGAAGTTCTGGACGATCACCTCCTGGACGCCGTGGTAGCTGCGCTGGACGCGGCGCAGTTCGAAGAAGGCCTCGGCGCGCTCCTCGTAGGTCTCCCCGATGCCGATGAGGACGCCGGTGGTGAAGGGGACGTTGGAGCGTCCGGCGTCCTCCAGCACCCGCAGGCGCACGGCCGGGTCCTTGTCGGGGGAGCCGTGGTGGGGGCCGCCGGGCTCGGACCACAGGCGGGTCGCGGTGGTTTCCAGCATCATGCCCATCGACGGGGCGACGGGCTTGAGGCGCTGGAGTTCGGACCAGGTCATGACGCCCGGGTTGAGGTGGGGGAGCAGGCCCGTCTCCTCCAGGACCCGGATGGCCATGGCCCGTACGTAGGCGAGGGTGTCGTCGTAGCCGTGCGCGTCGAGCCACTCGCGGGCCTCGGGCCAGCGGTCCTCGGGGCGGTCCCCGAGGGTGAAGAGGGCTTCCTTGCAGCCCATCGCGGCGCCTTCGCGGGCGATGGCGAGGACCTCGTCGGGGGACAGGTACATGCCGTGGCCGGCGCGGCGGAGTTTGCCGGGCACGGTGACGAAGGTGCAGTAGTGGCACTTGTCGCGGCACAGGCGGGTGAGGGGGATGAAGACCTTGCGCGAGTACGTGATGACGCCGGGCCGGCCGGCGGCCGCGAGCCCGGCGTCCCGCACCCGGGCGGCGGAGGCGGCGAGGTCCTTCAGGGCCTCGCCGCGCGCCTGGAGGAGCACGGCCGCTTCGGTCGCGTCCAGCGCGACGCCGTCACGGGCCCGCCGGAGCGCGCGGCGCATCGCGTTTTCGGTCGGAGCGTCACTCGGAGTGGTCATACGGGGAGCATACGATCCGCGGGTCGCCGCACGGAGGGCGTCATCGCATCAGTTCACCGGCGTTGACCAGCAGGGACTGGCCGGTTATCGCCCGGGCCCGCTCCGAGGCGAGGAACACGGCGGCGTCGGCGACGTCCCCGTCGGTGGCGAGGTCGGGCAGCGCCATCCGCTCGGTGAGGCGGGCGTGGACCTCGGCCTCGGGGACGCCCTCGGTGTGCGCGGTGAAGGTCACGAAGGCCTGGACGGGCGGGCCCCACATCCAGCCGGGCAGCACGGTGTTGACGCGGATCCGGTGCGGGCCCAGCTCGCGGGCCATGGAGTACATCGCGGAGGTCAGCGCGCCCTTGGAGGCGGCGTAGGCGGCCTGCTGGACCTCGTTGGGGGCGGCGACGGCGGACTGGGTGCCGATGATGACGACGGAGCCGCCGTTCTCCTTGAGCGCGGGGAGGCAGGCCCGGGTCATGCGCAGGGTGCCCAGGAGGTTGACGTCGAGGATCTGCTGCCAGGTCCCGAAGTCGGCGTCCGTCAGACCGCCGAAGTACGAGTCCCAGGCGGCGACGTGCACGACGGCGTCCACGCCGCCGAAGCGCTCGCGGGCCAGTGCCACGAGGGCCTCGCACTGGGCTTCGTCGGTGATGTCGGTGGGGAGGTGGGCGGTGCGGTGCCCGTCCGGGTCGATCTCGGCGGCGGACTTGGCCAGGTTGGCCTCGGTCCGGGCGCCGAGGACGGCGTTCCCGCCGTCGCGGACCACGGCGGCGGCCACCTGGTGGCCGAGCCCGGCCCCGACGCCGGAGACGATGACGGTCTTCCCTCGCAACAGCATGCGGCGCTCCCTGGCGACTCGATCTGACGGGGCGTCAGGGTAGGGTGCGGGGGCGCGGATGGGAAGGTCCGCCGAGGGGCCGGGGGATGGGCCGGCGAAGGGACCCGGCGGAGCACCCGGCGGAGCACCCGGCGGAGCACCCGGCGGAGGGGCCGGGGATGGGGTCGGCCGTGGGGCCGCGCCCGGCCCGCCGGCGCGCTCCGCGATGGCGAAAACGGATGCAAAGGGTCATCAGGCGTGCCGGAACGGGTCATTGCGGCGTTACCGGCAGGGAAGGCGCACCCCGGCGGCGCCGCCGGTCGCCCCGGGGGCCGCGTCCTGGACGTCCTGGGCCACAGGGCGGTGAAGCCGAGACGAATGGTGCGTCATATCTGCGGGGGCGACGGCGAGTCGCGTCGGAATACCTGATAGACAGAAGAATCACGGCTCGACCGGCCGCAAACCTTAGCTGGCCGCCTTGGGGGGATCGCCGCACTGTGAAGCCGCTTCACCGTCATGTAGTCAACACCTCGCGCAAGGTCTTGTGCACGGCCGCCCTCGCGGCCAGCCTGACCACCGCCGCCGTCGTGACCAACCCGTCGACCGCGGGCGCGGGGGAGTCCGAACCGACCCCGGACAGTCCGCAGGCCACCGACCGCGGCGACGCGCGGCTCGACCTGCCGCCCACGCTCGCCGACCCCACGCCGCCGCCCGGAGCGAACGCTCCCGAAGGCGCCGGCGGCATACCCGCGACCGCCCTCGACGCCTACCAGCGCGCCGCGGTGTCGGTGGGCGCGGCCCTGCCCAACTGCAAGCTGCCCTGGGAACTGCTGGCGGGCATCGGCCGCATCGAGTCCGTCCACGCCTCCGGGTACGGGCTCCAGTCCGACGGGTACACGGAGAAGCCGATCCGCGGCCCCCGCCTCGACGGCAACGGCTTCGCGAAGATCAGCGACACCGACAAGGGCGAGTGGGACGCGGACACCGAGTACGACCGTGCCTTCGGCCCGATGCAGTTCATCCCGTCCACGTGGAAGGACTGGAAGGCCGACGGCAACGCCGACGGCAAGCGCGACGCGAACAACATCTACGACGCGGCCCTGGGCGCGGGCCTCTACCTGTGCGCGGGCGACCGGGACCTCTCCGACCCGGCCAAGCTCGACAAGGCGATCCTCAGCTACAACAACTCCCGCGAGTACGTGAACTCCGTACTCGGCTACATGCGGCAGTACCAGAACGGCGCCGCCGGGGTACCGAACCCGCCCGCCGGGAACTTCCCCACCCCGCCGCCCTCGGGCACCCTGCCCGCCCCGCAGCCCACGTTCCCGACGACGCCGACCCGGCCGACCACGCCCACGACGCCGACGAACCCCACCACGCCGACGAACCCGACCACGCCCACCAAGCCGACCACGCCGACGACCCCGCCCACCGAGCCGACCAAGCCGACCCCGGCGCCGGCCGCGCTCGCCAAGCTGGAGCGCGTCGGCGGGGCGAAGCTGGAGGCCGAGACGGGCGGCGTCTTCGCGGAGGGCACCCGCTTCAAGGCGGTCCTCAGCGACGGAAAGCCGGCCGTCGGCCAGGCCGTCGTGATCGCCGTCGAGGGGGACACCACCGGCGGGACCCGCTTCTCCCCGCTGAACGAGCCCAGCGTGGTGATCCGTACGGACGCCCAGGGCATCGCCACCGCCCCCAAGCTGAAGGCGGGCCCGACGGCCGGCGCCTTCACCCTCCGCGCCACGGCCTACGACTCCAAGAGCCAGTTCACCGTGGCCCTGGACGGCAAGGTCACCGCCAAGCCGGTCGTGCTGACCCGCACCGACGGCACGGCCCCCGTGCGGGCCGAGACCGGCACCGCCGTGAAGGGCCTGCAGTTCCTCGCCGCCGCAGGGAACACGCCCGTCGCCGGTGCGCAGCTCACCGCCGCCCTCGTCGAGAAGGACCAGGCCGGCGCCTGGGTCCCCGTGGACCCGAAGACGGCGAAGGGCCCGTACTTCGCGGGCGAGGACGGCAAGAAGCTGTTCGCACTGGACCTGCCCAAGACCGGCGCCGACGGCAAGACCGCCCTGCCGGACCTCCTCACCAAGGACGTCGCCCCGGGCACCTACCACCTGCGCCTGATCACGCCCGAGAAGTCGGTCCTGGTCCTGGAGATCACGATCGCCCCCAAGGCGGAGACCAAGCCGGACCCCGCGCCCGGAACCCCTGAGACGCAGCCGGGGACCGGTACCAAGCCCGCCCCGACCACCTCCCAGCCGGCCCTCAAGCCCTGATCGGGGGCCCCGGACACACGAGAAGGCCGCCGGCCGGTCACCGTCCCGCACGGTGACCGGCCGGCGGCCTTCCGCTTCGCCGGCGGTGAAAGCGGCGCTGAAAGCCGGGGGTGAGAGCCGGGGGTGAAAAGGCAGGAGCCCCGCCCCCTCCGCTCGCACGGAGGAGGCAGGGCTCCTTGGGTACTGCTAATCCAACCGCGATCCGGTCGGCCAGGCGACTAGGCCGGGGTGACGTTCTCCGCCTGCGGGCCCTTCGGACCCTGCGTGACGTCGAAGTTCACCTGCTGGTTCTCCTCCAGGGAGCGGAAGCCAGCAGCGTTGATCGCGGAGTAGTGGACGAAGACATCCGGGCCGCCGCCGTCCTGGGCGATGAAGCCGAAGCCCTTTTCAGCGTTGAACCACTTCACGGTTCCGGTAGCCATGAGCCCTCCTATGGGCCAAAGGGTCGCCCTGCTCCAGAACCTGCTAAGAAGTCTGAAAACTACAAAAGCCTGCGGGTCACATTCTCCGCAGGCTTCGTACTGCAAGGGAAACCAAACTGCAACTTGCGTCGAGCCTAGCACGCACCCCGCGGCCGAGACCAGAGGGAAAGATCACGTCACCCGGACGTTTGAGACCCGCTCGATGGCTGACGGAGAGCCGGGGGCTAGTCTCGCGATGTGGACGTCTACCGCAGCCGGCCCCGCGTCGGCCACATCCAGTTCCTGAACTGCCTGCCCCTCTACTGGGGGCTGGCCCGAACCGGCACGCTGCTGGACCTGGAGCTGACCAAGGACACCCCCGAGAAACTCAGCGAAAGACTCGTCAGCGGCGAACTCGACATCGCGCCCATCACCCTCGTCGAGTACCTCCGCAACGCCGACGAGCTCGTCGCCTTCCCCGACATCGCGGTCGGCTGCGACGGCCCCGTGATGTCCTGCGTGATCGTCTCCCAGGTCCCGCTGGAGCAGCTCGACGGCGCCCGGGTCGCCCTCGGATCGACCTCCCGGACCTCCGTACGCCTCGCCCAGCTGCTCCTCGCCGAGCAGTACGGAGTCCAGCCCGACTACTACTCCTGCCCCCCTGACCTGGGCGTCATGATGCAGGAGGCCGACGCGGCGGTGCTGATCGGCGACGCCGCGCTGCGCGCCTCGCTGCACGACGCCCCCCGGCTCGGGCTGGCGGTCCACGACCTCGGTCAGATGTGGAAGGACTGGACCGGACTGCCGTTCGTCTTCGCCGTCTGGGCCGCCCGCAAGGACTACCTCGCCCGCGAGCCCGTCGTCGTCTCCAAGGTCCACGAGGCCTTCCTGTCCTCCATGGACGTCTCCCTCCGGGAGGTCACCAAGGTCGCCAAGCAGGCCGCCCGCTGGGAGGCCTTCGACGCCGAGCTGCTGGAGCGCTACTTCACCACGCTCGACTTCCGCTTCGGCCCGGAACAACTGGCCGGCGTCCGCGAATTCGCGCGCCGTACGGGTTCCACGACGGGCTACCCCACGGATGTCGCCGTGGAGCTCCTCAAGGTGGGCGCCGCGGATCATTGAGCGGGCTTATGCCCGCCGCCGCCGCGCACACCGGAAAGCGAATGCGTGCGTTATCCGGGAATTCGTTCCCCATTCGCCCTCGTGTACCGCGAAGCGGAATGCATGCATTCGCCCGGGGCTTTCGGTTCAGCCGTGCTCCATGACGAAGCCCAGGCCGGCCGCCAGGCCGAAGAGGGCGGCGACGGCCAAGAGCGTCACCAGCAGGCACAGCCAGCCGATCAGGAGGGCGGCCAGCGCGGCGCCCCGGCCGTCGCCGCCGAGCCGGCGGCCCCGGAAGCGGGCCGCGTGCCCGGAGGGGATCGCCAGCAGCGCGCACAGCAGCGCCAGCGCGACGAAGAGCGGCGGGTTGAGCCAGGCGATCGGCCCGGCGAAGTTCCCGAGGAAGCCCACGGACGCCAGCGCGAAGCCGAGGGCGACCCGCGCCGTCCGGTTCCGCCCGGTCAGGCTCGTCGTCCCGGTGGTGCCGGTGCCGTTCATCTTTCTTCCCCCCTCGTACGGTTTCCGGCGGCCCACCGTAGGCGATGCCCGAGGCCCTAAGGTGCTGGTGACATCAGACGACTCGGGGGACGGGGAAGCGATGCAGCCGCTCGAAGCCGGTGAACCGCGGACGATCGGGGCGTACCGGCTGCTCGGCCGGCTCGGCGCGGGCGGCATGGGCCGGGTCTACCTGGGGCGCAGCGCGGGCGGCCGGACCGTCGCGGTGAAGATCGTGCACCCGCACTTCGCGGCGGACGGGGAGTTCCGGGAGCGGTTCCGGCGCGAGGTGGAGGCCGCCCGCCGGGTCGGCGGGGAGTGGACGGCGCCGGTGCTGGACGCCGACCCCGAGGCGGCCGTGCCGTGGGTGGCGACGGGCTACGTGGCGGGCCCCTCCCTGGACCGGGCGGTGGCCGGGCACGGGCCGCTGCCGGGGTCATCGGTGCGGGCCGTCGGAGCGGGGCTGGCCCGGGCGCTGGTGGCGGTGCACGCGCTGGGCCTCGTCCACCGGGACGTGAAGCCGTCGAACGTGATGCTGACCCTCGACGGGCCCCGGCTGATCGACTTCGGGATCGCCCGGGCCACGGACGGGACGGCCTCGCTGACCTCCACGGGGGTGTCCGTCGGCTCGCCCGGCTACATGTCGCCCGAGCAGATCCTCGGCAAGGGGATCAGCGGGGCGGCGGACGTGTTCTCGCTGGGCGCGGTGCTGGCCTTCGCGGCGACCGGGCGGCCCCCCTTCACCGGGGACAACTCGGCGACGCTCCTCTACAAGGTGGTCCACGAGCCGCCGGAGCTCGACGGGATCCCGGCCGGGGAGCTCCGCGAGCTGATCGCGTCCTGCCTCGCCAAGGCGGCCCCGGAGCGTCCCGCGCCGCAGGAGCTGGCGGTGGCCCTGGGCGGCGCCCTGGGCGCGCCGGGGTGGCTGCCGGCTCCGCTGGTGGAGGAGGCGAGCCGGGCGGCCGTGGCCCTGCTGGACCTGGACGCGGAGCCCGCCGGGGATCCCGCAGGGCGGGCCGGGTCCGGGCCGGTGCCGTTGCCCGCGGCCCCGTACGGGGCTCCGGCGGGCGGCGGGTTCGGGGCGCCGGACCCCTCGTACGGGGGCCCGTACGGGGCTTCGGGCCCGGCGGGCCCGTACGGTTCGGGCGCCGCGCGGCAGGGGGCGTCGAACGCCGCGCCGCACGACGCGGTGACCGGGACGGCGGGCGGCGGCGGTGTGCCGGGCCCGCGCGAAGCCCCGGAAGGGCGCCGGGTGACGGTCAGCGCGGCCGGCCGGCGGTTCAGCTGCACGGTCGTCCTCGCGGCGGCGGCCGTCCTCGCGGGGGTGACCGGCGGGCTGTACGGGATGGGGCTGCTGCCGGGACAGGGCGAGGGCCGGGACGCGGCGAGCAGCGGCCCGCGGCCCTCGGCGTCGACGCCGGCGGACACCGACCCGGCCGCGTCCTCGCCCGCGACCACGCCCACGGGCAGTCCGTCCGCGGCCTCGTCGGCCCCGCCGAAGGGGACCCGGGGCGACGTGCCGAAGGAGCTGACCGGAACCTGGAAGGGCACGGTCACCACCGCCCGCCTGGGCGTCCCGAGCGCGTTCGAGATCACGATCAAGGGCGGCAAGGTCGGCGAGGTCGTCGCCCGCGACAAGTCGGTCATCGACCTCCTCGGCACCGACTGCAGCGGCGACTGGAAGCTGGCCTCCGCCACCGACCGCTCGCTCGTCCTCGACACCTCCGGTGGTCCGAACCCGGCGCCCGGCGTCTGCTCCAACGGCTCCGCCGACGAGCGCTTCACCCTCAACGAGAACGGAACCCTCCACTACAAGTCGGGCGACGGTCCCGCCGGGAACCCCGAGGGCGACCTCACCCGCAGCCCCTGAACCGCGGGGGCCCGGCCCCTGAAACCCGCGGACGGGCCCTGGCGTAGGCTGGATCGGTCCGGACCCTTGACACACCGCCGAAAGGTGACGCACCGGTGACCGACCAGGCCGCTCTCCAGTCTGTCCTCGACCGTGCCGCCGCAGGGGGCCGGATCAGCCAGGAAGAGGCCCTCGACCTCTACCGGCACGCCCCGCTCCACGCGCTCGGCCAGGCCGCCGACGCCGCGCGCCGGCTGCGCTACGCCGGTACGGAGCACATCGCGACGTACATCATCGAGCGCAACATCAACTACACGAACGTGTGCGTGACGGCGTGCAAGTTCTGCGCCTTCTACGCGGCCCCCAAGGACAAGAAGAAGGGCTGGTCGCGCGACCTCGACGACATCCTGCGCCGCTGCGCGGAGACCGTGGAGCTCGGCGGCACGCAGATCATGTTCCAGGGCGGCCACCACCCCGACTACGGCGTCGAGTACTACGAGCACCACTTCGGGGCCATCAAGAAGGAATTCCCGCAGCTCGTCATCCACTCCCTCGGCGCGTCCGAGGTCGAGCACATGGCCCGCATCTCGGGCGTCTCGGCCGAGGAGGCCATCCAGCGGATCCACGCCGCCGGCCTGGACTCCTTCGCCGGCGCGGGCGCCGAACTGCTGCCCGCGCGGCCCCGCAAGGCGATCGCCCCGCTGAAGGAGTCCGGCGAACGCTGGCTGGAGATCATGGAGATCGCCCACCGGCTGGGCGTGGAGTCCACCTCCACCATGCTGATGGGCACCGGCGAGACCAACGCCGAACGCATCGAGCACATCGCGATGATCCGGGACACGCAGGACCGCACCGGCGGCTTCCGCGCGTTCATCCCGTACACGTACCAGCCCGAGAACAACCACCTCAAGGGCCGCACCCAGGCGACGGTCTTCGAGTACCTGCGCATGATCGCCATCGCGCGGCTCTTCCTCGACAACGTCGCCCACATCCAGGGCTCCTGGCTCACCGTCGGCAAGGAGGCGGGCCAGCTCTCCCTGCACTACGGCGCGGACGACCTCGGTTCGATCATGCTGGAGGAGAACGTCGTCTCCTCGGCCGGTGCCAAGCACCGCTCGAACCGCCAGGAGATCATCGACCTGATCCGCAAGGCGGGCCGCGTCCCGGCGCAGCGCGCCACGACGTACGAGCACCTCCTCGTGCACGACGACCCGGCGAACGACCCGGCCGACCACCGCGTCGCCTCGCACATCTCCTCCATCGCCATCGAGGGCGGCACCGCGCACCCCGAGCTGAAGCTCATCTCCACGAACTGATGCTCACGCTGCACACGGCCGAACTCCTCGTCACCGGCCCGGGATCGACGCCGCTGGAAGGCGGCGCCGTCCTGGTCGAGGGCGACCGGATCGTCCGCGCGGGCCCGTACGCGGAGCTCGCCGCGGACGCCCCGCACGCCCGGGTCCGCCGCTGGCCCGGCGTGCTGACCCCGGGGCTGCTGGCGCGCGGCGCGGACGAGCTGCTGGAGCGGACGTACTACCCGGACGACCCGTACGAGATCACCGAGCTCGGCGCCGGCCCGATCACCGGGGCGGCCGCCCTGGACGCCCTGAAGATGACCGAGGCCCGCTGGGGCAACAGCGCCCGGCGCGGCACGCAGAAGCTGCTGGCGCGCGGGGTGGTGGCCGTCGCGGGCCGGTTCACGGTGGCGTCGGTGCGCACCGCGGTGGTCCGCTCGGGCCTGGCCGTGCTCGCGCCCGTCCCCTACGAGGGCCCGCCCGCCCTCGACCCGCTCGCGGGCCGGGAGACGGCCGAGGAGGCCTTCCACGGGGTCCTGGAAGCCGGCGCCCCGGCCCGCTTCGCGGTGTTCGCGGTGCCGTCCCCGGCGGAGCTCCCGGCCCTCGGCGCGGACACCTGCGTGGCCACGGTCATCGGGGGCCGTCTCCTGCACCGCCGTCGCTGAGCCGCCGGCCGTCGCGGGCGAGGGCCGCCAGGAGGCAGGCCTGGAGGCGGCTGATCCCGCCGAGCTTGGCCCGTATGTTGCCCACGTGGAACTTGACGGTGCTGACCGACAGGTGGAGCTCCGCGGCGAGTTCCGCGTTGGACGCCCCGGTCGCCAGGCACAGGAACACCGCCGACTCCTGTTCGGTGAGCCGCACCCGCGGCCGCTGGGGCCCGTACGACGGGAACCAGGCGGGGACGCTGAAGCTGACGACGCGCACGGTTCCCGCTCCTCACCCCGGCCACTGCTGTGTCAGGGGACGCGCGGACCGGCCAGGTAGGTTCCCGCTCCGTCGAACGGCCAGGCGTTGGACGTACAGCCGAGCAGTCCCTTGATCTGCTGCATCATCGCGGGCGCCGGCCGCCCGGGCCCGGGGCAGGTCTCGTGCTCCCGGCCCAGTTCGTGGCCCACCTCGTGGTTCACGATCAGGGCCCGGTATTCCTCCACCGGGCCGCTGAACTGCGGGGACCCCTCCAGCCAGCGCTTGAGGTTGACCACGACGGTGTGCCCGGCCCGGCAGTTGGTCTCCCCGATCAGCTCGGGCGTGACCACCTCGCACAGCCGGTCGGTGGTCGACGGCGTGGCGATCTTCACGGTGAAGTCCACCGTCTCCCCGGGCCCGGCCATCCGGAAGCCGTACGCCGGGTCGCGGATCCAGCCGCGCGGGTCCCCGAGGATCGCCTCGACGGAGCGGGCGGCGGCCTCCGGGTCGACCCCGCTGCCCTGTTCGACCTCGATCCGCCAGCTCCGTACGGGCCCCTTGCCCTGGGGCTGCCCCGTCACCGTCGACGCGGTGAACGTCCCCGGCCCCGCGGCGGGCGCGGACGGGCCCGTGGACGCCTTCGGGGAGGCCGGGGTGGAAGGGGAGGCCGCGGGCGCCTTCGGGGAGGCCGGGCCGGAGGGGCGGCGGGTCGTGCGCGAAGCGGGGGAGGAGGCGTGCGGGGCCGTGGCGGACGGGTCCGCCGGGACCTCTTCCGCCGGCCCTGCGCCCCGGCCGTCGGCGACGGTGGCGACCTCCGGATCCCCGGGGGCCAGGGTGTAGGCGGACACCGAGAGCACGATCAGCGCCGTCGCCCCGAGGACCGTCCGGCGCAGCCGCCGGCGCCGCTCGGCCCGGCGCAGCGCGCGCAGGCCTCCTCGGGAACCGTCCGTGGAACGACCGGTGGAACGCCCTGCCGGCATGCTGGAGCCCTTTGCTAGACGAGGGCACCCAGTGTGCCCCTCGCCCTGCCGGGTCGTCGGTCCGGGTCGGCCCGCGTCCAGTCAACCCACCCGCACGCCACACCACAACTGTCCCCGGGGCCAGTCCCGGGCGGGTGGCGCGGCGGCGGCCTGAGAGGATGGCCCCGTATCTGTCGACCCGCACACCGAGGGGCACACATCAGTGACAAGGGCTTCCCTGGACAAGCAGCCGCACGAAGTCGCGTCCATGTTCGACGGTGTGGCGGCGAACTACGACCTCACCAACGACGTGATCTCCCTCGGCCAGGCGCGCCTGTGGCGCAGGGAGGTCGCCAAGGCGGTCGCCGCCCGCCCCGGCCAGAAGGTCCTCGACCTCGCCGCCGGAACCGCGACCTCCTCGCTGCCCTTCGCCGAGAGCGGCGCGTACGTCGTCCCCTGCGACTTCTCCCTCGGCATGCTCCGCGAGGGCAAGAAGAAGCACGCCTGGCTGCCGCTGACCGCCGGTGACGCGACGAAGCTGCCGTTCAAGGACGACGTCTTCGACACCGTGACGATCTCCTTCGGCCTGCGCAACGTCCAGGACACCGACGCCGCGCTGCGCGAGCTGTACCGGGTGACGAAGCCCGGCGGCCAGGTCGTGATCTGCGAGTTCTCGCAGCCGACCTGGGCGCCCTTCCGCACCGTCTACATGGAGTACCTGATGCGCGCGCTGCCGCCGGTGGCCCGTGTGGTGGCCTCGAACCCGGACGCGTACGTGTACCTCGCCGAGTCCGTCCGCGAATGGCCGGACCAGCCGGCGCTGGCCGCGCTGCTGCAGAAGGCCGGCTGGGGCAAGGTCGCCTGGCGGAACCTGACCGGCGGCGTCGTCGCCCTGCACCGCGGCACCAAGGCGTAACAGGAGTGGCGGTGGAGGCCGGGCCCTTCGACTACGCGGCCCTGCTGGAGCGGGTCGCGGCCGACATCGCGTCCCTCGTCGGCAGCGGCACGCCCGCCGAGTACATCCCGGCCCTCGCGACCGTGGACCCCGGCAGCTTCGGGATGGCGCTCGCCGACCTCGACGGGAACGTCTACGGGGTCGGTGACTGGCGGACCCCGTTCTCCACCCAGTCGATCACCAAGGTGTTCGCGCTGGCGCTGGCGCTGGCCGAGGGCGGCGACAGCCTGTGGGAGCGGGTGGGCCGGGAGCCGTCGGGCAACCCGTTCAACTCGCTCGTGCAGCTGGAGTACGAGAACGGCATCCCCCGCAACCCGTTCATCAACGCGGGCGCGCTCGTCGTCACCGACCGGCTCCAGACCCTGACGGGCGACGCGAGCAGCGAACTGCTGGAGTTCCTGCGGCAGGAGAGCGGCAACCCCGGCATCGGCTTCGACGCGGAGGTGGCCGCGTCCGAGCAGGAACACGGCGACCGGAACGCGGCCGTCGCCCACTTCATGGCCTCGTACGGGAACATCGACAACCCCGTGCCGGCGCTGCTGGACCACTACTTCTGGCAGTGCTCCATCGAGATGAGCTGCGCCGATCTCGCCCTGGCCGGGCGGTTCCTGGCCCGGCACGGGCTGCGCGCGGACGGCTCGCGGCTGCTGACGCGCAGCGAGGCCAAGCAGATCAACGCGGTGATGCTGACCTGCGGGACGTACGACGCAGCGGGCGAGTTCGCGTACCGGGTCGGGCTGCCGGGCAAGAGCGGCGTCGGGGGCGGCATCGTCGCGGTCGTCCCGGGCCTGTGCACCCTCGCGGTCTGGAGCCCTGGACTCGACGCGCAGGGCAACTCGGTGGCGGGTGTGGCGGCTCTGGACCGCTTCACCACGTTGACGGGGCTTTCGGTGTTCTGAGCTTGCCTCTGCCTCTGCCTCTGCCTCTGCCCTGGCCGGGCGGGGGGCGGGTGGGGTGGCTGCGGGTGGGCCGGGGTCGGGGCCGGGGGCGGGGCCGGGGGGGGGGGGGGGGGGGGGGGGGGGGGGTTGGTGGGGGGGGGGGGCCCGCGGCCTGCCGGGCGGGGAGGGGGCCG